>JAFLLC010000087.1 GCA_019162745.1 Deltaproteobacteria bacterium | reverse complement strand
TTCTTGAAAATGAAGAGCTTACCTGGCTTGCCAGTGAGGTCTATTCCGACAGTTCAACTGACCGGGTTGAGATCAGCAGAATTAATGCAATTGACCGCTTCTCTGTTCGGGAGAAATAGATATACAAATGCTATTATCTGACATTCAGGCTTGGAGGTTGTAAATGGCACTATCAGCATTTGAATTAAGTGAACTCAGGGGAGCGAAAGAGCTTCTCGAAAACCCCGGTCTCGCTGCCAAGCTAAGTAATTACGTCGGAACCCCCATCGAAAAGGCGCTCAAAAGATTGCCCGATTCGATGTCCGTGACTGTCAATGACATCACACGCAAATCAATTGAAAAGGCACTCGATATTGCGCTCTTGACAATGGACAAGGATGTAAAAGAAGCTTCCTCAAACTGGTGGCACAAGCTTGCAGTCGGAGCTACTGGAGCCACAGGAGGCTTGTTTGGTCTGCCTGGACTTGCAATAGAACTGCCAATATCTACAACGATTATGCTTCGTTCTATTGCAGACATTGCCCGTAGCGAAGGTGAAGATTTGAGTTGTCCTGTCGCAAGATTGCAATGCGTTCAGGTTCTGGCGCTTGGCGGCAAATCAAAGAGTGACGATGGTACTGAAGCAGGCTATTTTGCCGCAAGGACTGCTCTCGCTAAGTCGATCTCGGAAGCTGCCGCGCATTTAACAAAAAAGGGACTGTCTCAACAGGGTGCGCCTGCAATTGTCAGATTGATTTCCCACGTTGCATCCCGCTTTTCGATTGTCGTCTCGGAAAAAGCTGCGGCTCAGGCAGTGCCTGTGGTAGGGGCATTCGGTGGTGCCGCGATCAATACCTTATTCATTGACCATTTTCAGGACATGGGGCGGGGCCACTTTATTGTTCGCAGACTGGAAAGACTTCATGGCCAGGAAGAGGTTCGTCGGCTTTATGATGAATTGTAACCCGGAAACGGGGAAGGAGAAGACAACATGGGTTTAGGAAGGGCTTTGCTCTGCATTCTTTTGCCACCCTTGGCAGTATTAGATATGGGCTGCGGGACGATATTGATCGTTACTCTGTTAACCTTGTGTGGGTGGGTTCCTGGTGTAATCGCCGCTTTAGTTGTCTGTACGAAGGCTGGTAAATGAGGCGCTGGCCGTAACTTTGGGGGCCGGTTCGATTCCTTGATTAAATCAAACCCATTTGGAATCTGTCCTCGGCATACTAATGCCAGGTTTTTTTGTCTCAAATATTGATTTTCGAGACGGAAAGGATATCCTGTGCCAAAGCAAATCGATGAGCAAGATCTTGAGACCATAGAGCAGCGGATAACAGGCTGTAGTAAAGGGATTGGCATAACTCCATTTTTTTGACAGAGTGGCGTTAGTGGGTCGAATAACACCACCTGCATTCTCATTTAGCTCGATTTACCAATAACTGCAACTGTTGCTGGCAACCCTCTCCTCTGGTGTCTTCCAGGTTGCGAGCCACTGTAGGGCGTTTGTACTGTCGATCAACTCTCTTGCCTGATTCAACCGCTCCAGGACAATTGCTTTCTGTTCCTCATCAAGGTTGTTGGTTCGCCGCTCAACGTCAGCAAAAAATCCTCAATACCTTTTGCCTTTACCCAAGCCATGATGATTTCGGATAGCTCATCCTGGCTCTCCTTGATCGCCTTGACCCGCCGGCGCTCTTCCTCTTCCCGGCGCCAGAGGATCTGTTTGGCCTCCCATTCCTTGCGCTCCCCTTCCTCAGCATACCGATTCCACTCCAAATCATCGCCAGGTTCAGCTTCCGGTAACGGCGGTTGCTTGGATATGTTACCAACGGCAAGTTTCGCCCAATATCCCCTTTCAGGGCGTGGAACATTCAGCCAGGTACAGACACACGCCATGAAACTTGATGAAACTTTGCACTTCAGTGCAACCTTGGTCATCGGCTCGGCCCAGACTTCAGCATAGAGCTGCTCCCGGCTGACTGGGCCTTCTTCTTTCTTATCGTCTCGATTATTTTCCATGTCCGGGAGATATCCCGTTTGACCGGAGTACCGGCCGGATCGCTGCACCGTGAGCTCAAGCTCCTTACCGATGCCGGATTGCTGTCCCGACAGGCTTTGGGTAACCAGGTCCGCTACCATGCAGAACGGGACTGCCCCATCTTTCATGAACTGACCGGCATCTTCCGCAAAACGAGCGGTCTGGCGGATATCATACGTTCAGCCTTGCAGCCGTTGTCAACGGGCATTACCGCAGCATTCATTTTCGGATCCGTAGCCAAAGGAGAAGAACGGGCGACCAGCGATGTGGATGTCTGTGTCGTCGGAACGGCATCCTTTACCGACGTCGTGGTGGCCTTGGCGGATATGAACCAGAAACTTGGCCGGGAAATCAATCCGGTAATCATGCCCTACGAACAGTTCACTGCCAAGCTGGCTGCCGGCGAACAGTTTGTAACGCGTATCATGAGCGAGCCGAAACTATTTCTTATAGGTGATGGACATGACCTTGGAAAACCTGCGTAATTTGGAAAAGATTGGGCAGCTGAAAATCCACGTAACCGGCAAAGAAGAGATTCATCGGTTGCTTGAAGCTGCCCGGCGTAATTTGGCCGATGCCGGCGTTGATGTGATCAGCTGCGAGACGCGCTTCGACAGCGCCTACAAGGCCATCATGCAGCTTGCCCTTGTCGCCATGATGGCGAACGGTTTTTGACCCGACACTGCAAGGCCGGGACATCACATGACGGTGATCCAGTCACTGCCTCAGACCATCGGCCTGCCAACCGCACGTATGGCTGTGCTTGATGTGTTGCGCCGGAAGCGGAACCTGACGGATTATTCTGGAGGCTGGGTTGATGAAGTCTCCATGGAGCAGTGCATTACTGAAGCAAAGGATTTGATGCGAGATGTAGAGTCCTGGCTTAAGGAACAGAGGCCCGAGTTGTTGTAGTGGGTCCACAACCAGTAACCGTAGAATTGGAGCTGGCAGAGAAACAAAAACGACTCGAACGACATATTATGACATACACCTATTGTATAATTGAAGAAGAGAGAGACAAACGTGGATAGTATGGGGAATTGTATGCCGCGTGAAGATAATATGTGTCATTCAGACGGTGCGGATCTACGTGCGCCGCTGAATTTTATCGATTTATTCTGTGGCTGCGGTGGATTTACCGTTGGAATGTAACGCGCATTCTAAAGTAAAAGCCGTGCGGAGTGTGAAGTAAATTGCGGCCTAGACTGATAGTTTGAATGCGCATACAGAAATCCCTGGGTTTTGGTGTACTTGTGGTGTTCTTAAATAAAATCTAATCGATCCCCCGTTTTTGTACAGGAAAAAAATCGATTGGATGGTGAATTAGGGAGCCGGTTCGATTCCAGGACTAATGTCAAATTACGGGTCATTCTCGAAACGATTGGTCAGGACCGATCGCAGTGCGTTAATATTAACAACTAGAAAGTAGTTATTTGATATGTCGTAACCTCTGTAATATTAGATAGTTACTAACGCGACCTCAAAACTTTTTACCAAAAGTCAAGTAAAAAATGCGACATCATGCTGATTTTATGCATATTTTTTATCTCAAAGAACAATGCAAGGACCTAACGGACAACACTGATTTCATCTACTCTTTTCGTTCAATATCTTTTTGAGAAGTTCACGCACACGCGGAACCTCAGGGGTCAAACTGACACAATTTACTTTGTCAAGAGTGTAGGTTTGATCATTTGATCATTCTGATTCACTCCTCTTGCCAACATCACACCCCTTGATATCCGAATCTAATTCGTGCCAGGCGAACTTGATCTTGACATCCGTGTCCCACTACAACTTTCTCGCCTCCTGCCACGCCGCAAATTCCGCAGGGCGCAGGCGATAGCGGGCAATTATCCCCGGATGCAGACGCTTGATCTCATCCTGTACCATTTCGACAAAGGCGGAACGATTTTGCTCGTCGATGCGCTTCTCTGCGAACTGTTCAATTCTCTGCAGAATATCCAGCCGCTTGTTGCGAACGATATCCGCTACCAGTTCGTGCAACTGTAGACGATAGCGAAGCCGAATAGGGTCAGGCTCCGCCAGGCTTTTGCGGACCAGGACATATTCCCTGGTAGATCGTTCATAGGCCCAGACAAACAGGTCTCGAAGCAGTTCGAACCGGTTCATTTCGTAAACACCCAGCATGGCGTCGATGTAGGCCCGATCCGGCACATCGATAAACGTCAGCGGTGAGAGGTTATGTTTTATCAGCGAGATATTGGCCCCGAGTCGGGAAACCCGCTTGTTCACGTCCTCGAAAGGTTGCAGATAGGGGATATGCACCAGGATGAAAAACGCCTGTTCAAAGGGATCTTCGATTTCAGAAGCTTTTCCGAGTATCTCGTGGAAACATTCTTCGATGAGTTGAGGAGCCGCAAGCGGCACAAATACAGAACCGCCGATCTGGACAGGCCGGGAACGTAGGCGTCCGCTGGCGTCCGGGTCAGGCATCAGGTTTTCCGATAACAGACCGTGCAGGCTGAGGAAGGTATGTGTATCAAACCCGACGGATTCCGCTTCATCAAGCAGCAGCTCAATGGCCGTCTTGTGATTGAGGATCATCTGCGCTTCCTGAGCGTCCTTCCCTTCTGCATAACGGCCAAACTCGATCAGGTTTTGTGTGTCGATGCGGGAATAGGTGTTCCCCTCCAGACGGCTGGATGCCCACGAAAGATCGATCAGCAGCCTGCCCAGAATGGCCCGGCCATAGGTCCCGGCAGGTCTTTCAAACTCACCCGTATCACCAATGCGATGCAGGTGTTTGCGGGTCATCTCACCCAGATACCATGTTGTGTTGGGGATATACGCATCGAGGAATGAGCGTTCATACCCGACAGGGGTTCGCGCTCCCCGTGGGCGACGAACCTGGGAGAATATCTCGCGGCCCTCTTCGGAGAGCGGAATGTACGTTTCGTAGGTTTCTTCTGCACCGGGTGTTTCTGATTCGGGTGAAACCCTACGGATGTCAGTTGGCGCGAGCAGCCGGTAGATAGTTGCCTTGCCTTTGCCAATAGCAGCAATATGCCGCTTTGCCGCCAGTTCGGCGAGCCAGCGCTGTATCGTACGCAGGTGCGGAGGGTTACTCAGTTCGTTCCGAATGCACTCACTATTACGTCCATCAGGGTGACGGGCCAGGGAAGCAAGGATCTCTTCTTGTTGGGGAGACAGCAATGTAACAGTCATGTTCAAGTCTCGCTTTTGATATTAACGACGAATCGCGACATACATAATGTCGTTAGTAGTCGTGAATTGCAACTAATTTTGTCGCAATCCGTCACGAAATCTATGGTTCTGAATCCCACAATTCGCAATAAGCGTTGATATAGCCTGCCGTGGCGGCGGGGTCGATGTCGAAGTAATGGCGACAGAGACGACGATAGAGCAGAAGTGCTTGTTCGTAAGCGCAAAAATCAAGCAGACCATCGAGAGTATGTTCGATCTGCCGGACATCGCGGCTGCGAGTGGCGATAATAGTTTCCACCACCGGCGTATATTGGAGCACAGCAACTGCTTGCAACCCCTGCATCTGTTCGGCAATGGCACTCACGGAGTGGAGGAGCGTATCGTAGTCGTTCATGTCATTTCGCATGATGAAAAGCTTCATCAACTTTTTCAGCCAGGAGCACTTTCAAGAGCGATTGGTAGGGAACGTCCTTTTTAATGGGGCGCATTTTAAGCCGATCAATCAACGAAACCGGTAGACGCAGCGAAATCGCCCTGGTTGATGGTTTTAGATTGGGAAATACAGTCTCCTCGGCTTGAGAAAAATCAAGATAGTCCGTCGCATCATGGGTTGACCAGAAGTCCCGCTCGTCATCCTCTGTTTTAAATTTTGGAACTTTTTTTAAGGCCGTCACGATATACCTCCAATTCTTTGACTGTCATATCCCGTGCTGAAATGACCCGGATGTAATTATTCCTGACTTGGAATCAATCACTAACTGACGGAGATAATCACGTACAAACTATAGTAATTCGGTTTTTTTTATTGAAATTCGGAAATCCCGAATTTCTTGATGGACGACTCCTCAAGCAGTTCACTCTCGGCAACTATGGCGTCATGACGGGTGGTTGTCCGGAATTTCCAGACAACCACCTGATCGTCCCGTCCGGCGCCTGATAGATAAGCATTTCGGAATTATTCATTATCTAATCCTTACGATTAATTAAGTTCTGATGCCACTCAATCAGAATAGCATAAGCATATGACAGCATACGTCATTTCAGCAGTTACTGTTCACTCCCGACGGTAAAAACTCCATCGTATCTTCCAGCCCCAGAGCACGATACTCCACCTGGTATCCTTGATATTCCTGCAGCAGTCGTTCAGCCTTGTGCTGCAGGGCCGGCAGACTGATCCTGGACTTGTTCCGTTTGATCTCGGCTATTACCAGTACTTTGTGCAGGTCGTTCACCGCCACCAGGTCAATCTCGTTTTTGTTGCCTCGCTCCCAGTAACTGCCGATGCGGTTATACTTGCCGCTGGCAGCAAACAGATCGTGAAAGAAGCGCTCCAAGATCTTGCTGGACCAGGTGGCGTAATCGCGTTCGATAATCTCGCGGACATAACCGAAGTTGCCGGTCTCGATCGCTGACAGGTTGCGGTAGATAAAGCGGAACCAGAAGCTGAGGAAGTTATCACGAAGATAATACTTCTGCAGCCTACCGCCTGGCTTGGCGTTGATTGGACGGTGCTTGGCAATCAAGGCGTATTCGTCTTCCAGTTTGGCCAGGTATGCACCACTGTGGATTTCCAGCACCGATTCGATCTCGCTACGGGCAGTTTTGCCGACGCTAATCAGCTCAAGAATGGAGAAGTAGGTGCCATATTCTCTGCCGAACTCTTCCACCAGTAGGTTCTTCCCTTCAGCAAGAAAAGGTGAATGCGGCTTGAGAATAAAGTCGAGCATCTTCTTATGCGTCAGTGACTTGTTCTCGGCCAGCATCTCCAGATATTTGGGGAGGCCGCCGGTTATGGCGTAGCTGTCGAACAGGGACGGGGTATCACGGTGACCATGATCGGTGAGGACTTCGTGAATAGCGGCAATACTGAATGGCTTGAGAAAGATGATCCTGTCGGCCCGACCGAAGAGCGGTTCCTTGGCATCCTGGAAGACGCGGTGCATGAGAGAGTGAACCGAACCGATGCAGATCAAGTTCAGTTTGCAGGTTGCTTTGTTGCGGTCCCAGATACCCTGAATCTCGGAATAAACAGCCGGATTGATGCTGAAGAACTCCTGAAACTCGTCAATGATCAGGGTGATACGTTCAGTGCGGGAAAGCTCGATCAACAGAGTGAAGATATCACGAAAATTGCGGATCTCACCAATAACCGGCAGGGTGCCGATACGGCGGATCTCTTCTAGGTACTCCTGGCAGAGAAGGGATTCCGCCTTGCGAGAGACAAATAGATAGAGGTGTTTGGCAGATTTTGCCGATTCAAGAGCCAGGATCGTCTTGCCAACCCTACGGCGACCGGTGATGACGGTCATCCTGCCGGATGCTGCCGACTGTTCATGGAGGTTGGCTAGTTCTTCGAGTTCACTGACACGATTGTAGAATTTCATGGGCCCACACCACCGTCAATGTTTTAATGGTAATGGTGGTTACTGTAATTTATTTGCTATGCGTGTGCAACAGCTTTATTCGACGAATAGCACGGTTTCACTCCGAAGGCTGCAATCGTATCCTGCTGAATGCGGCATGTGCTGTTTCCATCGGCAATTCTGTGCGAAGCAGCGGTGCAGCAGATCGCCAGTTGTTTTCCCCAACTTGGCGGAATCGACGAATCGACTCCTCAATGGTAGCCTGGTTGATCTCATCAACGTGAACAACCATATTCAGCCCGGTACCATAGCAGTAGGAGCGGTCTGTCTCGAACGATTCAAATATTTCCGGCGGCTCGTTCTGAACGATCTCTTCAGCAAGTTTGTCTTGATACTCGATAAAGCTGAGCCCGCTGTATTTTTCATAGACCAGTTTTGGCCTTTCGGCCATGCGGAACATACGATGGCCATTCGACCAGATCGGTTCAAACTTTATTTCCGCTTCTGCTGATTGTTCTTCAGGAGTCAGCATATCCCAGGCCCGTGTGAAGGACAGTTCTTCCACGACATCCCAGAACTCTCTGGCGGCGGTGATGATGGTGGCATTCCAGATGGTCAACCCGTCACTGCCGAGGAAGTATGCATCAGCCCATTGGTTGTACAAAGCGGGACGTCCCGGTTCGTTCAGGACATGATCACTTGTAAACTGTCCGCCATAAATTGAGGTGTCATTACGAATCTTCTGCCGCAGGCGGATGAAATTGTCACGCTGTTTACGACGGGAAAGTTGCCCGTATGGTGTCGTTTTCTTTTGTCGCATTTTTCCCCCTCCTTAAAGCTTCACCAGTTATTTTCCCTTACTCATAGCTCGATCAGCAGCTGTTTGTCGTACTGTGGATTGACCTCCACATCCCTGTACCCGTACGGATTTACCACCACCCGTGTCTTGCCGAGCGTATAGTCGAACGAGTTGTGCGTATGGCCATGTACCCAGAGATAGGGGCCATGGTCGATGATCTCGGTGGAAATATCGGTCATGAAGGCACAGTTGAGACTATCTCCCCGGAACTTTTCATGGATGGAGAGCGGTGAAACCCCATGATGTGTTACCACGACAGTCTTCGTATCTCCGGCGGCTGCCAGTGCCTCGAAGATATAGCGCTTCGATTCCAGGAATAGATCGACTGTCTCTTCGGGCATGATCCTCGTTCCGTCAGCTTTTTTGATCAGCACAAAGTCGTTCATGTTCTTCCGGGCATACTGCATCTTGAAGAAATCCTTCTCCCGGAAGTCTGTCCATAATGTTGCCCCGATAAATATGACACCGTTGATCTCAACTGATTCATTTTCAAGAAAATGGACATTTTTTGGAATCGACAGCTTGGCTTTCAGTTCATGGATACGCCCGAAGAAATCGTTATGATAGAAAAAATGGTTCCCCTCCACACAGATGACAGCCAGGAAGCGCTTGGCAAGAAGGCTGATAACCTTGAGCCAGGTCTCCTGTTTATGGGCCAATCCGATATCGCCAGCAACCAGAGCAATGGTTTCCTGATCGGTTGGCAGCGGCGGAATTACCATACTGATGATGCGATCAATTTTGTTTGTCGGCCAGAACTCGGCATGAATATCTGAAAAGGGTCGAACCAGCATAATACACTCCAACAGTATTGAAAAAACTGTCACAAAAAATGGTGAAAAAAATGGTAAAAAATGTCACCACTCAGAACTGTCACTCCACTTAATCCATAACGGAAAAGGCTCCCATATCCGGTATGCATGGAGGTTTGCATCTCTCAATATATACCTCCAAAGCTCTAGGATTTTGCCATACCACAAAAGACGAATTCGGACAATAGATAAAGAAAAAGCCCCGATTTCTCGGGGCTTAGGTACTGCATCGGACGGTGCCGGATATTGAAGTGGTGCCCAGGGACGGAATCGAACCGCCGACACGAGGATTTTCAATCCAATATTTATCTGTTTCAAAATGCGCCTAAATGTTTCAGTCTGATTCAAAAATATTATATAACATATTGATATAAATAAAAATACTTGTTTTGATGTTTCGTCATGTGCTAGTGTGAACTGGTAGTTGCCACAGCAATTAAGGTTACATGAAGGTTACATGCTCGATAAGAACACTCAACCAAATCGAATACGCAAGCGTGCACGCAAGCCTGGCGTGTTCACGGATAGATTTATAAAAAGCCTTAAGCCCGAAGTGGAGATGTATCAGATACGTGAGGGCCGCGGCTTTACAATCAGAGTTTTGCCTTCCGGAGTCAAAACCTGGTACTACATCTATAATGTCAATGGTAAGCGCAGGCAGATGAATCTGGGCAATTACCCCGATAAGTCTTTGGAAGATGCTCATAACGATTATCGTAAGGCTGTCGAGCTGACTAAAAGTGGCATAGACCCACAGGCTCCTCCGCCAGAACCTCCTCCCATACCCCTTGAGCCGGAAGTGTTCACAGTTTCTGATTTGAAAACTCTCTATGTCAAACACATCAAAAACCATTTAGTCCCACGTTCTGTGTTACAGCAGGAACGAACCCTGGAAAAGGACGTTGTCTCTTCTATTGGAAATTTGCCAGCAGCGATGGTTCGGAGAAAAGATGCCATTGCTTTGATCGAGAGTATTGCGCGTCGCGCTCCCGGTCAGGCCCGGAATGTCATTAAGACAGCGCGGGCAATGTATTCGTTTGCATTAATTCGAGAGCTTGTTGAAATGAACCCCTTTGCTGGAGCTGGGCGTGCTGTGCCTGCAACTGCGCCCAAGGCTCGTAAACGTGTTTTGACTGACGACGAGATCAAGCTGATCTGGGCTTCGCTGAAAAATTGTGAAATCGGACAAGCTACGCTATTGATATTGACCACCGGTCAGCGTCCAGGCGAAGTGACAGGCCTGTCATGGAGTGAAATCGGTGGTCATTGGTGGATAATACCAGCTGAACGCGCCAAGAAAAATGATCGTGAAAATCGTGTTTATCTCTCCGTCTTGACAAGGTCATTATTGCCGGCTAAAGAAGATCCGTATATTTTTCCGGTACGAGGAAGGGGGAGAGGGTTAAAAGCCGAAGGCAGCATGAGGCCGGCGACTTTGTCTCACAATCTGACGGACAATAAATACTTGGGGATTCCCCGGTGGACACCTCATGATCTGCGTCGCACCATGGCGACAGGCCTTGCTCGACTCGGTTGCCCTGATGAGGTAATCGACGAGGTACTGAATCACAAGAAGAAAGGTATAATCAGCGTCTACAACCAACACAGATATGATGCTGAAAAACGTCGCTGGCTGATACTTTGGGGGCGCTACCTGCAAAAAATTGTCAGAGCAAAAGCGCCTGTAGACCAATGAGCCATTTGGCTAATGATTATCAATCTTTTGTGACCGTGATTATTTTCTCGTGCAAAATTTTCATTTCATGCAGTTTCAGTAATACCCCCTCGTAAGCCTTGATTTCAATTTCCAGAGGAAATGCAGCTTTGTGTGCCTTGGAAAATATAAGTGCAATAACGATAGCACCGACCAGTAAAATTCCTGACGCAATAAAACTCTTTATTGTGATCAAGCCGGTTATCACAAGGGCAAATCCAAAAAGGCTCCAGATTCGCCGGTCATCATATTGGCTTTTCTGCTTTTTAATGGCGTCGAAAGCAGTAAACGTTTCCGCTATTGTTGCCTCAATGTCTTCAGGATTCTTAATCCGGTCCATCATCTGATATGGTTTGCGTAGACTATTATTCTGTCTAACGTCGCCGATTGCTTGCTTGATAAATTCTGCCGCTTCTTGTTTAGTCTGCTCACGCATATTCATATACCGAATCTCTCCCATCAGGCCACCAACCGCAATGTTTTTCCTACCTGCATTTTGTTTATTCCGGGCTGATCTTTGAACAGATCAAAAAGATAATGATACGTCTCAATTTTTTTTGATGGTAGAAGCTCCAGGCCATCTTCAGCCAGATATTCTTCTACCGCTTCAATGATCCCGTCATACATCTCTCTGTTTATGAGCACGCTACCCTTTTCTTTCAGCATGGCACCATTTCCAGTTATCAACCATTCCAGATTTACCTCTGCCGTACTGGCTATTGCGATAAGAGCAAGGCGGGTCGGCTCACTTTTTCCAGCCAGGTATTGATGAATAACCGTAGGAGACAAACCGCTTTGCATGGCAAAAGATCGGGCACTCTTTGCCCCAATTGCCATTTTGAGCCGATCCGGAAAACTGTCAATCGTGTCTGCGTCATCTACCCAGTCCACACTAAACTCCTAAAAAATGATCTATATAGCGAATAATTTATTGACAATGTTCGTTATAGCGTTTATATGTCCCAATATGTTCCGTATATATCACATAAGCTGCGTTGATAAAAGCAAAAATATGGAGCCTACAAATTAATTTTCAGATTGGAGAATCGTATGTCCGTATTGACTGACAGACTTATGAGCCGTCGTGAAGTTGAACATGTTACTGGGCGAGCCAGGACAACATTGTATCGTATGGCAATGAGCGGTGAACTCTGCCCGAGAAAAGTACGCGGTAGACTTGGTTATTTAGAGTCAGAAGTTCAGCAATACCTGGTTTCTTTACCTGTTGTTGGGCCTAAATTAAGCGATGTAGACATTGATAATTATTCCACGCAACCTCAGAGAGCAATAGTTTGAATGCCTACAGCAGGTGAAACCTATAATCCATGGCGTCTGTTTGTCGGGTGCTTCATTCCGAATGTCATAACAAGGAGTACTGAATTGTCTTCGACAGCAAAACTTGTTTTCGGAAAGCTTTGTCAATTTGCCGGTGAAAACGGTCAAGCATATCTCCAGGCACTCTGCGAGTATCTCGTTGTACCGGAATGGTATGAGCCACCCGAAGTTCGTAACGCCAGATCAAAAGAGGCCGCAGAAGGGAAAAGCGGATGCCACCGCCTCCATGCATTAAGCTTGGGCGCAAAATTCTCTACTTCAAAGAAGATCTTGATCTCTGGATGGAGATGCACCGTGTTGCTTAGTAACAACAAATTGCATCTGCATGATTTTATTTTGGCCACCTCATTGTCATTTTTGAATGACGGGCAGATTCATGGGCAGTGACGTTTTCTGGATCAAGCTGCATACAAGAATCTTTGACTCAGAATCCATTATTCTCCTTGAATCTATGCCAGAGGGAGACACTCTTCTTATTATCTGGTTCAAAATGCAGATATTGGCCGGAAAATGCAATGCCCGTGGGTATTTGCTTTTAAACGGCGAGAGACCGTACTCAGATGAAATGCTCGCAACGGTCTTTCGACGGCCACTAAACACCGTCAGACTGGCGATATCTGCATTCCTGCAATTCAAGATGGTCGAAGTTATAGACGGAGCATACTTTCTGGCCGAATGGGAAATACATCAGAATGTAAGTGGCATGGATAAGATAAGGGAACAAACCAAGGTTCGGGTGGCTCGCCATCGGAGCAATAAGAAAAATGTAGCGGTGCCTGTAACGTTACAAGTAACGCTGAGTAACGCAATAGAAACAGAGACAGAAAAAGAGATAGAAAAACAACAACAGGAGATTCGGTTGTTGTTGTCCGGAACGCCGTTGTCAACAATCTCTGAAAAAGAGCTGAAAATCCTGATCAAGCGCCATGTAAGTGAGAGGGTTATTCAGGCTGCCGACTTTGCCGCAGAAAAATGGCGACGTGAACGCAAGGAAATCAAGAACCCCGGCGGCTATCTTCAGACGTTTTGTGAGGATCTCGTTGTACCGGAATGGTATGAGCCTCCCGAAGTTCGTAACGCCAAGTCAGAAGAGGTAGCAGAACGGAAGCGTACTGAGGCCAGGCAGATGGAAGAGCAACTGGCTGATGAGGAGCGGGAGGCACTGGAACGGGATGACTACTGGTGCTCCCTGTCCGAAGAAGAGCGCCAGAAACACCGCGATGATTTCAGGGCAACCGCTCCGTTCATGCAAGACCTTGAAGATGATTTTCTCGACGGCCTTGCCAAACTGACCGCCTGGGACAAGCGTCAACAAATGAACACTATTACCAGCAGCACAGCATAGCTGAATATATAAAACTGACTGATTATCGATATGTTG
>JAFLLC010000203.1 GCA_019162745.1 Deltaproteobacteria bacterium | reverse complement strand
TTTTGGAGCGGGAAACGAGATTCGAACTCGCGACTTCAACCTTGGCAAGGTTGCACTCTACCACTGAGTTATTCCCGCTTGCGAGACCAGCTTTATAGCAAATAGAGATATTGGTGTCAACTTTTTTTAGCACTCAATGCATTTTTTTCAATATCAG
Source organism: Deltaproteobacteria bacterium (assembly GCA_019162745.1). Lineage (GTDB taxonomy): Bacteria > Desulfobacterota > Desulfuromonadia > Geobacterales > Pseudopelobacteraceae > JACRCG01. Next base: position 13,710 of record JAFLLC010000203.1, on the reverse strand, counting down.
AACAATACCTACTGCGATGTCAGCAACGTCCGGTAAACGGAAACAAGCTGCCTTGATCTGGTATCCCAGGAATGTATTCGTATTGCCCTTTCTCTGACCTGCCCTGAAAGAGGAATCATAATATCACTGTTATGTATCGTTGAAATAATGGTATCTGCCAGCAAAGAAGTATTTCCATGTTCGACATAGATCCCGTCACCGCCAAGTATCTCCCGATTGACTTGGTTATCGAATACTATCGTAGGCAGACCGCAAGCGATGTAGTTGAACAGTTTCCCATTGGCCTCGGTTTGTGACAGTTTCGGCGAAACGGCAAGATCACCGGCGCTCAGAAACTGCGGGGCTCGATCATAACTGACCCGCCCGGTGAAGGTAATGACATCGTTAATACCCATATCTGTCGCCTTTCTGCGGTATTCCTCGTCGGGAAATCCCATCAGCAGAAAGCGGACATCGGGAGCTTTGACTTTAACAAGAAAAATAGTGTCCAACAACAGGTCAACCCCTTGATAACGGTTAAAGAGACCGAGGTAGACAACCAGCTTCACATCTTCAGGAATTCCGAGTTCCCGGCGTGCTTCGCTTCGGTTGCACGGCCGGAATATTTCCGTATCTACGCCGTCAATCAGGCCGGTTACCTTACCAGGCGTTATGTTCCAATCGTGTATCAGCTCCTGTCCACCTTTGTCAGAACTGGTGATTATGTGGTCAGCCTGAAGGTCAATAAAGCGTTCGAGCACTTTAAATATTTTCATAAGAGGTGATGCCGCACGAAAAAAACCATGATTGAGCGACTCGCCGCTCAAACTACCCTGATAATCGAACAGCAGGGGAATATGAAGCAGGTTTTTGAGAACAGAGCCGATCAAGGCTCCTTCGTGCAGATGGGCATGGAGCAGATGAGGGCGGAATGAGCGGGCTTCAGCCAGACATTTCCACAACAGCAGTATATCAAGATACGGTTTATGCCAGGAAGGGCCCGCTTCCAGCTTGCTGTACCACGGAATATGCGGCGTTCGTACCACGCGCACCCCCGGCATATCTCGGCCGAGGTGATACGTCACGATGCAGACCTCATGGCCCAGCTTCGTCAGCGCCCGCGCTTCTTCGTATATCCTGACATGGCACCCCCTGTCAGCAAAATAGGGGGTTGGGGCGATCATAAGTATGCGAAAGGGACCTTCAGTCAAGGTTTACCGTGTCTTTAACGGCATAAATGGGCTTGCCTTGCGATTCAAAATAGGTTCTGGCGTTAAGTTCGCCAAGCAGCCCCAGTACGATAAACTGGACGCCCATAAACAGGAGAAAAGCTGTCAGTATCAGGAGCGGATTACGATTCATGCTGAAGTTTTCAAATATCTTCAGGTATACCGTCATCGTCCCTGTACTGATTCCTGCCAGCATGGTGTAAACCCCCCATTTCCCGAACAGCTGAATCGGCTTGGTGGAGTAAGCCATCAGAAACTTGACTGTTATTAAATCAAGAACCACTCGCAGCGTGCGGGAGATGCCATATTTACTGACTCCGTGCACGCGGGGGAAGTGGTTGACCGGTAATTCTGTCACCCTCGCCCCGAACTGGGATGCCAGCGCCGGGACAAAGCGGTGCATTTCACCGTACAGATTGATGCCGTCCAGTACTTCACGGCGATACGCCTTGAGTGTGCAGCCGTAATCATGCAGATGAACACCGGTCTGGCGGGAAATAAGGGAGTTGGCAAGCAGAGAGGGAATCTTGCGGGTAATGAAGGTGTCCTTCCGGTCACGCCGCCACCCGGAAACGACATCATATCCCTCATGAATCTTTGCAACCAGGCGTGGAATATCGGCGGGATCGTTCTGCAGATCCCCGTCCATCGGAATAATAATATCACCTTTTGCAAAATCAAAACCGGCCGACATGGCAGCGGTCTGGCCGAAGTTTCTGCGGAAACGGATTACCTTGAGAGCGGCATCTTCTGACGCAAGTCTGGACAATTCAATATATGATCCGTCTGAAGAACCGTCATCGACCATGATAATCTCATAGCTGCAGCCCATAGCGTGCAGTGCAGAGCTGATTGCCGAATATACCGCTCCTACATTTTCCCGCTCGTTGAACACCGGTACAACAATACTTATATCCACTATTTTCTCCATCAGTGAAATGACTCGCCCAATGATTTAATTTTTCTTATCCGTATGGAGCTATCCTGGACCGGTTCCGGCTTCCCGTTTATCAGCCCCCACAGCAAACCAACTCCGTTAACAATATGCATAAGCGGATAAATACCGAGCAGTAACAACGGAAACCATCGTCCTGTACGCACCATCATTAAAACAGAGCTCACCAAAGCTGCAAGAAGGTATATCACAGTAGGCGCCAGCAGGAACAGATACTTTATAAAAATCAGTGAGATAAGTAGATATATAACAAAAAGCAGTGGGATGAAACCGGTCACTGAATATGAAGATGTGATTAGTGACTGCTGCCCTCTGCCTCGCCCATAGCTGAACATCTGGCGGACAAAAGCTTTAAGTGTCTTGCGTTGGCTCCGAAATACACGCATTCCCGGATCATGGAGTAATTTGTAGCCTGCTTTTGTGACCCTCTCCAGAAATTCATTTTCTTCGTTTGGATACAAACATTCGTTGAAGCCCCCCAGATCTATGAATACCGAACGACGGACAGCAAGATTACACAGGATCAACTCTTTATCAGTTGTTTCGCGGATTTCACCATGTGCGCGATAGCGATTATTTACCGCACCGGACCCGAATGCTGAAGCGAGCGCAGAACCAAACAGCTGCTGAAGCTGGTTATCATCAGCAGGCGTAATCGATGGACCGCCGACAACGGCAACATCCGGATCAGACATACCAGCTGAGCAGTGAACAAGGTTTTCTGAGGTAATCAGTGAATCATCATCAAGGAAATATAAAATATCACCACTAGCCTCATCTGCTGCACGATTGCGTTGCTGGCTCGGCGCACTCCCTTCAGCAAGCAGAATCTCATAGCGGATGTCATCAAGCACTGTCTTTTTAAGGTGATCAACTGCGGCAGCATAGCCGCCATGTTTTACAGGAATAATAAAAGAAACAGTATTCACAAGCACCCTCTAACAACTTACTAAAATAAAAGCGGGTAAACACCACATGGCATTCACCCGCCAGACAAGACCACAAATGGGAGCTACATATAATCAAAATAGCTTTTTTACCAGCTGCATCTAGCCACCGCTGCCGTAACTGTGCAGACCGGAGAGGAAGAGATTAACCCCAAGATAGCAGAAGAGAGTTGCTATAAAGCCGATAACCGAGAGCCAGGCGGCGCGCTTGCCGACCCAACCCTTGGTAATACGGGCGTGCAGAAAAGCGGCATAGACAAACCAGACAATCAGAGACCATGTTTCCTTGGGATCCCAACTCCAGTAGGTGCCCCAGGCATAATTGGCCCAGGCGGCACCGGTGATAATGCCGAGTGTCAATAGTGGAAAACCGATCATTATCGCGCGATAGTTAAGGTCATCCAGCACCTTTAAGGGTGGGAACATAGACATCAGTCCGCCGGCCGGCGCCGATGTACTGGAAGATTCAGCAGCAGTTTTGATCAGGTACATGATTGAAATTCCACAGGCGACAGCAAACGCGGCATAGCCAAGGAAACAGGTAATTACGTGGTACAGCAGCCAATTGCTCTGCAGCGCCGGAACCAGCGGTTCTATGCCGGTGTTCATACCCATCTGTGCCCAAGCCATACCAAGTAAAGCAAACGGCATGACAAAAGCGCCGATAATCCGGTATTTATAACGAATGTCGATATAGGCAAAAAGCAGAACAATTGTCCAGGAAAAGAAAACAATGGATTCATACAGGTTAGACATTGGCGCATGACCGACACCAAGAGCATAGGACTCTTTCCAGCGAAGACCGATAGCCACCGTTTGAATAATAAGACCGGCGTACGCAATGAAACTGCCGGCAAGACCAATTGACTTGTTTTTACTTGCAAGGAATGCAAAAAAAGCGAGCATCGAGATCAGATATGTAAACGTTGTAACGTTAAAAAGCATGGAACTACTCATAAACCGTAAACCTCCGTTAGATTTTTAGATGCTGGAATTTTTCAGAAATTTCTTCAAACTGTATTTGGAATCCTGCCTGATTTTTACTGGCATTGCCATAGATATGGGCATGCCCTTTTGACACTACGACCCAGATCCGTTTGTGCGACATGAAAAAAGCGACACCAATGCCGATCACCATCAGGGTACATCCCAGCCATACAACCCAGACACCAGGATCTTTAGCAACCTGCAGACCGGTATACATTCTGGCATTAGTACCTTCATAGCCAAAGATCAGCGCATCACCACGCTGGGCATTCACATCAGGGAAATTTTTGAACGAGATAAAAGTCTGCGGTGCAGCCCCTTTTCGAGTCACTTCAATGCGGGCTGCCGGGCCGGAAAATCCGGGGGCAAACTGACGAACTTCCTGTGTTGCCTCCAGCAGTTTGAAGGTTGTGCCGTCTTTCAGGGTAACCGCAAAGCCCTCACGAACCGTAAACTTTTCAGTGGCCCCGCCGTTTCGCGGCGTCACGGTGATGTAATGTTCGCCCCCTTCACTGGCCTGCCCGTAACTGGACTGGTAAAATGTAATTCCCTTGTAAGTCATTGGCTGGTTAACAATAACCTTTACCTGTGAATGCCCGGGAACCGGTTTGCCGTTTTCCAAAACAGTCAATACACTTCTGAATTCCTTCGGCGAGCCGTTGGCGTAAAAATCCACGTTGAATTTTTCGCAGAGGACTTCAAAACCAAGCGGCATCTGCCCGCCATTATGCCTTTCAAAGGCATTGACACTGCTCCCTTCGACAATGGAGACAAACCCCTTGTATCCAAACAGCGATCCGATAATTGCACCTATAAAAATTATCAGAATGCTGAGATGGACAACATAGACACCCAAGCGGCACCAGGCGGTTTTCTGCGCAAAAAGGTGATACTCACCATTATGTTCGGTGATCACCGGTGTGGAGAACTCTTTACCCAAGAATTCAACGAGGCGATCTTTCCCTTTTTCTATTGATCCGGAAAAAGACAGCTCTTTCTTTAGTTGAGCTGAGTTGCGCATCCCCTCCCCCAATACAAGGGACGGCTCACTGATAAACTTGAATACGTGCGGCAGACGTTTAATTGAACAGGATATCAGATTCATGCTGAAGACATACAACAGCGCGATAAACCACCAGGAGTGGTACATGTCAAAAAAACCGAGCTTGGAGTATATCTGCAGTTTGGTGGCGCTGATCTGGGCAATATATTCCGGAGGAAGGGCGCCCTGCGGTAGAATCGTCCCTATTATCGATGTCAAGGCCAGTGAAATTAGCAGAGACAGTGTAAGTTTAAGAGAGCAGAAAAAGTCCCAGACGCTGGTAAAAAAGCTTCGTTCTTTGGTTGCCAATTGAATCTCCAGGTAATGTAAAGTTTATGCTGCAGCAAAGGATGTAATTCATTTTTTGAACAATACCCCGAATTTCAAAAAAAATGCACCTCTTTTTTTAAATTCCCTATTTTTTTACTCATGTACTTATTACACCTCATTTTAATAATGATCACTTTCAATTTTAAAATCATCGTGTATACTCAAACCGACTCGAACTTATTACTGTTTTTTTGGAGCGGTTATGCCGGTCATCCTGGAAGCAATTATCATTTCTGCCGCTATGCTCCTGATATTCGCCTTGGCGTTTGTGGCTATATATCTTTTGGCGATCACAATGTTGCCGATCGAAAACGGGCTGTCCAAAATGATCTGGGACGCAACAAAGCAGAAAAAACCGGTACAGCCCCCTACAAAGGGCTCTTTCCGCGACTTCAGCAGCAAACATTGACATTTCTGTTGTTCGCTTCGTAACGACCAAAGGCTTCTCGAATTCGGGCAGCCTTTTTCAATAAAAAAACGGAGGAGGTAAACTATGTTACCACTAAAAGATCCCACGCTGTTGAAGCAACGCTGTTATCTGTCCGGCATCTGGAGCGATGCCGACCGGAACGAAACGATGGCTGTCACCAACCCCGCCACGGGCGAGGCGCTCGGCACTGTTCCCAAAATGGGCAGTACAGAAACCCGCCGTGCTATTGAAGCCGCTGCAGCAGCCCTTCCTGCCTGGCGGGGACGCACAGCAAAGGATCGCTCCGGCATCCTCAGGCGATGGTTTGAGTTGATCATGGCCAACCAGGATGACCTTGCAGTTATCATGACAGCAGAACAGGGCAAACCGCTGGCCGAGGCAAAGGGTGAAATAACCTATGCCGCCTCATTTATCGAGTGGTTTGCCGAAGAGGGGAAGCGGGTGTATGGGGACACTATTCCCGGGCACACCGCAGACAAGCGTATCGTTGTCATCAAAGAGCCGATCGGGGTCTGCGCCGCTATTACCCCGTGGAATTTCCCCTCCGCCATGATTACCCGCAAGGCCGGACCGGCACTGGCTGCCGGCTGTACAATGGTTGTAAAACCGGCCAGTGCCACCCCTTTTTCGGCCCTGGCGCTGGCTGAGCTCGGAGAGCGCGCCGGAATTCCGGCCGGCGTGTTCAGTGTCATCACCGGCTCCGCCTCTGCCATTGGTGACGAAATGACCGCCAACCCGCTCGTCCGCAAGCTGACCTTTACCGGATCAACTGAGATCGGCAAGCAGCTGATGGTGCAGTGCGCCGCCACCGTCAAGAAAGTTTCCCTGGAACTGGGGGGGAATGCCCCTTTCATAGTTTTTGATGATGCCGACCTGGACGCCGCCGTCGAAGGGGCCATAGCGTCCAAGTATCGCAATAGCGGCCAGACCTGCGTCTGCACCAATCGTCTGCTGGTGCAGGACGGTGTCTACGACCGGTTTGTGCAAAAACTGGCTGCTGCCGTCGCCGGAATGCAGGTCGGCAACGGCTTGGCCAAGGATATCCAGCAGGGGCCGCTGATCAATTTGGCTGCCGTCGAAAAGATTGAAGAACATATTGCCGATGCAACAGCAAAAGGCGCCAGAACTGTCTGCGGCGGCAAGCGCCACCGGCTGGGGGGCACTTTTTTTGAGCCGACGATTATGGTCGATGTCACCTCAGAGATGCTGGTTGCCCGCGAAGAGACTTTTGGGCCGCTGGCCCCGGTATTCAGATTTCACAGTGATGAGGAAGCTATTCAGATGGCCAATGACACCGAATTCGGCTTGGCATCATACTTCTACAGCCGTGATATCAGCCGTGTGTGGCGGGTCGCCGAAGCGCTGGAATACGGCATGGTAGGCATCAATACCGGCCTGATATCAACAGAAGTGGCCCCTTTCGGCGGCGTGAAGGAGTCCGGGGTCGGTCGCGAAGGTTCACATTATGGAATTGAGGAGTTTCTGGAGATTAAATACCTCTGTATGGGAGGCATATGATCCGGACGCAAACGATGACTGCGGAATTTGCGATTAAACCGATTAATAGCAGTCAAGTCACTGACTGGCAACCTGGCAGGTAGAGCGTGAAGATCCTTATCAACGAAAAACCGGCTGATATCGGGGACGGCCTGACCCTCGGAGCTGTTGCGGAGCTCTACAAGAATGGTGCCGACGTACTGATCCTGAACGGCTTTCCGGCTGCAGCTGAGACATTACTGAAAGCCGGGGACGAGCTGTTCCTGATCCGGCGCGGTGAGACCCCGACAGAGGAAGAGTTGGAGGGACTGATGGCGGCCCGGCACACACCCGGCGTCCATGCCCTCCTCAAGCGTGCATCGGTCGGCATTGCCGGCGTGGGGGGACTCGGTTCATCGGTGGCGGTGGCGCTGGCACGGGTTGGAATCGGCAGGCTGGTGCTCGCTGATTTCGACATCGTTGAGCCATCAAACCTCAATCGTCAGCAGTATTTTACCGACCAGATAGGGCGCTATAAAGTCGAAGCGCTGGCCTGCAACCTGCGCCGCATCAATCCTTACGTAACAGTAAAAACGCATTGTCTGCTGCTAGACCCGGAGAATATTCCAGCTGTTTTTTCTGGCTGCCGGATCGTGGTTGAAGCTTTTGACCGCGCCGACATGAAGGCTATGCTGGTCAACCGTGTTCTCGAATCGATGCCGGAGTGCACGGTTGTGGCCGCTTCCGGAGTCGCCGGATACGGGCCGAACAACAGCATAGCAACGCGGAAAGTTTCCCGGCGCCTCTATCTGACAGGTGATTCCGTATCGGAAGCTGAATCGGGCAACGGCCTGATGGCGCCCCGTGTCGGCATCGCAGCACATCACCAGGCCAACCAGGTGGTCAGAATCTTGTTAGGAGAAGACGTATGAGTACGATTGCCGTGGCCATGAGCGGTGGCGTTGATTCCTCCGTCGCTGCCGCCCTCCTGAAGCAGCAGGGACACACTATTATCGGCATCACCATGCGACTGTTCGAACCTCGCAACTGCGACGGCAGATCTCCTGCCCACGATGCCGCCATCGTGGCGGAGCATCTCGGCATTCCCCACCACGTCGCCGACTTTGCCCCCGATTTTGGCAGACTGATCATCAGCGACTTCATCGAGGAGTACCGGGCAGGACATACGCCGAACCCCTGCGTCCGCTGTAACCGCTATATAAAATTCGGCATACTGCTGGAGAAAGCACGTGAACTGGGGGCAGATCTGCTTGCCACCGGTCACTACGTCAGAAAGAGCGTCGATACAGACGGAACCTGCCATCTAAGGGTTGCCGACAACATCCGCAAGGACCAATCATATTTCCTCTACACGCTGACACAACAGCAGTTGCGGCAGGTGATATTCCCGCTTGGCATAATCGGAAGCAAAGATGAGGTACGCGACCTGGCGCGCAGCTTCGCCATTCCGGTCGCTGAAAAAAGCGACAGCCAAGAGGTCTGCTTCATTCCAAATGATGATTATGTGACCTTTTTGGAAGGGAGCGGAGAGTTGGACGCCAAAGATGGTGACATTATTCACCTGAACGGACAGATTGTCGGACGCCATCACGGCACGCACCGCTACACGATCGGCCAACGCAAAGGGCTCGGCATCGCCTGGAGTGAACCACTCTACGTGACAAAGATCGACGCCGAACGAAATGTGGTGGTGGTAGGAGAACAGCAGCATGTATTTGCGACCGGTTTGCATGCGGAAGAGGTCAGCTGGGTTGTGACGCCGGAAGCGGAGGAATTTACCGCAACCTGCAAGATTCGCTACCGCCACCACCCGGTTGGTTGCCGGGTGCGGTTGCTGGAGGGTGGCTCCTGCAAAGTCGATTTTGACCAACCCCAGAAAGCGATTACCCCCGGACAATCACTGGTTTTTTATTGTGGTGACGAAGTAGTGGGCGGAGGGATTATTATTCAATAAACAGTGCTGTTTGCCGCTGTCGATGGACCAGACTCACCATAGCTATTCACCGCAGTCACAACGAAGTAGTACGTTCCCAAGTCAAACACCTGTACATAGGGACTCGTTACGTAAAACAGTGCGCGAGCGGCCCTGTTACCACCGGGTGTATAGATGTAGAGATTGTAAGAAGTCGCGCCGGAAACGGTAGGCCATGAGATAGTCAGCGGCCCCATCCCTTTGATTATGCTGGAGTTGACAGCAACACCAGTCGGTGCTTTTGGTGCGGTGGTTATTTTCGTTACGGCCAGAGTTGTTGACCCGGTGACCCCGGCAAGTGTCGCTGATATCGCAGTGGAACCGACAGCAACCGGGGTTACCTGACCGTTTGAACCTGGGGCATTACTTATAACGGCAAAAACCGGATGTGCCGCTTTCCAGCTAACGGTATCGGTAATATTTTTAGTGGAACCATCGGTGTAGGTTCCTGTCGCCGTCAGTTGCTCCGCAAAACCGGGGTAGGCAATCGGGTTGACCGGTGTAACCAGAATGGATGCCAGCTTTGCTTCTGTTACCGTAAACGGAGTAGACACCGTGACCGCGCCAACGGTTGCGGATATTTTTGTTGAGCCGATGGCAAGCGGAGTTGCCTGGCCATGTGAACCAGAAGCATTACTGACCGTCGTAACAGTCCCCTCCTCAGCTTTCCAGATGGCAGTATTTGTTAAATTTCTTATGCTGCCATCAGAATAGATCCCGGTTGCGGCGAACCGTTTGGCAACGCCAAGAGGAGTCTTTGCATTGCCCGGTGTAACGAAGAGGGTTGTGATGGTCGCAGCAGTGACCGTGAACTGAGTAGATCCGCTAACCGCTCCGAAAGCAGTAGAGATCGTTGTAGATCCTACGGCTACAGACTGCATCAAGCCATGGGACTCTGTGGCGTTACTGACAGAGGCGATAGACGTATTTATTGATTTCCAGTCAACAACCGTTGTCAGATTTTTCGTGGTTCCGTCGGAATAGAGGCCAGAGGCTGTCAGCTGCTGTGCCATACCAAGAGCGGTGCCGGAATTGGCTGGCACAATTGAAATTGACGTAAGGGTTGGCACTGTCGCCGCACGTTTGGCCGAAGCGGTAGCGGCCATTAATGGTGCCGGCTTTTTTGCAATGCCGTTCGTAACAACTTTTACCGTGCCATGTGAGCCGGCAGCATTACCAGGCGAAGACGGCGGAGGGGCAGTTACCGTAAGAGGAGCCTGGCCGGCGCCCCCGCCTGGCACCACTTTAACATGTGCGGTACCAACAGTGCCAGTCACCGGGGTTGCCGGTTTTTCATTGTTGCATCCTGCAATCATCAGGAGCATCAAGACGGAGAAAAAATAATTCCAGTTTTTGAGCATGAAGGAGTTCCTTTTCAGGCGGGGCTGGCCGGTGCCACCCCGTCTCTTTTACCAGTTATGTTAATACGCGATTATCACCGTACGTATTCTGGTTGAGGAGATATTCAGTTGTTTTTGTACCTCCACAAGGGCTGTACCGACTAAAATGTCTACGTGCCCGCCCGTCGCTTCTTCGAGGTTTCCCTTTTCGCACAGCAACGACATCCCACCCTCCGTAACCACGGCCGTCAAGACAAGCTCCTGCCCATCCTTCGTCTCAAGCTTGAATGTCACCTTGCCGATAACTGCTCCGCTATCGCTTGTGGCGGGGCTTTGATCCGCTGCAGCAAAAGTTTTGAGAGAAATGTGTTGATTACTCTGTTCGACCAGAAGACCAGTAGATTCTGTCGGAGCCTCGCCTTTCTTCACCACAAAAACGGTCATTTGCGACTTTACAGATGACGGTGAACTGTCACCGCTTACTAAAACAGATCCATCGGATGGTACAGCACTGCCACCGGAAGTGCTGGCATTCTTACCGATAGAAAGTGTCGTAACACCGCCGGAAGAGGTGACATCCAGATTTTGAGCCAGGCCGTTTTGAGAGACAATAGTAACTGACCGGGATGTGCCGTCGGCATTGCCTTGATCAGCGACTGGAGCTGCTGGCGTTGAGGCTACCTCGGAGGTTGATGGTGCAACGACTGCTGAGGTGCTCACCGCATTTACCACACTTTGTGGCGAGCTAACGGTAGTTGTCGTTTGATCAGCAACAATCGAAGCAGGTGAAGAGACGCTGGCAGGCTCAGCTATTTCGACGGTGACGGATGGCCTGAAGATACTCATCACCAGAGTTGTAATAAAACCGCTGATTGTACCATCGGGCGCTTCTATTGTATTGGAGCCTGCGACCACCACAGAGTTTGTCATGAACACATTACCGTGCAGACTCGTTGCTGCGAGATTGCCGCCTACTGTAACATTATCCAGATTCAGGTTTTTACTGGCCGTCGTGCTCAAATTACCGCTGGCAGTAGCGCTGCCAATGCTCAGATCGCCGGCAGCTGCTAAAGTAATATTTTTTGCTGCGACCGACACCAATCCACCAAACGTATTGTCAGAATTGCTTAAAGCAATGTTACCGCCGGTTGATGCAAGTGTGCTGGCACCGGAAGCGGTAATGCTGGTGTCACCGGCTTGCGTGATATCTCCAGCAGCGAGAAGAGCCAAGTTGCCACTGGTGGTGACGTTGTTCAGGTTAATGCTGTTCACGTCATTAATAGCAACATCCCCGCCGTCAATATTGAGCGTATTTTTGAAATCATTGTTCTGATTGAACAATGTCACATTGCCACCGGTCGATGTCAGGGAACTGGTGCCTGAAGCGCTAATAATGGCACCGGTGGCCTGGGTGATGTCACTATCGGCGGTAATGGCAAGAGCGCCACTGGCGGTGATGTCACCAAGCTCTATGCCGTTTTTATCAACCAACGCGATATTTTTACCGGCGGCGTTAACGACAGCCTGAAAGTCGTTGCCGTCGTTGCCGAGGGCGATGTTCGCCGGCGCTCCGTCTTTGGCGGCTGTCAATGTGGCATCGCCGCCGGTGGTGATCGTGCCGCCCGACGCCTGGGTGATGTCGCCATCTTCGGAGTCGATGTTCAGTGTTTCACTGCTCTTGATCGTGCCAAGGTCGATGCCGCCGCTGTCATCTTTAATGGTGACGTTTTTGCCGTCGGCGTTGACAACAGCCTGAAAGTCGTTGCCGTCGTTGCCGAGAGCGATGTTCGCCGGCGCTCCGTCTTTGGCGGCTGTCAATGTGGCATCGCCGCCGGCGGTGATCGTGCCGCCCGATGCCTGGGTGATGTCGCCGCCTTCGGAGTCGATGTGCAGTGTTTCGCTGCTCTTGATCGTGCCGAGGTCGATGCCGCCGCTGTCATCTTTAATGGTGACGTTTTTGCCGTCGGCGTTGACGACCGCCTGAAAGTCGTTGCCGTCGTTGCCGAGGGCGATGTTGGCTGCTGCGCCGTCTTTGGCGGCTTTCAGGGTTGCATCGCCGCCGGCGGTGATCGTGCCGCCCGGCGCCTGGGTGATGTCGCCGCCTTCGGAGTCGATGTTCAGTGTTTCGCTGCTCTTGATCGTGCCAAGGTCAATGCCGCCGCTGTCATCTTTAATGGTGACGTTTTTGCCATCGGCGTTGACAACAGCCTGGAAGTCGTTGCCGTCGTTACCGAGGGCGATGTTCGCCGGCGCGCCGTCTTTGGCGGCTGTCAATGTTGCATCGCCGCCGGCGGTGATCGTGCCGCCCGATGCCTGGGTGATGTCGCCGCCTTCGGAGTCGATGTGCAGTGTTTCGCTGCTCTTGATCGTGCCGAGGTCGATGCCGCCGCTGTTGTCTTTAATGGTGACGTTTTTGCCGTCGGCGTTGACGACGGCTTTGAAGTCGTTGCCATCGTTGCCAAGGTCGATGTTGGCCGGTGCTCCGTCTTTGGCGGCTTTCAGGGTTGCGTCGCCGCCGGCGCTGATCGTGCCGCCCGGTGCCTGGGTGATGTCGCCACCTTCGGAGTCGATGCTCAGTTTCTCGCTGCTCTTGATCGTGCCGAGTTCGATGCCGCCGCTGTCGTCTTTAATGGTGACGTTTTTACCGTCGGCGTTGACGACCGCTTGGAAGTCGTTGCCGTCGTTGCCGAGGGCGATGTTGGCTGCTGCGCCGTCTTTGGCGGCTTTCAGGGTTGCATCGCCGCCGGCGGTGATCGTGCCGCCCGGCGCCTGGGTGATGTCGCCGCCTTCGGAGTCGATGTTCAGTGTTTCGCTGCTCTTGATCGTGCCAAGGTCAATGCCGCCGCTGTCATCTTTAATGGTGACGTTTTTGCCATCGGCGTTGACGACCGCTTGGAAGTCGTTGCCGTCGTTGCCAAGGGCGATGTTGGCGGCTGCGCCGTCTTTGGCGGCTTTCAGGGTTGCATCGCCGCCGGCGGTGATCGTGCCGCCCGGCGCCTGGG
>JAFLLC010000021.1 GCA_019162745.1 Deltaproteobacteria bacterium | reverse complement strand
TGGGGTCACATCGGGCTGACGCGGCTGCGGCCCAGTCGTTTCATCAGCTTCCAGAGCGGCCCCTTGACCGAAAACATTCGCAGAGCATCCAGCATGGCCGAATTAATATTGACCTCCAGTCCGGGCACGATCCAGGTGCGACGTTTGAGAGCCTCTTGCGTAACCAGCTCGCAGAGTCCCTCTCTTATTGCAGGTGAAATATAGAATACCGGCTCAAGCAGTGAATCTCCAGCGGCGATCATGCCGTCCCTCAGGGCAACCTTTTCCAGAGCGGTGCCGGGATAGATGCGGATACCGGTCATGGCAATGACTGCCGTCGGTTCGACCTCATCCATCAGGGCAAACGTTTCCAATACTGTTTCCCTGGTTTCTCCAGGACCGCCAAACAGGATATAGTGGGCAAAATCCAACCCCATCTCACGACAGAGACGCGATGATTCACGAATGGAGTCAACGGTGAAGGATTTTCCCATATTTTTGAGCATCAGAGCAGATCCGGAGTCACTGCCGTACTCGACCGCGTCGCAGCCGGCCTCCTGCATCAGCTGCAACAGTCGCGGCGTGATGAAATCCGGGTTGATAAAGGCCGACCAACTGACCTGCAGCCGCTCCCCGATCATCGCCAGACAGAGCTCTTCGGCAAAATCGGGAGGATAGTTGAAGATATCATCGACAAAATAGAGGTAGCCGGCACCATAATCTTCCACCAGGGTGCGGATCTCGGCGATGATCTCCGCGACCGGACGGATGCGCATGCACCTTCCCTCCAGCAGGGGATAGGTGCAGTAGATGCAGCCGAACGGGCAGCCGCGCTTGGTCTGCAGATTGGCCATACCCCCTTCACGGCAGTAGCGGGCCACATCAAAAAGGGTCCGATCGGGCGTACCGACTGCAACAAGAGGAAGCGGCGGGATAAAAGCAGATCTTCCGGGGAGTACCACACCCGGCAGCAGTGAGGGATCACCCCCCGCCTCCAGACATGCCAGCAGCCGCGGCAGCACCTCTTCCCCCTCCCCTGCTACGCCGTAATGGGCGCCGACAGCGGCAAGGATCTCCACCGGCATAAGTGAAAAACCGGAGCCGCCGATGACCGTCAGGGCCCGGGCAGAACAGAGAGCGACAATATCCCGTAACCCGCCTAAGTAGCAGCGGCTCCCCGGCCAGGTAACATTATCCAGGTTGCGCAGTGAGATGACAACAGCATCCGGTTGATCCTGGCTGAGTGACGAGGAAATTGCCAGATCAGGATCTGGTTCAAAACAGAGGTCAAGCACTGTCAACAGATGACCGGCAGCCGCCAGCGGTCCGGCCAGACAGGCCAGCCCGATCGGGAACACCGGATAGGGATCGCGCTCACGGTTGGCAGAGATCAGCAGCAGTTTCATGGCAGCTCCAGCCACGCCAGCAAGCGGTCGATCCGCCCGGCGATCAGCGGCGGAAGTTGAAACTGCAGTCCACCATCCAGGTCGATCAGTGCGTGGGTTGTTGTTCCGGTGGCACATTTTTTACCGTCAGGGCCGACGATGGTGGTGATGAATTCGAGGGTGGCGGTCTCGCTCCGGCGCAGGGTAGTTTGGATCGTCACCTCATCGTTAAAACGGGCCGGCCGCAGGAATTTAAGTTCAAGAGCGACCACCGGCCCCAGATAACCGGCAGACACCAATTGAAGTGCATCCAGCTCGAACTGCCCCGCCAGGGCGTTGCGGCCGATCTCCATCCAGGCCACGTAATGTCCGTGCCAGGCAATACGGTAGGCATCTATTTCGTTGAATCGGACGGTTATTTTAGTTTCGTGATATTTCATGATTCACTATCTATCCAGCGGTTGAATTTGGAAAGGGCCGAGCCGACACCGACCTCTTGAAAACGGGTCACTCCATGTGAACGGAGGAAACAATAAGTGGTTTCCCAATAAACCGGACGGCAGAGTTCTTCCACCAGAAACCGGGGGATCGTGGCGGCTGTCAGGGTCGTTTGGGCGATATGCTCAACTAGCGGAATTCGCGGTTCTAAAAAGTTGTACTCCGCCACTATCCGCTGCAGCTTCCCGGTGATCTCCTCTATCAATGGTGTATGTAGCGGGGCGTCACAGGGGAAAGAACTGATCGAAAAGGCGCCGGAGGCCATTGCCTCTACCAGTGCTGCGTCCACTTTTTCCCGCTCGCCAGCCAGCAGAAAATGGCGCGAGGTGTTGTGGTTGGCGATATAAATACCGTTGTTGGCCGCTATGGTCTCCAGCACCTCACAGGTCAGGCCAATGACGCATCCCAGCGCATATTCCCGCTGCAAACCCATCTCCGCCACCGATACCCCGATCCGCCACGTCAACGCAAGGGCTGTCGCATTGTCAATCGAACCGGATGCAGACAGTGCGGGATAGATCCCCATGCTGTGTTCAGCGAGAAGGTCCGCCCCGCTCCCCTGCCTCGTCAGCTGGTTGGCACGATGCAGGCTGACGCAGCTACCGAGTAGCTGGAGGCGTACACTCTGGCTGAGAGCTGAAGCAGAGGTATGAATTTCAAGGGGATTGAAGCCGGTGGTTTTCTGACAAAGCAGGGCTGTTTTCTTGAATTCCGGATCATCGGAAGGAGTATCGGCAAAGGCTATCGGCTGGCCGGGAAACATCCAGCAGATCATGCCCCGTCCCTCTTACGTCTGATCGCGGAGCGAAAACCGAGGTTCATCGGTCCGAAGACCTGTACCGAGCGGTGCAGTTTAAAGATGCGGCGATACATCGAAGGAAACGAATAAAAGGAGCGGTTAAGCCAGTCGTACCCTTCCTGAAGCTGCTGAACCGTCATCCCCCGAGGCTGGAAGTTGATATGCTCCATGTCGTAGTCGCGCCAATCGTTGGAGATGATCCGGCCTTCCGCTTCCAGGCGGCGGCGGACAGCCGTGCCGGGATAGGGGGTCAGCAACGGGAAAATGGCCGCTTCGAGACGCGCATCCTCACAGAAACGGAGCAGCTTCGGGAATATTTCGGGGGTGTCGCCGTCATAACCGAGCACAAAGGAGCCGAGAATTCCGATGCCGTTGTCACGGAACGCCTGGGCATCCGCCATGAAGGACTGAGCCCGGTTGGTGACCTTGCCCATGGCGGCCAGGGATTCCTGGTTAAGCGATTCAAAACCGACAAACATCCCCAGGCAGCCGGACTCTCCGGCGGCACACATCAGTTCGCGATCTGCGGCAAAATCAATCGGCGCATGGGAGAGCCACTTGAAACCCATCCCCTTCATCCCCTGGAAGAGCGGCAGAGAATACTTGCGATCAGCCACGAGGTTGTCATCGACAAAAAAGACGAATGAGTTGGATTTTCGCAGCTCCTGCAGTTCGGCCAGCACATGATCTACCGGGCGTTTCCGGTATTTACGCCCGTAAAAGGCGGTTACCGAGCAGAATTCACAGTCAAATGGACAACCACGGGTGGTCTGGATAGTATTGGTGAGCAGATACTTCTTGCCGTTAAAGATTTCGCGCCGGGCGACCGGAATTTCAGCCATGTTCTGCATTGCATCCGGCTTGTAGAGACGCTGAAGCTTTCCCTGCGTAAAATCAGCCAGAAGCTGCGGCCAGACGACCTCTCCCTCACCTGCAACGACGGCATCAACGTGTGTCTGCGCCTCATCCGGCAGGTTGCTGGCATGAAAACCTCCCATGACCACGCTCTTGCCGCGGCTTTTGAAACCGGCGGCAATCTCATAGGCGCGCGGCGCCTGCGGGGTCATGGCCGTCAAGGCGATCAGATCGGCGTCGCTGTCGAAGTCGATCTGTTCCGAATGGTCGTCACACAAGGCAATCTCCCATTCCGGCGGGGTGACTGCGGCGATAGCAGCCAGTGAAAGCGAGGGAAAACGGAAACCGAGCTCCCCCCACAATCTCCCCTTGGGCCAGCCTGGGGAGATCAGCAGCACCTTCATTTACGGTGTTCCTCTATATATCCTGCCATGCTGCGCACCGAGGCAAAGACCGTGCTGCCGGTGGCGGCGTCAGGGACAACCACGCCGAATTCCTTCTCCATAGCCACAACGAGCTGCAGTGCATCAATGGAGTCAAGCCCCAGTCCTTCGCCGAACAGAGGTGCATCGGTCTCGATTTCATCAGGCGACATGCCTTCAATTCGCAGGCTGTCAATGATCATCTGTTTCACCTTTGGAATCAAATCTTCAATCATACGAAACCTCTATCTAATAGTATTTGGTAGCTGTCTAACGAACCTGTTACCTGTCTTTTGTACCCCAATAATCAAACAAATTGTACCACTGATCCGGATATGCGCTGATGTAACGTTCAAAAACCGCAGTGAGGGTCGCCATCCCGCTGCAGATGGCATTGAGGTGCTGGCCGTGCCCACCACTGAAATAGATGGCCTCGTCCATAAGTGTCGAATAGTTGCCGTTCTCCAGCGGTACAAAGACCGGAATAATCGGCGCACCACTGGCCAGCGCCAGATAGGCGGCCCCCACCGGAAACGGCGTTGGTCTGCCAAAAAAATCTACCTCCATACTGTGTGAGGAACCGTCACGCTCACCCAGCAGACAGAGGATCTCGTTGCGCCGCAGGGCGTTGACCGCCTCAATTATCGCCAGCGGCGAGCTGTCTTCCCGGTCCACATAGATGATGCCGATACCCCGTTCGCCACGCACCTTTTCACGCAGTTCGTTGACCTTTTCATCCGGCTCGCGAAAGGTCAGTATGTTGATCTTGTACCCAAGATCGGCCAGACCCAACCCCCCCAGTTCCCAGTTGCCGAGATGGGGCGAAACCAGAATCGCTCCGGAACCTGCCGCCAATGCCTGATCCAGCGGTTCGCTGCTGCTGCGCCGCCCGATCAGAGCCTGGAGTTTTTCCCCCTTCAGCCGCATCATCAGCATCACGTCACACCAGTTGCGACCAAACATACAGAAGGTCGAGAACACCAGCCGCTCCACATCTTTCCTGCCGGTGACGACCCGGAGGTTGGAACGGACAGACCGTCGTGTACCGGTCAAGAGCAGATAAAACAGGCCGCCCCAGAAAAGGGTGAACGGCGGAAACAGCCGGCGCGGAACCAAAATAGTGAACAGCTTGATAAGGAACAGACTGAAGTTGCTGTAAAATGTCAACGTAATAACCCGTTACCGGTAATGGACCATTGCGGGTTTACCGGCATGCTTTTCATTATTTGCGGCCGGTTTTCTTCGCCTTTGCCGGATCGTCCATGAACTCCTCCTCCCAGACCGGATCGGCAATCTCCGCATAGGAACTGGAGTAGTCATCCATGCATTCCGCCAGACCAACGAATATCTCATCCGCCCCCTCATGGGTCGGATAAGCGCCCTCCGAGGCGAAGAGCTCGCGTCCGGTTGCAGGTCGATCAATCAGCATACAGGGGCGGAGTAGATTGTCATGTTCACCCTGTTTCTGACGGATATTCGTAAAAAACGGGGATGCCAGCGCCTCATGAATTGTTGACCGCCGGATATTATCAACGGCAAAATGACAGAATACACACGGTTCGATGTCACCGTTGGCGTTGATATGAAAATATTTACGGCCGCCGGCCAGACAGCCAGAGATCATCGGCCCGTCATTCCAGAAATCAATAAACAACATCGGCTTGGTGGCGCGATAATCAACAACGATTCGGCGCAGACCGTCCCGCTGCTCCGGAGTGGGCATCAGTTCCGGTTCAGGTTTGCGCCCAACCGGAACATAGGAAAAGAGCCACATCGCAAAGACCCCCTTCTTCAGCAACATGTCGATGTAATCGCCATTGGTGATGATGTCGGAGTTTTTACGTGAATGGGTGAATGAGCCGCAGAAGGAAAGCCCCCCCTCCCGCATCAGATCCATGGCATGCATAACCTTTTTGAAATGCCCCGCGCCACGACGTTCGTCGGTTTCCTGCTCGTACCCCTCAAGCGAAAATGACGGCATGACGTTGCCGACCTCGGTCAACTTCTCAACCATCTTTTCATCGATCAAGCCGCCATGGGTAAAGACAAGAAAGGCCATGTCGCTGTGTTTTTTGAAGATCTCGAAAATGCCTTCCATATAAAACGGTTCACCGCCGGAGATAACGGCGAAATAAACACCCATCTCCTTCATCTGGAAAAGAATAGAATCGACCTCATCCAGAGTAAGCTCCAGAGACTTGTCATAATCACCGGCATAGCAGCCGTAACAGTTCAGGTTGCAGCGCATCGTCGGGCTGATGACGACGGTTGAAGGAGGATAATAACCGTGACTGTCGCTCCACTCCTTGCGTTTGTTGGTACCGTTCAGCAGGTGATTGACCAGCAGATTGCTGATCCATTTGTCACGCTGGTTCGGGTGCAGATCGCGCAGAATCCGGCGGGGAAACTCGATACTCGGATGCTTCTCCCGCACCAGGCCACGAATCCAGCGGATGCGTTCCTTGTAGTAATCCTTCTTGGGAATCATCTCCATCAGATGGGTCATACGGATCAGTGTTTCATCCGATGAACTTGTCGCCAGTGTCAGGAGATAGGAAAGTACCTTTTCTTTAGTATAATTTTTAAGAGAATTTATCATTTAACAGATGCCTCGTCGCATATTGCGTAAGAATGTCATACTGATGCTTACCGTGTCTTTGAATGGCCGATAGTGGCTGGTTGCCCGGCCATCTGCCACCCTGGCGGCAATCGGGAGGGAACCGATAGTAAAACCGCTTTTCCAGGCCTTCAACAAAATCTCCATCTCCAGAGCATAGCCGTTCGACTCCAGTGATACGTCCTTCAATACTTCACGTGAATAGTACCTGAACCCGGACTGACTGTCGGTAATTTCAAAACCGGTACGTTTCCAGATGCACCAGACGCCGATACGGTTCCATATTTTCCGGAGTCCAGCCATCTGTTCGAACTGGGTGTGACGGGACGCAATCAGGATACCCCACCGGCTGCACTCTGCAGACGCCACCAACAACGGAATAGCTGCAACATCGTGTTGACCATCGGCATCTACCGTGACAACAGCGTCAAATCCGGACTCCAATGCCCAGGCAAAGCCGGTTTTCAGCGCCGCGCCCTTGCCGAGGTTATGCCCGTGCCGAAGCAGCGTCACCGGCAAACCGGCCAACAGACCGGCCGTATCATCAGTTGAACCATCATCCACCACCGCGACCGGCAAGCCATGCTCCAGGCATTCCCGAACGACAGCCAGGATGGTTTTCTCAGCGTTATATGCAGGAATCAGGATACATGCTGCCACTCGTACACCATTTCCTTAAGGGTTATGAATTTATAACGCCGGAACAGTTCACTCAAGCGGGAAGCCGCATCAGTCCGGGTCCCATAGGATACGAACCTTTTCAGAGATGGCAGTTCCAGACGGGGACCGTCAGGGTCCACTTCACGGGGATGTAGATACAATACAGCCGGATGATCTTCCCGGTTAAGCGCTTCAATCGCCGTACAGACCGTTCTGAAAGGAAAAAACCTGAACCCCCAGCCGCCGCCTGTCGGCAGGTTTCCGATCCAGGACTTTGTCACCAGCGGTGGAATC
The DNA here is from genome assembly GCA_019162745.1 of Deltaproteobacteria bacterium. GTDB lineage: Bacteria > Desulfobacterota > Desulfuromonadia > Geobacterales > Pseudopelobacteraceae > JACRCG01. The sequence goes on along the minus strand of JAFLLC010000021.1, from coordinate 6,369 downwards.
TCCCACAGAACAGATCCTTCACCCTCAAGAATGTAGGGGGTGCGACTGCCGCGGTAATTACCCACAAACGGGAGCGGATTGAGACTTGAATCGTAGAGGTAACCCTCTTCCCGCAGGATATCAAAGGCCCACCCGGTCTGCTCTGTCAAAGACCATTGCGGCGCCCTGAATCCAACCGGCCGCTGACCGGTCTGCTCCATAATTATCCGCCCGGTAAGCTGCAACTCATCCCGAAACTGCTGCTGCGTCAGGTCCGACACCAAGCGGTGCGAGTAACCGTGGGATGCGATTTCATGCCCTGCCGCACAGATCATGGGCGCTAGGTCCGGATCGCTTTCAGCCACGGAACCGAGCATGAAAAACGTCGCTTTGTGACGATGTTCGTCAAGCAGAGCCAGAATTTTTTCCAGGTTGAGGCGAACCCGCCATGACTGACGAGGAGGGACAGTCGCCGCCCCCCCAGGGGCGCAGACATGGTACCAATCCTCTACATCTACTGTTAAGACATTATGCGTCAGTAAAAACACTCCAATATTCTACAGATAAAAGAGTGAAGACTACATTAACAACTGGTATCAAGTCAATAAGCCTGTCTTTGCTAAAGCATATTTTTAAATTTTGCCTTGATCGTTGATGCCACATCGCTGACAACAAGTTTTTTGTCCGTCAGCGATTTCAGGTAAAAAGGAACCACGCAGCCGCAGCGGCGACAATCGGCCTTTGGACCAAGCATGCATGGCTCTTTCATAATCCCGTCCGGTCCCAGGGCAAATGATTTTTCAGCAAAAGGGCATCTGTCGGTAACCGACCTCGCCCGATCGGATTTCATCAGCCTGAGCGCCCGACCCGAATTGACGACAAAATCGCCATAAACCTTCTTGCATTCTATCAGTTGCTCGAGCAGACGGTCTTTTTCTTCCCATCCGAGCCAGAGTGAGTCGTCAACGCCGGCAACAGGGGTAAAAAAGCTGAACACCATGTTTCTGATTTTAGGATTCATGTTCCACTCCTCCAGAGAGGAAAATACTTCAGAGCAGTTCTGGCTGGTTATACAGTAGGCGATCGTAATCTTGAGTCCCTCGCTCTGCGCAATCGTACTTTTGATGGTATCGTACAGCCCCGGCAAGTTGCGCATCCTCTCATGAGTGTGCCTCGATCCGTCCACCGAGATGTACCAGCTCACATCCTTCCAGTCGGGCAGCGGCAGCGAGCCGTTGGTAGTCACCGTATTGTATTTGAAGTAGTGCCTTCCCAATTCAATGATCTCAGGCCTCAGCAACGGTTCTCCACCAACCCAGGTGCACTGATTAAAACTGAAACCCTCGATTTTCATCCACTCGAACTTCTCCCGCCACTGTTCAAGTGACCACTGACCGGCATGGTCCTGTTCGAAAAAATAGCAATGGTCACAGCGCAGGTTGCATTGATTGGTGACATCGACCGATCCGAAGCTGTTTTTGGGAATTCCGAAAAGGAAAAATCCGAACTGGGCAAGATTGTAGAGGGAAAAAAACGGCTTGGGAACCCTCGAAACTGATGTAGCCTGCTGATTATCCATGAAGCATCGCCTTGACTGCCTGCTGTAACTCGTTATGTTATTCACTGTACCAGCAAATACTCTGCCAATGAGCCGGCAAAAGCTAAAGTCAGGTTTTATCCTTTTATAACAAGGTGTTATATTAAATACAGGACACCGTAAGTAAGCCTGAAACGCACACCACCCCGCGATATATGGCGGCTCCTCAATATATTGAGGCCTATTTATCAGAGTCAGCGTCCTCGGCTGTCGGGACTGTTCGCTTCCGGCAAACCAGAACAATCTCATCGACACCGGGCGCGTCAATCAGGCCGTCAACAAATTTCAGGCGCTTTTGAAAAAGCATCCCCAGCGGCAGCAGCACCCTGTTATACCACCACATCGCCTGCCGACGACGATTTTTAAGCCACCACAAGCCGAAATCAAGCAGGCGAGGATTTGACGGCTGCATACCGTATGCGGCGCTTCTCTCGAGTACCAGATTATGTGCTTCAAGCAGCGCCTTCAGTTCGGCAGGATCATACCTTCGGACATGCCCCACGAACTCGTCGAATTTCGTCCAGAGTGCGGCATACAGGGGGACGGAGAATATAAAAAGACCTCCCTCTTTAAGCACGCGGCTGACCTCGGAGAAAATCAGCCGGTCATCCTCGGTATGCTCGACGACATCAAAAGCAGCAACGAGTTCAAATATCCGGTCGCTGAACGGCAGAGCGGTAATCTCACCAAGGGTTGCGATGCCGCCCGCTGTCGTCAGCCGTTCGATCACCGGCGGGCTGATGTCCACGAAATTGGTGCCGGGAATCGGCAGGCGCGGGCGCAGGCCCGGCCCGATCTCCAGGCGCTCCGGGGCAAGCGGCAGATAATTGGAGATCAGCGGCCAGGTATTGAAACGATCGGGGCGTTCAAGATGCGTTTCCGACCAGAGTACATCATAAAAGTTGCGGTTGACGGTATTGCTATCGCGCATTTTCACTCTCCAGATAATTTTTCTCTGCATCGGCATTATGCACAATTTCCATGTGGTTGCAGAAAGAGAGCTCATCGGAATCAGCGGACTTAAGGCGGTCATTTGGTCCCTTGCGGAGGAGGTTGTACGCCAGGTTTGTGAAGCGGCGCCCCGGATTCTTCCAGACACGGGAAAAGATGGAAGGCAAGGAATAAGCCTCCTTGCGCGCTTCCACCCAACCCCGGTAGAGCTGTTCCGGCGACATCAGTTTCGGCTGAAAGACCACCTCCCCATGATTGTAGCGGCTCCACTCCCTGTGCAGGAGTCGCCCCTCCTGCTGGTACTGCTGAAAGAGCTTTGTTCCCGGATAAGGGGTGAGAAGATTGAAAGTGGGGACACTCACCGCACATTCCTCGGCGAAGCGGAGAGTACTTTCAAAAATGCTTTGGTCGTGGTCGTCAAAGCCGAAAATAAAGGAGGTCTCAAGGATAATGCCTGCATCCCTGATCCGCTTCATAAGGTCGGCCTGAAGCGACTGCCCGCCGGATTTAGCGAGCGTGGAGAACTGCCCTGTTACCGACTCGATGCCGACGAAGAGGCCAATGCAGCCGGAACGGGCGACGAGCTTGAGCAGCTCACGGTCTTCGGCAAAGCGCAGACTTGTTTGAGAACCCCACTTTACCCCCATCTCCGCCATCCCTTCAAGAATCGGCCTCGCCTTCGCAGGATCCCCCAGCAGATTGTCGTCCAGAAAGACCACGAGCTTGCGGGGGAAAGAGCGGATTTCGGCGAGGATGTCGGCAGCGTCACGGTAGCGAAAGCGATTCCCGAAATATTGCGTAACGGTACAAAAAGCACAATCGTAAGGGCAGCCGCGGCTTGCCTGGATCGTCTGGGTCGTAAGATACCGTTTGCCGGCCAGGATCTCGCGGCGCGACCAGGGGATATCGAGTTTATCGTCCTGCGGTATCGGCGCACGATATACCTTTTGAAGCCTGCCGCCGAGAAAATCATCGAGGAGCGTGGCCATGACCGATTCCGCCTCGCCGATGACGACGGCATCCGCGTGGGTAAGAGCCTCTTCCGGCAAAACAGTCGGGTGCATCCCCCCCATGATGACCGGAACCCCGTCACTTCTGAATTGATCGGCAATTTCGTAAGCCCGTGCCGCCTGGTGGGTCATGGCAGTAATCCCGACGAGGTCGAAGTCGCTGCCGTTTGGAATATGATCCTGACTTTCATCGACAAGGGTCACCTCCCAGTTGGGAGGGGTCACTGCGGCAACCTGCTGGAGAGACAGCGATGGAAGCTGGAAATATTTTACCCAGCCGAGCTTATGCGTCGCAGGATAAATGAGAAGGAGTCGTGGGTGTGCCTGGGTTTTATACATTCAGATCCTCTTTACTGCCCCGGGCGAGCCGGTTAAACAGCACTACGCATATTAATTGCAAACACTTTATCATAAGACTTTTTCCTTTCCCAGTTGGTTATCGGCGCAGTAGTTAATCCGGACGGCAACAGACGAACTATTTGCCGGGACCAATTTCAAGCAATGTGCTATAAGACCCACAAAATCAAAAATACATTTCCAAGCGGAGCCTCTGAGTGAAAATACTCTTCGTACACCCCCACGGCAGCAACTGGCTCAGCGGCATGAAAGATATCAGCACGGTATTCAACCTGATGCCGCCGCTCGGTATGCTGAGTATTATAGCGGTACTTGAGCGGGCCGGCATTGACGTTGAAATCATCGACTGCTACGCAACACCGATGCCTCCTGCAGAGCTGGTCCTGGAGATCATCCGGCGCGGACCGGACTGTCTGGGAATATCCACGACAACCTCCTCATTCAATGAAGGATACCGAGTCGCCGCAGCGGTAAAGGATAAAGCGCCGCAGATCTTCACCCTGTTCGGCGGAGCCCATGCCTGCACTATCGGCGCACCGCTCCTTGATTCATTCCCGGCCATTGATGCCCTGGTGATCGGTGAAGGCGAAACCACTACGCTGGAACTGGCTCAAGCCGGATTCAAGGGGATCGACCAGATCCCGGGCGTGGCCTACCGCGGCGCAGACGGCAAGGGGGTTCTCTCCGGGGTGCGTGAACTGATCAAAAACCTGGACGACCTCCCCTTCCCCGCCTACCACAAGCTGCCCCACTTTCCGCAGCGCTACACCCTGCCGCTCTTCAGTTACCCGACGGCTCCCAATACCAGCATTATCTCCAGCCGCGGCTGTCCCTATTCCTGTTCATACTGCGACCGTTCGGTATTCAGCCAAGGCTTCAGATTCAACTCCCCGGAATATATCATCGAACATGTAGCGATGCTGAGCCGGGACTTCGGTATCCGCCATGTCTCTTTCTATGACGATCTCTTTACCTTCGACCGCAAACGGGTGGCAGAATTCTGCGAGATCAAGGAGCGCAAGGGGGTGAATGTCACATACAACTGCATCGCCCGCCTCGAACATGTTGACCCGGAGCTGCTGGCACTCCTCAAACGTTCAGGCTGCTGGCAGGTCAACTTCGGCATCGAGTCGGGTGATCCGGAGATCGTAAAACAGCATCGCAAATTCCTCGGACTGGATGAGGTAGGGCGCAAGCTGCAGATGGTGAAGGATGCCGGCATGCGGGTCAAGGGCCTCTTCATGGTCGGACTGCCGGGCGAGAACGAAACATCCATCCGCCGCACCATCGATTATGCTCTGTCACTCCCGCTGGACGAGGTCAATGTCACCAAGTTCACCCCGTTTCCCGGCGCGCCGCTTTACCGTACGATCAGGGAACAGGGGCAATTCGATGAAAACTGGGATTTGATGAACTGCCTGAACTTCGTCTTCGTGCCGCACGGCATGACCAAACAGCAACTGGAAGATCTCTACAACGAGTTCATCCACCGCTTCTACCACCGCCACCGTATCACCTGGGGCTATACCAAGATGATCTGGAAATCGCCCCACAGCATTCTTGCATTCCTGCGGCATCTGCCGGAGATCCTGGCCTTCGAGATGAAACAGAAATGGTAACGGCACAGAAAATGACTTCCAGAAGCCATTATTCTATAAAAAGCACTTGAAACACGGAGAGACGGAGAACACGGAGTAAAACCTGAGAGTTACATGCTAAAAAATGGATTTTATGGTTCACCAAAAAAGGTTTTTTTGTTTTAGACCTTAAGCCTTTGATTTCTCAGTGTTCTCCGTCTCTCCGTGTTATTGAACTGCCGGTTTTGATTATTCTTCGCATATCACCGGCTGCCAAATATTTTCCTGCGCTCCTAAACCCTGTTGTCACTCTGCGGGAATGTATTTACCGGATTCGATTTCGCGCTTCTCGTGGTAGAAAAAGCGAACTATGTCATACTCGAAGGGATAGCCGCTCTCGTAGTAGCGGAAACTCTGCTGATGCCGGGTATCTACCGTATCGAGGACAGTTATCCCGGAGCCGATGACTAAAGCGTCGTCGGAGTTTCCAAACGGATCGATCGCCGTGTAGATCCCGTAATAGATTCCACTGTCCACGGCGAGACCGCCCACATCGCGCAGGGATGACGGGCCGAAGATCGGCAGCACCAGATATGGTCCGGAGTTGGCCCCCCAGTAGCCAAGGGTCTTGCCAAAATCCTGATCGTGCCGCTCCAGGCCGAAGCTGGTGGCCGGATCAAACAGACCGCCAAGACCAACGGTACTGTTTGTTACAAAACGAGCAAGAGTTATTACGGACTCCTTCCCCTTCAACTGGAACAGACTGTTAGTGAAATTCTGGACCTCCCCAATATTATTATAAAAACCGGAGACCCGTTCCTGGACAAAAGTGGGTGTGACAAACTCGTAACTCTTCACCACGGGAAGGAACAGGTATTTGTCGAAGTAGAAGTTGAAC
>JAFLLC010000223.1 GCA_019162745.1 Deltaproteobacteria bacterium | reverse complement strand
GCACGCAGAGAAGGTCAAAAGGCTTTTACACCAAAAAGGATATTTTGTTTTAAACTCTAAGCCTTTGATTTCTCCGTGTACTCCGTGTCTCCGTGTTATTGAACTGCCGATTTTGGTCTGTGTTTTGATAAAAGCCTGGTTTAATCGGCATTCATCTGCGGATAAATGCTTTTTCAGTATAGAATGTTACACTTCAAGGTTTCACCGGTAGATCGTTCAGAAGTCCGTAGCGCAGCCGGTAATACAAGAGCTTGAAGGGTTCTTTTAGTGCTGAAAGAGAGAAAAAGGGGCTTGGAGCGGGAGTTATTCCTATGGTTACCGGCAAATCCTTCAGGACACGCTTGAAAATCCAGAGGGTGCGGCGGGTGTGATAATCCGAGGTAACAAGCATGATCTCCCCTACCCGCTCTTTTACCAGATAATCACGTACTGCAAGAGCATCAAAGACGGTGCCGCTCTGACTAAACGGCAAGTTGACAATTGCCTGGCCAGGCACACCCAGTGCGACGAGTGCTTCATAGGTTCGTTCGCTGCTGTACAGATTGCGCTGATACTTTTGTGACCAACCACGTCTGACATTATCATCGGTTACAACAATCTTTTCTGCCGCCCCTTTGTGATAGAGTCCCACCACGGTAGGGATTCTATCTTCATAGCTGCCAGCCAGAAGGACGATTGTTTTTGCGGAAGGGAGAGGAGAAGGAACTATAAGAAGGGTCCGGATTGCTGTCAGTAAGAGAAGACAGGTGATTCCGGCCCCGAATATCATTGTCATAACACCAGTTTTTAGACTCATTCACTGGCGTTTAAGGTTTAATGGAGCAGCTGGCGGATAAATTGGATTGTTTTCATATGGTCCCCAAGTTATCGAGTTAAATGGGCGAAATAAACCTCTGATATCCTTACTTGGTATAACGTTACTTCCAAGTACTTGTGCACCGCGCAAAGCAGAAGTTTTGGACACGGCTGGACTAGTCGAGAGAGGTATCACATTCCAGCGGTCACCATAAGTATACATGTTATTGGCACCGGCAAGTGGGGGGATTGCCGTAAGTAAGGGGTCCACACAGAGAATATTATTGCTGTTTGGGCATTGACTGTATTTTGTGTTATAGATTATCGAGTCCTTGTTATCCATTACAACCTTGGTCGCCCCAGTACCACAAGGGCCACTACTATTACCATCGTACCCATCTAAATAAAAAAAATCTGACCTTATACCTGGTTCGCCATGAGTTTTTTTATACCAACTCTCCATACCTAAAATAATATTGTTACGTGCAATAAATTTTTCTGTTCCATCACAAGTATGTCCAAAATACAGATAGTCAAAAGTAGCCGAATTATTAGTTTGTGATAAAAAGCCCGTCAATTCCCACACACCGTTACCTACACTTGTCCATGTGCCAGTAATAGGGTAATGAGCCCCTCCGGCAATGGGTACTGCCACAACTGTCTTACCGTTCATATCCATGCCCATCGGATATGCCCCACCTTGACGTATCCATATTTTATTTAAATCTTTATTAGTTGCGTATTTATTATTAGCTGAAATACTTGCTGCTGACCCAGTTGTCTCGACCGTTTTTCCCACACTGTTTCCACTCTTCGCTTCAATAAGCACTGTACTGGTGCCCGTAACCAATGAGTTCACTAACGATCCTTGAGAATTGGGTCTCCAACCGGAAGTCATTAAGGGGGTACCCCCTGCCCTGCATGATTCGACTGAACCAGAGTATGTCTCTGAAATAGGATTGTTTACAAAATAATCACAGTTACCAATAATCACTGAGTTAAGGATCGTTGGCTGCCCAGAAACCTTCAATGCGTTACCAGTATTACCTTCGGCCCTGACTCTGTTAAATGTTACAGTGCCATTGTTACCTGTGTGGTAAAGCAGATCGAAACCATCCTGCATATTATGGCTAAATTCAGAGTCTTCTATTATCCAATTGCCCTCAGTGTCGGTAGTACCAAATCCATCACCTTGACCGCCCTGGGATTGCCCGTAACATCCCCATAAATCGGTTGTCGGGTACTTTTCTCCGCAACCTGTATATTCAATTTTGGAATTCTTCACCGTTATGGTACCGCTATTGCTGGAATCAGTGCCTGATCCGATAAGTCCACTTCCAACATCTCCATCCCACCCGGTAAATCCACTTGCACGTATTGTAACACCGTCAAGAGTCCAGTTTGTAAGCCTACCTGCCCACAAACCAGTTTTGCCAATTCCATGTATATTAAGGTCTTTTAGTAAGACATTAGAACTATTGACTGCATAAATCCCAATATCAGCAAAGGGTTTATCGTACGGCGAACTTCTATTACAACGCTTGGCCGGATCTGGATTATTATGAATGCAATCCGAATGGTCAGTTATCTCAATATATTTAATTTCAACATTACTACTTGCTGCCAGGTTTAAAACTTGTGCTGACCTACCAAATCCCCATAATTGAGGTGGTGGAATTGCTTTTGTATCCCATCCCTTGCCATATATTCTAGTGGGGTGAGCAGCATCAGGCCCGGATGGAATTGCCGGTAAAGTACAACTATAGCCCCAAGCAGCATTACATGCTGTTGAGTTCGGCGCACCTATGCCCATCATATACTCACCCGCGCCAATAATCGTTGTGTCACCACCCTGGAGCAGTGCTACACCGCTCACCCCTCCTGACCCGTTTGGTTTTAAAAGCCAAAAAGGATGGTTCACAGCGCATGATTGAGCAGTTCCAGTGCCGGGATATGCAGCATCAGATTGACCCGTACATTGGGTGGAATTGCCCCCATCTGTGCGAACGTACCAAGTCGCTGCCATAACATGCAATGGCATCATTGTTAGTATAACAACTAAAACTAGCTTTACAATTACGGTAACAATGGTCTTCATACCATCCCCCCCCAGTAAGCTTGGATACACTTTCTTACTCTTTGTGATATAGGTTTTGTTAGCCTATGAACATTAAAGTCAATCTGCATTGCTAAAACAAAACATTTTATTGATTTCATATATCGCTTAGTAATTAAATATGTACGCCCAGCATGCCAAATAAAGTCAGCATAGCTTCGTATAATATATCTGTTATTGAGACCAAGTAATTCCGAATATTTTTTCGCTAGAAGAAGTTGATCGTTAATACAATCATAACTATCAGATTTGGTAATGCCTGAGGGATTGAAATTATATATAGCAGATGGTTCATCAAGAAACCCACTACGCAGCCCTGCTATTTCAGCCTTTAAATACAAGTCCCAATCCTCACTTGTTGTAAATTTTTCGTCAAATCCATCTATCCCAAGTATTGCACATTTTCTGAATAAAACCGTATTTAATTGAATTGGAAATGAGGAGAACCAAAATATACCATTAACCAATAACTTAAATTCATGACTGGATTCATTCCATTCAACGTTATCACAGTTTGTAATCGTCCTATACTCTAAAGCTTTGTCAGTAAATCTCTTATAAAATCCTCCTGCAACCCAATCAAAATTGCCAGTTTGCATTAATGCGTATTTTTTTTTCAAATGATCTTTCAACCATTCATCATCAGCATCTAGGAAGGCAATAATCTCACCTTCAGCTTTATTTATACCATAATTCCGTGCAGAAGAACAACCACCGTTTGACTTTTTAAAATACCGTACGGTCCCATTATCAACATATTTATTAATCACATCGGATGTATTATCTGTCGAGCCATCATCGATAATTATTATTTCATAATCACTTGCCGTTTGGTTTAAAACAGAATTAATTGCTAATTCAATTGTCGAGCTGTTGTTAAATGTTGGAATGACTATGGATATCATAAGCATACCGCCCTATTTAGCAATTTTTGTTTCAAAAGCAACATCGTGTTTAAAGCGAATGGCGGTAAATAGGTTAATAAAAGATAAAAAATAATGCCGTATTTTTTATCATATTTAACAGCTTCCTTAAGCTTCCTTCTTGCTTCAATAAATTGCCTATCGTACCAATAATCCATACCAAATTCACGTAATGCAATTGATATTATTTTCCGCCCTACCTTTGCTGAGTCCATTTTTTTTGCATAATTAATTATCACTGGTATTCGCGCTTGTTTCATCCTTATCTTATCCCTAGAATACATCGTGGAAGATATTCGGTAATGTACCAGCACTTTTTCTACATAATTAACGTGCCATTTCTGAGTTATCCTCAACCATAAATCAAGATCTTCCGCAGGAAAAATCTGCTCGTTAAAAAGGCCAGCCTCTTCAAAAACTTCTTTTCGAATTATAGCAGAAGATTGAATTATAAAATTGGTACAAAGTAGTTGGTGAAAGACCATCCCGCGCTTTAAAGGCCTATCCGTCGCCATACTGGCAATCAAAACGCCATGTTCGTTAAAACTATCCGCATCACTGCACACCAAACCAACGTAGGGATCACTAAATTTTTCAAGTTGACGTATCAACTTATCAGGCTCCCAAATATCATCATGGTCACATAAAGCAATAAATTCGCCACTAGCAGCCATAATTCCATCATTTCTTGCTCTGCATGCCCCTTCATTTATAACTTTATCGATAACTTTAAGTACGTCACCAAACCCCTTTAGAATTTCAATTGTCCTATCTGTCGAACAATCATTTATCGCAATAATTTCAAGCTGAATTTCATTTGACATATTAGAGAGAATCGAAGCAATTGTTTCCTTAATAAACAATTCAGAATTGTAGCAGGGCACAACCACACTAATTTTAGGTATCGTTTTAGTCATTTTATTGTACCTACTTTATTGAAATAATCTGTGCGGGGATTCCAACAACTACAGCACCGTCAGGCACATTTTTAGTCACGACAGCATTTGCGCCAACTGTCACATTGTTCCCAACAACAACATTCCCAACAACCTTGCAACCAACCGTCAACCTGGCGTTATTGCCTATTTTGGGAGAGCCAAAACCTTGATCATTAGCTTTATAGACTATGCAAGAGCCAGAAAACAGGGTGCAGTTTTCTCCGAGTTCAGCCCCAGGGGCAATAACCACACCAGAAGACTGATGAAGTAAAAGCCCTCCCCCTATTTTAGACTCTGCATAAATACGAGCACCAGAAGCGCCTTCAATTAAAGGCTTTAATGGCATCAAAAAAAAGCGCAAGAAACGACGAGAAAAATCTTTATTTTCAGTACAGTATTCAATTAATCTGTAATAAAAAACTGGCCAGAAGTCTACAACGATCATTAACTTTAGTGAGGCAAACTTGCCACGTAGACCGTGATCGAAACAGGATCTTCGCACGTCCATTTTAAGCTTCTCAATGGCACCAATGGTTTTAATTGCGGACATGACTAGCCTCTCTAACACCTTTTATCTGCGTAAATCTCTTTGCGGGAACACCTGTAGCTATAGTTGCTGATGGCACATCTGTAAGGACTACAGAATTTGCACCGATCACTGCATAATCCCCAACGCTGACACCACCAAGCACCTTACAACCACTCATAAGAACAACGCCATTTCCAATAACTGGGACTCCAGAGTTTTTGTCGTTTGCCTTGTGAGCAACAAAAACCCCCGAATATATAGTGCAATTTTCACCAATAACGGTAGTTGAAGACATTGTTACACCAAACGAATTAAAAACAACAAAGCCTGGACCAATAGAAGATCCCGCTTTTATACGTGACCCAGTTAAGCCTTCAATTATCGGTTTAATGCACCAGATTATCATTTTTAATAAATGGCGGATCCCTGCAGGCCTTTCCATGGTGAATTCCTGTAGTCGGTGAAAAACAACGGTCCAATAGTCAATGACAAACAGAAGCTCCCATCTGTGACAGGAACCATTTTCGTTCAGCAATTTAAGATACCTGTTGGTATCAATAGCAAGTTTTTTAAGTGCGGTCATTTTTTGTAATCTCGATATATTTCTTCTTATAATTACTAATCATAGCGGTGATTTTAAACTTCTCAAGCACCTTACTATAGGCATTATCTGCCAATACGTCCCTCATCAGTGGTTGACTGACTAGCTGCAGAAGTCTTTCAGCCAATGCATAACTATCCTCACTCGGAGCAAGAAGTCCGGTTAAACCATTCTCAACTAAATCTGGATTTCCTCCCACATCAGTTGCCACCACAGGAAGTCGAGTAGCCATCGCTTCAAGAATGGCGTTGGATAAACCTTCTGACCGAGAAGGCTGCACATATATATCAAGCGCTGACAGAAAAGTTTTTATATCATTGGAAGATCCCAAGAAAGTAACTCTATCACCAATTCCAAGTTCTCTACAACGAGCCTCCAGTTGCTCCTTTATCTCACCTTCACCAACGTGAAAAAAACGCACATATTGATTTTTATTACAAACTATTGCAGCGGCTTCTACCAGAAGATCATATCCTTTTACTGGCCGGATATTTCCAACACTGCCAATCAAAATGGCCTGTTCATCAACATTCATCGCACTTCTTTGTTTTTCACGACAAGATTTATCGGTGACAAATGCAGTTAAATTAATGCCATTAAAAATAACATCTATATTCCCATCGGGAAAATATTCCTTTGCGATGACAGATTTTTTTACAGCAGAGGAGTTTGCCAAAATGCTATCTACAAAACGGTTGATATAACGCTGCATCAGAACATGACGATCAGACTTGGTATAACCAAGATCACGGCGACTGGAAAGCACTTTAATGGGCTGAAGAGACATCCGGGCTGCGAGAGGTCCAATAAGATCTGATGCTGTATGGAAACTCTGGAAAATGTTGACCTGCTGCTTTTTAATATAGCGAGCAATGGAAAAAATAGCCGATAATCCTTTGAAATCATAAATTCTTGTTACATTCAAGCATCGATAACTTATGCTATTGTTATTTTTAAATTCTTCTGCATATTCGCCCTCTGCTAAAGTAAACACCGTGACTCTAAATCCAGCATCAGCCATTCCAGTGGCCAGTTCAAACAGGTGTTTTTCAGTCCCACCTTTCACCTTAATTTCATCTATGAGGTAGAGAATATGTAAAGATGTACTGCCCATGCTCACGCTGATTTACCCTTTACATCCTTATAAACTTCAAGGAGACTATTCCCAATAATGTCCCAGCGATAGGTATTGCAGACAAGTTTTCGTGCGGCATTGCCAAGTTGCGTACGCAGTTCTTCATTATGCTGTAATTCCACAATTGCCGATGCAAACTCTTCCGGAGTGTCGGCAATAAGAACATTCTTGCGATGTGCAACCTTGATTCCTTCTACACCCACAGAGGTTGAGACAAGCGCCTTTGCCATACTCATAGCTTCCAAAACTTTCAAGCGAGTGCCACCGCCAATTCGAATTGGCACTATTACAATTGCCGACTTTTCAATATATGGTCGCGTGTCGTCAACAAAGCCGTGCATGGTAATCTGCTGCGCATGCTTATTTGCCATACCGTCTACCGTCTTACCGACAACATCAAGACGAATATCAGGTTCACGTTTTATGAGCTCCGGAAGAATAGCCTGATCAAACCATGTAACAGCATCTCGATTGGGAAACCAATTCATACCACCTACAAACACCAAATTATTTGGGTCTTCTGTATGCTCACCATGTGTCTGGTAAAAATCGGTATCAACACCATTCGGCACAACACTTATACGCTGTCCTGGTGCCATCGTCTGCAAGATAACTCTATCTTCCTCAGAGCACGCGATTACGTGTGAAACGCGACGAACTATGTCCGTTTCAAAATCTTCAAGACGCCTTTGTTGTTCGATAAAATACCATCGAGCAATCGGACTGGCGACTGATTCACAGCGTCTTTTCAATAATGCTGATTCAACGTTGTGTTCGTTGAAAATCACTGGAATATTAATTTCATCAAGGTAAACCCCGAGCGGCAGCATATCGAGGTGTACTAGATCGAATTTTACGTCACGAAGTAAGCGCCGGATTTCCTCCCGCATTTCTAGTTGGTTGTATTTAATAGCCACATATGGCTTTTTGCCTGCAATATTCAAACACGCCGACAGTGCAACCCTTACTCGCGAGCCATTTTCAGGTACGATAAACTGCTTCACTGACAGACATAGTTTTTCCAGCTCCCTTGTATATTCATATTCTACAGGGAACTTTACAAAGCTAAGTAGAGTAACTTCGTGTTGTTGGGCCACAGAGTTAAGGAGATTAAACGAACGGAGTGAATGTCCGTCATTTAATGGAAGGGGAGATTTTGTTGTGATAAAGAGAATTTTCATACGTTGCTTGCCATGACCTTTGCATACAGCTGCTCATAGTCTCTTGACATACGACTTACGGAATAATTCGCTACTAACTCGCTACGAGCATTGCGCCCGAGTAACTCACGTAGCGCGGGTTCCTGTAAAAGCTTAATAAACGAATTCGCAATAGTATCAATATCACCCGGTGTAATCAGAATGCCATTTACCATTGAAGTTACTACCTGCGGAATCGCCCCGACGGCTGAAACTACGACTGGCAAAGAGGCTGCCATGGCTTCCAACATGGCCATAGGTAAACCCTCTGCGTACGATACAAGCGCAAACAAATCAAACGCAACGTAAAGTGATTTTACGTCCTGCCTTTGACCAGTAAAACAAATATTCTCTCTTACGCCCAGTTGCTCAGACATAGATACAAGATTTGCAAACTCCGGCCCATCTCCAACGAGAACGAGCCGAACATGTGGGTGGGTGTTGTGCAAGATTGCAAATGACCTTATAAGATCAGCATGCGCTTTTTCTTCAGTTAAACTTGCCACACAGCCGATTACCAACTCATGCTCGGCAAGACCCAATCCCTGGCGGGTAGCAGTACGACTTTTAACATCGTACCCACTAACCGATACTCCATTATAAATAATACTTATTAGGCTCCCATCAATACCGAGTTTGATCATTTCTGCTTTTACTTCGTCTGAAACTGCAACAATAGAATTGAACGAATGAAGAATAGTTTTATCAATTAGTTTATACAAACGCTCCAAAAAAGTTCTGAGCTTCCAAGTGTGATTTGTGGCAACTAGTCGTGTCCCAGAGCGAGCCAACTTTACCGCTAAAAAACCATAAAGATCAGATTTGTAACCATGCGCATGTAAAATATCGGTATTGTGGTGTCGTATGTGATTTTGGATGGCTTTTATTGTTGTAATAGAAAGCTTCCCCTCACAGGGTACATAGACCAATTCCGCTGCAGAGCCATCTAAAGAAGCTTTGAAAGAATTGAAGACAGCATCTGATGAACCCAGGATACCTACCTGTACGTAATAGTGGTCTGGATCGATATTCGAAGCGAGTTCACAAACAACCCGTTCTGCCCCGAGAAAAGCAGCGCTGCTAATTAAATGCAGGACTGATATTTTCTGATTGTTGTTCACTTTCACTCCATTCCAATGACTTCATAACCATAGCCAGATACACATAAAAATAGGATATAAGCGGGTAGTGGGTAAAGCGATCCCCAAAGTAATTACCAATAATCAAGGATGTCATACATGCTAAAAAGCAAATAGCTAGTTTTTGAGAGTACTTATTTTTACTGACTTTCAGTAAGCGAATTCCACTTTTAAAGGACGCAATCATAAAAAATACAAAAGCAAAAAAACTAACTAGACCTCCTTCACAGAGCAATTTTACATAGTAGTTATGCGTATCCAATCCGTAAGAATTCATTTTTTTAAAGTTGCCAAATCCAATACCAACTAGTGGGCTACTCTGAAATTTATCCAACGCTAAATCCCAAAGGATAAGACGAATCTGGACACTTTCATCCAATTCTTCCTCTTCAACAAAACTGCTGTTAAATCGTTCGGTAACAGACTTTGGAAACACATCAACACCAGCTGTCAGCAATGCAAAAATAATTGCTAGTCCAGCAAAGAGAAGTCTTACTTTACTGTTATACCAACAGAACACCACCAACCCGACAATTGAAGCAAGGTAAGCACCTCGGGAAAACCCATATAAAAGAGAATAAACATTCATTATCACACAGGCAATGAGGAATAATTTACGTTTTTTTTCCTGTTCAAGAATGGCAAAACCAAACACAATAAAAGTGTATGTCGCATAAAATGCAGCCATCTCGTTAGAGCCAAGCTCCATGAAGGTACCACTGTTTAAACGAAGATTATCCTTATATCCAGTAAATCCCATCCAGGAAAGATTTGCATAGAAAACCTTGAACATATAAGGAAGTGGGATTACTGTTGCCCAGAAAATAGCCTTAATGGCCTTTATTCCGGTAATGCTCTTGTAAGTAATGAAGAAAAATAGATAGGCAAAAAACATATCTTTCAAGACAAACATTGATTTGTCATCCCACTCCATAACCGAAGAACCTACAATAAACGAAAGGATGTAACTAAGCGTTAGAAACAGGATAAATTTGTTCATCGGATTAGAATAACTGGTTTCAGTATGCGAAGAAGCTTTCAGGAAAGCAAACAGCATAAGAACATTCAAGATATTAATACCGGCGCCAAGCGAAGGAATCTTTCCAAGATAGATATTTTGGAGAGGAACAAGTGCAATAAGGATTAAGAGTGGCCAGTTGAGCCATTCGCTTTTTTCTTCAATCTCAGATATAGCCTGATCTGTACTCTGCATTAAGCATTACCTTTGACTTTACGAAGGCTTACAGCAAAACTGCGCAATTCCGCAACCAGTTTCCTATCAAGCAACAACACCAATACTGAGTAGACTAATCCGCCAATGGCGATTTTTATAAAAACAGACGACAGCGAAATATTTGTTACAACCATGTACATTAATGTCGAGCACAGAACATAGATAGCAATTTTCCTGAGAGGGAATTCTATCTTCACACTCCTGTAGCTTATTACCGCCATAACCACCGTCATGAGGATATAGGCAATTGCCGTGGCCCAAGCTGCTGCGATAATGCCATAAGATTTAAGAAGCAATATATTTAATGCGATATTTACGACTGCGGCAACCAATGATAGTAGGGCAATCGACCGCGTCTGCTTCAGAATAGAAAAACTTGATGCCAGCAGAGATTGACATCCGAACAGCAAGGTACTCCCCAACACCCACGGAATTACATCACTCGCTTCGGCATATTTACTCGAAGCCAGCAACACCATCAATTCATGCTTAAGGGCTGTGCAACCGGCAAATATCGGGAAGATAACCAGACTAACGTATCCAATTACCTCTTGGAGAAAACGGACCGATTCTTCCAGCCCGTTTTCCGCATAAATCCGCAGATAAATTGGTCCTACGGCCATTTGCAATGGTTGACGCACAATGTCGGCAATATAAAAACTAATCGTATAGCCGGCGGTATAGATACCAAGCTGTTCCATGCCGCAGTATTTACTAACCAGAAAACGATCGGAAAATGCCAGCATTATGCTGGAAAATTCGTAAATTATAAGCGGAGAGCCGAAGGTAATTGCTTCACTGAAAATTTCCTTAGAGAAACAACGGGGCCGTACACAAAAACGCTTGTTGTATTCACGGAAATACCATAACGACAGAACCAGCAAAAAAGCAAACTGCGCGTAGAAAATCCCACTTATCCCCGTAATAGACCAGTATACCAGGGCGATACCACCAAAAGTGCCGCCATAACGCAGCAGAACCGTAGCAATGGAATTCGCATTATTGCGCTCTTCTGCGCGCAGAAAATTGCTGGCGATGCCAAAAACTGTTGTGCCAAACACGACGAGAATAACAGCCAAAAAGGGTTGTTTGTACTGATCAGGTGCAATGAATAGTGCGACAGGTACCAGAAGCAGCGAAATAATAAGTGCTGCCGCCGTACCGCCGCACCAGATAGTTGCAAAGAACGCGTCCAGTTTCATTTCCCGCCGGTAATGGGCATAGAAACGAACAATAGAATTTTGAAGACCTAGTTTGGCAAAAGCAGCTCCAAACAGCAAGAGAGTATTACACAAACCAAGAATTCCATATTCACTGACAGAAAGAACCCTGGTGAGGATAGGAAAAGAAATGAGTGAAGCGGCCAAGACGAGGACTTGAACAACCGAATAAGTTAGGGATGATTTGATGAAACGTTTTTTATCACTCAAGCTCAGAACCCCGACTTATCTATCCGACCGAATCAATGCCGAGCGAAAACGAGTGTACAGTTTGTTACCTAGAACGGCCTTGGTAGTTGCCAACAAATCATGGCGAAACCGAATCACATTCAAACCACGTCCCTGCACCAACGAAGCAAATGCATCCAGTGTTACATCAGCAGTCACCGCAAAACGATGAATAATTGCTTTATCTGAAGTTGGTTGGTGAAGATGGGGAACCGATGAACAGATATACCGATAACCGCTTGTATGGGCTAAACTCTGCGTGCGCTGATTCATGCGCCCACCTGGATAGGACATTGATTCAACCGGCACACCAAGACAAGCTTCCAATACCCGCTTTGACTCATCCAACTCCGTCTTTATATCAGCTTCCGGTAAATCGGACAAAAACCGATGTGTTACCCCATGACTTCCAATCCCCATCCCCGCTTGATGCAAACCTTGAATCTGCTCTTCATTCATGAAATACGGAGTCCCAATCCAACCGGTCGTAATGAAAAACTCTGCCTTGAAACCATATTCCAGAAGAATCGGCAGTGCCAATGTGAAATTGGACTCGTGTCCGTCATCAAAGGTCAACACGACCGCCTTGTCCGGCCACTCTGCAAGCGCCTGCAATTCTTCAAGCAGGAATGTACTGTACCCCTCCCGGTGAAGATATTCCATCTGCTCACGGAACTGACTAACCTTCAGCACATAAAGCTGCTCACCCGCATCCACGGCCCCAGCCGGATGGATCTCATCCTCAAGTGCGTGATACATGAGAACAGGAATGCCTTTTGATCGCCCTTTAACCACGCAACGTTTCCTTTTGGCAAATCTTCAATTCTGTTAACCGCAGATGAACGCGGATGCACGCCGAGAAAGGCAAAAGACTTTAAATCATTTGGGTTAAACCAGAATCTTTCAGCTTAGTTTTGGTTCTAATCTGCGTTCATCTGCGTGTATCTGCGGTTCCAATAAAAGCCTTCAGTCTGTTAACCGCAGATGAACGCGGATACACGCAGAGAAAGGCGGAAAACCATTTAAATCTTTTGGGGTAAACCAAGATCTTTCAGCTTTGTTTTGGTTCTAATCTGCGTTAATCTGCGTTAATCTGCGTGTATCTGCGGTTCCAATAAAAGCCTTCAGTCTGTTAACCGCAGATGAACGCCGATGCACGCCGAGAAAGGCGGAAAAACAGCAAATCCTTTTGGGGTAAACCAAGATCTTTCAGCTTTGTTTTGGTTCTAATCTGCGTTCATCTGCGTGTATCGGCGGTTCTAATAAAAGCTTCAGTCTGTTAACCGCAGATGAACGCGGATGCACGCCGAGAAAGGCAAAAGACTTTAAATCATTTGGGTTAAACCAGAATCTTTCAGCTTAGTTTTGGTTCTAATCTGCGTTAATCTGCGTGTATCGGCGGTTAATATTTTTTTGGTTAAATTCTTACTTCAAAACGAGTTAACTATCCGTTTCACTTCAAGTTTTGGAGAACCGAAATTTATCAAAAGGCACACCGAATATCCTGTTGCCTTAAGATAGTTCATGCACTGTGCTTGGTGTATGTTATCCAGTACCTTCACGGCTTTAAGTTCTACCAGAATACATCCTTCCACAACCAGATCAGCAACGTAATCACCTACGACAATACCGTCATAGTGCACCTGGATACTGTATTGCTGTGAAACTTCCAGCCCAGCCTTTCTTATCTCATAAGCGAGTGCATTTTCGTAAACTTTTTCAAGAAAACCACTGCCAAGGCATGATGCAACTGTATAAGAGCAACCAATGATTTTCTCGGTTATTTTGTTCAGCTCTTCTCGTTGTTCATCTTTGTTCATTGGCGGTTCCAATAAAAAAACTTCTGTCTATTAACCGCCGATTAACGCCGATGCACGCGGAGAAAGTCAAAAGAATTAAAGCTCTTTGGGGTAAACCAAGATCTTTTGGTTATAATCTTGGTTCTAATCG
>JAFLLC010000074.1 GCA_019162745.1 Deltaproteobacteria bacterium | reverse complement strand
TGGCATCGTAAACCTTGTTCTGAGCAACAGCGCCGGTGGTTGTCAAGGTTGCTTTGCTGATGTTAGCGGTTAAGCCGCTCTGCTGGATCAGGGTGTAGTTGGTGGCGTCACCACCGCTGATTGTGTTGCCGGTGACGGTGATATTTTTGCCGGTGCCAAAGTTTTTGTTGTCAAACTGACCTGCTGCCGTGCCACCGAGCGTTACGGTGTCACCGGCAAGCGCAGTTACTGCTGCCGTGCCGCCAAGGGTCGCGGTTGTGAAAGTGTCGTAGGTTTTGTTGCTGGCGGTAAGGCCGCTTACGCTCAGGTCAGCTTTGCTGATGTTGGCGGTCAAGCCGCTCTGCTGAATCAGGGTGTAGTTGCTGTCGTCATTGCTGCCGGTCAGGATGTTGCCGGTTACGGTGACAGCCTTGTTGTCAGCGGCTGTTTTGTCGGCAAACGTGCCACTGGCCGTGCCGCCCAAAGTAACAACATCACTGCCAAGCGCGGTTACGGTTGCTGTGCCTCCAAGGGTCGCGGTTGTGAATGTGTCATAGGTTTTGTTGCTGACTGTGAGGCCGGTTACGGTCAAATCGGCTTTGCTGATGTTGGCG
The DNA here is from genome assembly GCA_019162745.1 of Deltaproteobacteria bacterium. Lineage (GTDB taxonomy): Bacteria > Desulfobacterota > Desulfuromonadia > Geobacterales > Pseudopelobacteraceae > JACRCG01. The sequence goes on along the minus strand of JAFLLC010000074.1, from coordinate 13,455 downwards.
GTCAAGCCGCTCTGCTGGATCAGGTTGTAGTTGGTGGCATCTGTGCCGCTAATGGTGTTACCGGTGACGGTGATGTTTTTACCGGTACCGAAGTTTTTGTCGGCAAAGGTGCCTGCTGCGGTGCCACCAATGGTGACATCATCACTGCTGAGTTTGCTGATAGCTGCCGTGCCGCCTAATGTTGCCGTATTTGTTGAGTCATAGGTTTTATTGCTGGCGGTGAGGCCGCTTACGGTCAGGTCAGCTTTGCTTATGTTGGCGGTCAAGCCGCTCTGCTGTATCAGATTGTAGTTGCCGTCATCGTTGCTGCCGGTCAGGGTCTTGCCGGTTACGGTGACTGCTTTGTTGTTGGCGGCTGTCTTATCGGCAAACGTGCCTGCTGCCGTGCCGCCGAGCGTTACGGTGTCACCGGCAAGCGCGGTTACTGTTGCAGTGCCGCCAAGGGTCGCGGTTGTGAATGTGTCGTAGGTTTTATTGCTGGCGGTGAGGCCGGTTACGCTCAAGTCAGCTTTGCTGATGTTGGCGGTCAAGCCGCTCTGCTGAATCAGGGTGTAGTTGCTGTCGTCATTGCTGCCGGTCAGGGTTTTGCCGGTTACGGTGACAGCCTTGTTGTCAGCGGCTGTTTTGTCGGCAAACGAACCACTGGCCGTGCCGCCCAAAGTAACAACATCACTGCCAAGTGCGGTTACTGTTGCTGTGCCGCCAAGGGTCGCAGTGGTAAATGTATCATAGGTTTTGTTGCTGGCGGTGAGGCCGCTTACGATCAGGTCAGCTTTGCTGATGTTGGCGGTCAAGCCGCTCTGCTGGATCAGGTTGTAGTTGCCGTTGTCAGCACCTGTGCCGCTCAAGGTCACGCCGGTTGCGGTGACAGCCTTGTTGTTGGCGGCTGTCTTATCGGCAAACGTGCCTGCTGCGGTGCCGCCGAGGGTGACGGCGTCACCGGCAAGCGCGGTTACTGCTGCAGTTCCGCCAAGGGTCGCGGTGGTAAAAGTGTCGTAGGTTTTGTTGCTGGCGGTGAGGCCGGTTACGGTCAAGTCGGCTTTGCTGATGTTGGCGGTTAAGCCGCTCTGCTGGATCAGGTTGTAGTTGCCGTCATCGTCGCTGCCGGTCAGAGTTTTGCCGGTTACGGTGACAACTTTGCCGTTGGCGGCTGCCTTATCGGCAAACGTACCTGCTGCGGTGCCGCCGAGCGTTACGGTGTCACCGGAAAGTGCGGTTACTGCTGCAGTTCCGCCAAGGGTCGCGGTTGTGAAAGTGTCATATGTTTTATTGCTGGCGGTAAGGCCGGTTACGCTCAAATCAGCTTTGCTTATGTTGGCGGTTAAGCCGCTCTGCTGGATCAGATTGTAGTTGCCGTCATCGTTGCTGCCGGTCAGAGTTTTACCGGTTACGGTGACTGCTTTGCCGTTGGCGGCTGTCTTATCGGCAAACGTGCCTGCTGCGGTGCCGCCAAGGGTTACTGTGTCGCCGGCAAGCGCGGTTACTGTTGCCGTACCACCAAGTGTCGCTGTTGTGAATGTGTCGTAGGTTTTGTTGCTGGCGGTGAGGCCGGTTACGATCAGGTCAGCTTTGCTTATGTTCGCCGTCAGGCCGGTTGGTTGGGTCAGGTTGTAGTTGCCGGCATCGGCTCCGTCAAGTATCAGTGCAGCGGTGACCGCTTTGCTGTTAGCGACGTTTTTGTCGGCAAAGCTGCCGCCGCCGGATACGGTGACAACGTCATTCAAGAGAACACCGGAAAGGGTTTCACCGGTTATCGTTGCTGCGGTTGTACCGTCGTAGGTTTTATTGCTGGCAGTGGACCCGGTGACAGTTAAGGGCTTTTGGGTGATGCCCAGATTGGCCGAAACGTAACTCAACGTGTAGTTGGCACCCAGCGACAACGTGTCTTGGTTGATGGCGTAGCTACCCACGTTGCTTCCCGTGCTGCGCGACAGGGCACCCGAGAAGGGGTCGCTGTTCACAAGCGTTCCGGCGCTGATCTGGTAGCTCAAGGCAGGATCTGCGGCACCATAAATCTTGGTCTTGGCATCTGCGGTGACGGTGAGCGGGCGCGCGGCGACAACAAAGCTGTTGACCCAGGTCAGGCTGTAGTTGGCCGCGCATCCGGCCGTAGCGCAGGTGAAGGTGGGCGAGAGCAGATTGGACGTACCGTAGCCATAGGTTCCAACCGCCTTGAACTGCGTTGCCGCCGAGCCCCAGGAGAGGCCTGAAACACTGTCACCTGAAGCGAAACTGCCAGAGGTCAGGCTGTAGATGGGCAGCGTTGGGTTCGCATCGCCATACACCTTGGTCGTCTCTGTCAGAGTGAAGGTCAATGCCGTCGGGCCAGTGGGCTGGCGGTAAAGGGCATACAGGCCAGTGCCCAGGACCGAGCTCAGGGTTGTGGTTTCATCACTGTTATAGCGCGCTCCAGCGGTGGCGATGGCTGCCAGCCCGGTGCTGCTGGCAATGCTGCCGCTAAAAAGTTTGGCCGTGCCACCGGTACCCACGCTAACGCTGCCACCACTGATGATGTCACCCCCGGTTGTAGTGCCAGCCGCCGTGCTCTGTCCGGCATTCAGGGTAATTGCGCTGGCGCTGGCGTTCGTGGTGGCCACGGCGCCTGACAAGTCCAAGTTGCCGCTCAGCGTCGCGACATCGACCGTTCCGCTGGCGCTGACCTCACCCAGGGTCAGGGCATTGGCGTCCACCAGCGACACGTTACCGGCATTCGGAATGATCACCGTGCCAAAGTTGTTGGTGGCAGTGGTCAGCGTGAAGTCGCCACCGCCGGTGAGGGTGAGGGTGTTGGAGCCAGCGCTGAAAACACCGCCCGAAATTGTCTTGCCGCTAGCGACGCTGATCGTGCTGTTGGCTGTCAGTGTCACTGCGCGTGTGTCGAGATTGACATCCCCGATGGCCGCCAGGGTACCGCCGTTCAGGGTAAGGGATTGGGTCACATAGCTCAGCACATTGCCTGTTGTCACCGCCAGGGTGCCGGCGTTGACAGTCGTGCCTCGGTACGTGTTGGTGCTGTTCGATATCGTCAGCGTACCACTGCCCTCCTTGATCAGACCGTACGAACCTGTGATCGCGCCGCTGAAAGTGGTGTCTGTATTGTTGCCGCCGGCGGTCAGCGTACCCCCCTCCATTTGGACCGTGCCCGCCCCGGTGATGGAGCCTACCGTTGTATTAGGCGTATTAACGTACAAATAGGCGCCTGAAGCCACGGTGACCGCCGTGTATTGGGGAAGTGCGGTCGTGCTAGAAGTTAAAAGTTTGCCGGAGTTGATGTATGTGGCGCCTTCATAGGTATTGACGCCTCCCAACGAGAGTCCGGGGAAGTTTACGGCGCTGTTGGTCCTTGTGAAACTACCTGTACCGGTCATGTTGCCGTTGTAAATTGACGTGTTACCGGTGGTGTTTTCGACACCTTCTTCGATGGTGCCGCCGCCCGCATTGAGCAAGATGCCTCGGTTGGCATTGAGTGTGATACCCGAAGCGTTGGCGAGAACCAGTGTGCCGCCATCGAACACCAGCTTGCCGGGGGTAGCGCTGCCAGGCGCTGTGCCCAGGCTGTGATCTTCCTCAATCCACAGCTTGCCGCCGTTGATGGTGGTAGCGCCGGTATAGGAGTTGGTGGTGGCCCGGAGTTTCAGCGTGCCCGCCCCGGTTTTCGTGATGCCGCCGCTGCCGGAGATAACCCCTGAGATCGAGCTATCGCCCGCAGCGTTGAAGGACACGCCCCCATTGGCGGCGAGGGTGCCGTTGCCGTAGGAAATGATGGCGACACCTGCGTTGAGTACAACTGCCAGTGTGCCCGTGCTATTGCTGATATTGGCATTGAGCGCAACATTGTTGGCTGCCGTCAGGGTGAGGGTGCGACTGCTGGCGGTGGTGCCGGTCACAATGGCGCTGATGACGCTGATGTTGCCTGCATCCGTGCCACTGGTACCGGTCGTTATGGTGACGCTGGTTCCGGCGTCGAGGCTGCCAACGATAGCACTGGCGAGGATGGTCGATGTCGCCGTCGGGGTAAAGCTGCTGCTGTAAGCAGTGCCGCTGGCACCGCTGCCAGCAATAGTGACGTTATACGGGTCAAGCAGCCACTCACCGCTCTTGCCAATCGACGCAGAGGCATTGGCGCTGACACCCGCCACATCGAGCCAGTGGCCCGAGGTCTCTATCCTGCCGCCGTCACCGCCGTTGGGGCCGCCCTTGGCCTCAAAGGTGCCGTAGGCGCGAGTAACAGAAGCAAGGTTATTGACATCCGACCAGGCCACCACTGTGCCGCCGTTGCCGGTGTCGGTGGCATTGGCTGTCAGCAAGGCCCCCTGTTCAACAATCGTTGCAGTCGCCTGACGAATGGCCGGATCGCTGTTCTGCCAGCTCCCTCCCACCAGCACTTCACCGCCGCCGGTGGCGCCCGAGGCGTTCAGGTGCGAGCCGCTTTTGACCAGAACGTTTTCACCGGTAACAACAATTTTGCCACCCTTGCCTTCTGCAGAGCTGACATCCAGGGTGCCGCTGTTTTCGACAATGCCGCTTGCGCCACCTTCAATGACAATCTCGCCGTTCCGCTCCACCATGCCGCGAGCACGGATGGTGCCGCTGTTGTTGACCACCGTGGCCAGCAGAGCGTCTGCGGCTCCGGCAGTCATAACCACCGTGCCGCCATCCGCCTCAATAACGCCGCTGTTGCTGACCTGGGCGTTGTAGACAGCTTTATCCACCTTGATCGCCATCAAACCATTTGGGTCAAATCCGAGTGTGATCTCATCACCGGCGGCAAGTCCTGTCGTCCCTTTGGTGGTGATTATCGTTCCGGCGTTTTCGACCGAGTTGCCGAGCAGCGCCACAAAACCACTGGAGATGCTGCCCTGATTGACAACCGAACCGGCTGTGCCATCTTTAAAGAACGAATATTTGCCCGCCAGAAAATCGCTGTCCTTGATGTTGAGGCTGGAAGCGACCAGACCACCGACATTGACGCTGGATCCAGGAGCAAACAGCACCCCGCCCGGATTAACGAGAAAGACCTGCCCATTGGCTGTCAGCGAGCCGAAAATCTGCGAAGGATTATTACCGAGTACCCGGTTGAGCAGCGTTGACTGGCTGGATGGTTGGGCAATGGTGACCGCCTCACCTCTGCCGATACCGAAGGAGTTCCAGTTGATAATCGCCTGGTTTGTCCCCTGGGTGATGTTCATCTGCGTTGCGGACGGCATACTGATAGCCGCCTGCCCGGCAGCCACCTGCCCGCCCGTGGGCAAGGCATCCGCCCCACTGACCGCCATAATCAGCGAGGTGACAATTGCGATGGCGACCGTCAGCGGTGGCGGACCGCCATTGCCTTTGATGATCTCGGCGGCGACGATCCAGCGTTCTTTGGCTTTGCTCCATATCAGGCGGTATGCTTTGTTCATGGCGCTCTCCCTTCGGCGTATGCGGTATCTATAGCAGTGCAATTTTAGTAACCGTTAAATTGCCATAGTATCTACGAATGGGAGTTTTATTTATACACACGAAAAGTTACAGAAAAGTTACCAAAAGTAACATCAGCAAGAGGTAATTCAGGCGGGCGGACAGGTGGTTAGCGGATATCAAGCGGAGCGGCAAAAGAATAACCTGCGGAACGGATTGACTTGACCGGTAACGGCACAGCACCGGCTGCCGCCACTTTTGAGCGCAGCCGGTAAATCATCACATCAAGTGCTTTGCCGGTGTAATCATCACTGCGGTTATACAGTTTTTGCAGCAGGTCGCCACGACTGACCGGAACACCGGGGGATGATGACAGAAGAGAGAGGAAGTTGACTTCAAGTGTTGTCAGTGTGACTACGTCACCATGAGGACTTTGAAGAATCCAGTTGGTTTTGTTAAGCGCCCACGCCGCTTGCACGGCTTTCGGCGCAATGTTGACGGTGCGCGGTTTCAACCTGCCCGCCAGATTGGTGATGGCCGAAGCCAGCATGCGGCTTTCAACCGGTTTGGTCAGATAGATATCCGCTCCTGCGTCATAACCCTTGAGTTTGTCTTCATTACTGTCTTTGGCTGTCAGCATGATGATGCCCATGGTGGTGTTGCTGTGCAGATATTCCGCCAGCACAATGCCCGACTGATCCGGCAAACCGACATCAAGTACGGCAATATCAAATGAGTGGCTATCCGGAGCGCGGTAGAAATCGCGACAGGTGCCGACCCCGGCAACAAGGAAGCCACACATGGAAAGATAGGTTTCCAGACTCTCCCGCAGATCGATATCGTCCTCAACAATAATAACTCGAATTGCCTCAGGCTGCATGATGTTCCTCCACTGTATTATTCACACGGCACTTTCACGGTCACCAGCATGTCATTTTTACCAGCTGCCTCAAGCGTTATGCTGCCGCCATGTTGTTCAATTATCCGGCGCACAAGATATAATCCCACCCCGGTGCCGCTGGTACCGGTGCTGTTGCCACCACGCTGATATTTATCGAGCAGAGTTTTCAGGTCGGTCGGGATATCGGCACAGGTACTGTTTGCGAAAAATATGGCCAGAGTGTGGTCTCCGGACTCAACATTCAGGGTAATGACTGAATCCGGTCGGGAATATTTGACGGCATTGTCCAGTAAATTAAGAAGCGCCGTACGGAACAGCTGCCGGTCAATCTGATTACAACACGTTTCTTCCTTCTGTGTGCGAAGAACAAAACGATCACCCCAGAATTCAACGGCACCATCAAGAACCTCGCGCAGGTATGGTTCTACTGCGGTGGTCTCAAACTCCGGCACAAGGGAACGCTTATCAAAGCCATCACGACGCTTGGCTGCCTCAAAAATTTCGACCAACCGCACCACCGCGCGATGCATCTTGGTCAGTTCCGGTGACAAGACACAATCGAGCTTTTCACTCTTCAAGCCGAGTATGTCCAGATTAGCCTGGATAATGGCTACCGGTGTCCGGTATTCGTGGGAGATCATTTCAAGAAAGCGATCCTGCATTTCACGGGATTCCCGTTCAGCATCATAGGCGGCAGTCATGAGGTTTTCGCTGGCAGTCAGCTCCTCCTCAACCCTGGCGCTGGTAAGGGAAAGATAACTGTAGCTGATAAGAATGGCGCTAAAACTACTCATCATCATCACAACTATCAGCAATTTGTCTTTAACTACCAATTCTGCAAAGGTGTGCAGTTCGGGATGGGCAAGAAAGTACGATACGCGCAGGATATGGACAATAACCATCGGTATGAAACAGGCAAAGAGCAGCCATTGCATGCTATGGCGACGGGCATGGGGCACCATCAATGGCTCGATGGCGGCACGGCTGAAAAAGAGTGCATAACAGAAGGAAATGATAACACCACGGGCCGAGATGTTATCTGCAACAAGGGTGAAATAATAAAGGAGTACAACCGACACTGCCAACACCGCCAGGTTGAGCGGGGTGCGCCACCAGCGTCCCGGAATGGCGTAAAAACGGTTGACACCATCCAAAAAACAAATCGGCAGTGCCTGCATCAGCCCGTTGCCAATGACTACAACCCAAAACGGCGAAATAAATCCCCGGAGAATATAGCTGAGAACAGAGCCGATAAACCAAAGGGCACTTCCGGTAATCCAGACGTCAAAACCGGAATAGGTTTTGCGGGTCAGGCGGGTATGTATCAGGATCATCAGCATAATCAAAACATTGATGATGGTGAGGATTATGACTGTCGGTGTGTCAATTTTCATGGCGGGCATACTATCCAAACATAATGGCTATGGCAAGCTGCACTTGACGCATGGAGTAAAGGCAAAACGCCCCACCTCCTTTTGGAGACAGGGCGTTAGCGTGTTTGTGTCTAATAATTGCTTACTCAGCGATGACAATAACCAGATCTTCCTTCTCAACTTTATCGCCTTCTTTAAACTTGACTTCAGCCACAGCGCCATCCGCCTTGGCCTTGATATTTGTCTCCATCTTCATCGCCTCGGTCACCATCAAAACATCGCCAACCTTAATCGCGTCACCCGCCTTGACGTTCACCTTCAGCACCTTGCCCGGCATCGGCGCTGCAATGTGGCAGGGATTCCCCTTTTCAGCCTTAACGCGTACCGCCTGGTCACTTTGTACCGACTGGTCGCGGATAACAACCGAACGGTTGTTGCCGTTCAATTCGAAATAAACGGAACGGGTACCGTCACTCTGCACTTTTCCGATGGTATTCAGCTTGATAATCAGGGTTTTGCCCGGCTCGATATCCAGCGAGGTTTCCTGCCCCGGTTCGAGACCATAAAAAAAGATCGGGGTCGGGATTACCGAGGTGTCGGAAAACTCCACGCGATGGCGATCGAATTCAGGAAATACATTCGGATACAGGATAGCGGAAACAAGTGCCCGGTCGTCAATGCGGTGCCCCAGCTTTTCCTCCAGCTTGAGTTTCTCCTCCACAAAATCAACCGGTTCCAGCAGCTCGCCGGGGCGGCAGGTAATCGGCTGTTCCCCTTTGAGGATAATTTTCTGGAGCTCCTCCGGCCATCCCTGGTACGGCTGACCGAGCATCCCCTTGAACATGCCTACCACCGATTCAGGGAAGGCAAGATCCTCTTTGGAGGTAAAAACATCCTCCGGTTCCAGGTTGTTCTTAACCAGAAACATGGCCATATCGCCGACAACCTTGGAGGAGGGGGTCACCTTGACGATGTCGCCGAACATCATGTTGACCTTGTGATACATCTCCTTGCAGTCATCCCAGCGCTCTATCAACCCCAGACCGGCAACCTGAGGTTTGTAGTTTGAATACTGCCCGCCAGGAATTTCATGGTGATAAACCTCGGCAGTGCCGCTTTTGAGACCGGACTCGAAGGGAGCGTAGTAATCACGGACTGTTTCCCAGTAGTTGGCTAACTTCTGCAGCCCCGGTGCGTTGACGAGCGGATCACGCTCACCCCCCTCAAGTGCCGCAACAAGTGCGTTCAGGTTGGGCTGAGCGGTGAGACCTGATAGGGACGAAAGCGCAGCATCAACAATATCTACCCCCGCTTCACTCGCTTTAAGCAGGGTGGCGCTGCCGTTTGAGGAGGTGTCGTGGGTATGCAGATGGATCGGAATGCCGATATTTTCCTTGAGCGCCTTGACCAGCTTGTAGGCCGCCAGCGGCTTGAGCAGACCGGCCATATCCTTGATCGCCAGGATGTGGGCACCCATTTTCTCCAGCTCTTTGGCCATATTGACATAATACTCGAGCGGGTACTTGTCCCGTTTCGGATCGGTAATGTCGCCGGTATAGCAGATGGACGCCTCACATATTTTCCCTGATTTGCGCACCGCGTCCATCGCAACTTTCATACCTGTTGTCCAATTGAGCGAGTCGAAGACGCGGAAGATATCAACTCCGGAATCGGCTGCCTCTTCTACGAACTTCTGCACGACATTGTCTGGATAATTGGTGTATCCGACCGCATTTGAACCGCGCAGCAGCATCTGAAAAAGTATATTGGGGATCAGTTCCGACAGCTTGTGCAGCCGCTGCCAGGGATCTTCCCTCAAAAAACGCATCGATACGTCGAAGGTTGCCCCACCCCAGCACTCCAGCGAAAACAGCTCGGAACCCAGATATGAGGTCGGTTCGGCGATCTTGATAAGGTCGTAACTGCGAACTCGTGTTGCCAGGTTTGACTGGTGGGCATCGCGCATGGTCGTGTCGGTAATAAGCAGCTTTTTCTGCTCCAGTATCCACTTGGAGAGTCCTTCGGCCCCCAGCTGCATAAAAAGATCCTTGCTGCCGGACGGGCGTGGCCTCGTTGTATCGACAAACGGAACGCGCGCCTCGATCAGTTCTGAGGATCTGAGCGGCTTTGTAATCCCGGGCGAACCGTTAACAATAACCTCACCCAGGAAGTTAAGCACTTTGCTGGCACGGTCCTGCTTTTCACGGAAGTGGAGCAGTTCCGGGTGCTTTTCGATAAATGAGGTATCGCACTGCCCGCGGAGAAAAACCGGATGAGTAACAACATTTTCCAGAAAACCGATATTGGTTTTGACTCCGCGGACGCGGAACTCTTGAAGGGCACGATGCATGATATTAGAGGCGTCTGTAAAGGAGAGTCCCCATGCACTGACCTTGACCAGCAGTGAATCATAATGGGGGGTGATCTTGGCTCCGGTAAAAGCATTGCCGGCGTCCAGGCGGATACCGCAGCCGGCTGCCGAACGATAGGTGGTCAGGGTTCCGAAATCAGGGGAAAAGTTGTTGGCCGGGTCTTCAGTGGTGATGCGGCACTGAATGGCGTAGCCACGCATATCAATTGCACTCTGCGACGGGATGTTGATCTCCGGATCAGAGAGCTTGTGTCCGCAGGCAACCAGGATCTGATTCTGCACCAGATTGCGGCCGGTGATCATTTCGGTCACGGTATGTTCCACCTGGATACGCGGGTTCATCTCAATGAAGTAGTGTTTCCCTTCCTGATCAACGAGGAATTCAATAGTACCGGCGTTACGGTATTTGACATGTCCTGCTATTTTGAGCGCCGCAGTGCAGAGCTCCTCGCGTTGGGTCTGAGTCAGGGAGAGTGATGGAGCAAATTCGACAACCTTCTGATGACGCCGCTGTACCGAGCAGTCACGATCGAAGAAATGAACCAGATTACCGTAATTGTCCCCCAGCACCTGAACTTCAATATGCTTCGGATGCGCCAGATAGCGCTCGAGAAAAACCTCGGCGTTGCCGAAAGAGGCCTTGGCCTCGCTGCTGGCTGCCACAAGCCCTTCGAGCAGCTCTTTTTTGTTGTTGGCCACGCGCATGCCGCGACCGCCGCCGCCCGCTGAGGCCTTGATAATGATCGGATAGCCATGCTCCTTGGCAAAGATCAGCGCATCTTCTTCCTTCTCGATCGGAGAATCTGTCCCGGGGACGACATTGACGCCAGCGGCAACCGCAGCCCTCCTCCCGGAGACCTTATCACCAAGGCCACGCATCATCTCTGCTGTAGGGCCGATAAAGGCTATGCCGTTAACCCGGCACTCCTCGGCAAACTCCGCATTCTCAGCGAGGAAACCGTATCCGGGGTGGATAGCGTCGACATCGGCCCTGAGCGCCAGGGCAATGATCTCGTCAATTCCGAGGTAGGCATCGATCGGTGACTTACCCTTGCCGACCAGGTACGCTTCATCAGCCTTGTAACGGTGAAGGGAGAGCTTATCCTCTTCGGAATAAAGCGCCACCGTGCCGATACCCAGCTCCGTACAGGCACGAAAGATACGGATAGCAATCTCGCCTCGATTGGCCGCCATGACTTTGCGAAAACGATACTTTTCCATGTAGATATTCTCCTTTAATAAATTTATTTAGCAAAACTAAAATTATTCAGTTATTTTAAATAGTTACGAACGGTGTACCGCAATAAAACAGATCGACAGGAGTTTGTCAATTAGTAAGTTAGAAATAGATTTCTGCGGATTTTGTTTATATCCATTTCTGATGAACGCACTTATTCCGGTTGGTAAGTACACCCTGATGATAGTCCATGCTGATCGTCACAAGCCAATTTGATGAAAACGGGAGTCGCTGAAAAGGCGACTCCTAATTTTACGACTCTGTCATTTTGTTTGTATTTTCTGGCTTGATCTGATGTGTCAAACGCGATACAATTTACAAAATGATACGCGGAGGAAACGATATGCCACGAGCTGCAATGATTCATGCACGGATGGAACCGGAATTAAAACAAAATGTTGAGAGCATTTTTAGAGCGCTTGGAATGACGACAACCGAAGCAGTAACACTCTTTTACAAGCAAGTAAAGATGCGTCACGGACTGCCTTTTACAGTGGAGGTGCCTGATGAAGAGCTAGACATCTGGCAGAGAGAAGAAATCAGAAAAGGCCTTGAGGAGATGAGAGCCGGAAAGTTGATTGATCACGACGATGTAGTCAAACGCTGGGCGGCTCGGCAATGAGAATACGTTGGACTGAAGGAGCGGACAGTAACCTCGACCAAGTAGAGGAATATATTGCGCTGGACAATCCACCGGCGGCGGTTGCTACAGTAAATAAGATCATCGATTCTGCTCAGATGCTGGCTGACTATCCAACCATTGGGAAACGCGGACGCGAACGAGGGACACGGGAACTTGTTGTTGCCGGCCTCCCGTACATCGTCATTTATGCCGTACAGCGTGAGGAGCTCGTTATTCTCCGAGTACTGCATACATCTATAAAATACCCGTAACCAATCTCTCATGTTACCCCGCCCCGCCTACAATCTTGAAAGAACCATCACTGCAAATCATCAACAACAATACAGAGAAAACCCGAATATTCAACCAACGGCAGCACCGGTCAGCGGGAAAAAAACCCCGCCGAGCCGGTGTGCCTTATTACGTTGTCGCGACATGATGTCGCGTTGAAGACTGTCTGGCTGTGACTTTGAGAGCACTGACCAGACTCCGCATTCCCCTGCGGGTAACCCAAGGCGAGCTCATCTCCGGCGCAATGATGGCCGTCAATACAATCACTCTTGGTTTAATCAAAATTGCAATTATCAGTACCAAGGCTTTTTCAGGTAATGGTCAGATCGCTACTGTTTCTTTCGCATCAGTAACTGGAACAGGAGATGTATGAACTACCCGCCACCTAAATCGAAACAGCATCGATTTTAGGAGTGGGTTTCTTCCTGTTTCCTCGGGAACTGCTTAGCGGTCGTGAGACCGATAAGACTGACACTCTCTCCACAGGCTTTGATGCTTGCGCATCCGTTTGGACCGTCCCGGCCCTACGAAGGGATATTTTCTTTGGTACTTTTATGCCGACCTTGTTATCAAGAACAGCGCGGATTCCGCGTTTCTTAATAACTTGTGCTGCGTTTATATCGGCATTACAGACAAATCCACAGGCTTGGCAGATGAACTCGGATTGTGTTTCCCGGTTATCTTTATGGCTGTAGCCGCATTCGCTACACTCCTGTGATGAATATGCTGCAGGTACGAATATGGTTAACTTGCCTTGCTTAAGTCCTTTGTACTTGGTGTAGATCTTTATGTTGCCCCAACTGGAATGCAGAATCGCCCGGTTTAGTCCGGCTTTCTGCCGGACGTTCTTACCAGGCTTTTCCATTATGCCTTTAGCACTGGCGGTCATGTTTTTGATTTTCAGGTTTTCGAATACCAGTAACGATCCAGCAGCATCGACGATAGCCTTGCTGGTTTTATGAGCAAAGTCATTCCGGATATCGGCAATTTTGCAATCGTAACGTCCGATCTTTGTAGTTGCCTTTCTGCGGTTGGCAGAGCCCTTCTGCTTCTTCGCGAAGCGGCGTTGCCATTTCTTTTTGCCTTTGGTTGCTTTGGCAAAGCTCAGCTTCTGGGCTGGTGAATAATCGAAGCACGAATCATCAGAAGCAGCGACCGGTATAAAGACGCCCCGGTCGAGGCCGGTTGCGACCTCTGACAGCTGCTCTTCATCGAGATGTTGTAAAGCAACCAACAGCTCTGCTTCGGTAGCCAGCT
>JAFLLC010000231.1 GCA_019162745.1 Deltaproteobacteria bacterium | reverse complement strand
AATCTATTCTGAAAATCAAACCCTCCATCAGGTCAAAACAATCTGGGAACTAACAATTATTCACTACAGCGTATCAACACAACAGAGATATTGTCATGACCACCTTTTGCATTGGCTGTATCAATCATATTTGCGGCCAGAGTATTCAGGTTGGCGTCACTATATGCAAGAATAGCTTCGATTTCGTTATCATCCAGCATATCGGTCAGGCCGTCGGAGCAGAGTAGGAGAAGATCTCCCTGATTTAGTTCGACAGTGTTGAAATCCGGGATCGGCGGTTCTCCACATCCAACCGCCTGGGTAAGAGTATGAAATTGTTTTTCTTGTATTTGTTCTCTGGGAACTCCGTTAGCGAGCAGTTGATCACCCATGGTGTGATCGTTGGTAATACGTCGTAATAACCCCTCTCCACTCGGGAGAGGATCAGAAGGAGAAGTATAATGGTATGCCCGACTGTCTCCTGCATGAGCAATATATGCTGTATTATCGCGTATAATCGCAACTACCAGCGTTGTCCCCATGCCCATATATGACAGGCTTGTGCGTGCTTTTTGGTTAATCTCCGAATGTGCAGCTTGCATGGTATCTACTATAAGTTCAAAAAAACCATCCATAGTAGTATTACCGATATTGGAACTTAATGTTGCAAAGACAGAGTCAACAGCAAGAGAACTTGCGACCTCACCGGCATTATGGCCGCCCATGCCATCAGCAAGCAGATAGACTCCAAGTGTGTCATCGACGCGAATGCAGTCCTCGTTGTTCTGGCGAACAAGACCGGGGTTTGTAGCGAAGGTGGAAGTCATGCCTTTTTACTCACACCTTCCCGTTCAAGGACTCTCCGAATTTCCTCGAAAACTGCTGAAATATTGCCTTTCGGAAACCGAATTTGAGAAAGACCGACAATGTTAGAAAATTCCTCACAACCGTCTTCCAAAAGGATAATAGCTTTCTTAGCCCCCAACTTACCTTGGAATAGGCCAACTTCATGAACGACATTCTCTCGTGCGTGAATTGATCTGTCTAGATGAGCATCTTCTGCAGTCATTATGAGGAAGGCAAATTCAGCTTCGGAAAGCATCTGCGTAATTCGTTCAAATGTAGGAAGGCCTGCAACGGCTTCGCGGTTAAACTCATCCCAACTTAATCCAAGACGATCCGACAAAAAATCTTTCAATTCACGCCACAGTGGTGATCTACCGTGACCTATGAATATTTTTCCGTGACTTCTAACTCCAAACGACAACTTCCCAGTGTCTTGTACGGTGCGAATATAATTTCCAACGGTTTCAATAGAAATCCTGGCAATTTCAGTTGCTGTTTGATGGTCAAGTTTACCTTTAATCGGTTGCAATAATTGAATTACATCACTGTCTTTGCCATATAATTTGGATAAATTAGCACGAAGAAATAAGACCCACATTTGCAGTGCGCCTTGGTTCATTCGACCTTCTTGTAAAAGTTTTTGCATTTTAAAAAGTCTTTCCGTCATTCTGTCCAAAATGGCATGTTCAACGGTTGAAGAGGTTGCTTGAGATGATTCTGGCGAATTTTGTAGCGTCATAAATTTTCCTCTTCCAAGCAGTTCTGTGATGTTTGCTGTTTCATTCTGAGCAGGTATTTCTCATCACCTTGATTCTTCAGGGAATTCCCATTCCCAGTCGAGCTCTAAAAGTACAATCGCCTTATCATCATTAGCAAACGCAAGATATTTGCTGTCATGTGAAAAGGTCACTGATCGGACAGAACCAGTATAGCATTTATATTTCTTACCAGTTGCTGTCTCCCGGAGACAGAGTGTGTCATCTGTATAATCCTCTCCCCATGTTGCTACAAATCTACCATCTGGGGAAAAAATGGCGTAGCGAAGATCCCTACCGTTTTCTCCCGTAAAATATTGGACTTCTTTTCCGGTTGCAATCTCCCATAACCTTACGCATTGCTTACTATCTCCCTCTAAAAGGTTCCCTTTAAAAATGATATAGTTACCATTGGTGTCAAGTACTTGGGTGTGTGAATACGTAATACTCATGCCTTTATTTTCATTGCGGATTACACCGCGAAAAACAAACCGTTTGAGTTCGTTGCCTGTTACGATCTCCCGAAGAATAAACGTTTTGTCCATGTGACCGTCGTAACCAATAAGTATATGCTTGCCATCATTCAAAAATGATGCAGAACTTATTGCATCATCATGCCCATCAAATTGTCTGGTTTCTCTACCTGATTCGATATCCCAAAGTAGTAACGTACTTTCTTCAGCACCCCATGACAAAATATATTTGGCATCTGCTGATAAAGACGCGCTGTCACAGTACATATTAAATTGTTTGAGCTTTATGCCAGTATTTATATCCCAAGCAATTACCGTCAGGTTAGGCCCAGAATCAGTATCATCAAAACTGTTATCTAATATTTCTCCTCCAACAGTAAGCGCATACTTAGTATCGTGGGAAAATAATACTGAACATACATAACCTTTTACGCTATTAAAATTTCGAATACACTTGCCACTTGATATCTCCCATAGCCTGGTGTTGTTAACTTCTATTTCATTTTCGTCAAAATAATCACCACTACCTGACAGAATATATTTGCCGTCAGGTGAAAATGCGACTGATAATATATCAGCCGAATGCCCTATAAAGGATGCCACCTTCCATGCAGATTTAAGTTCTTTACGAACCCCCTTCCCGTGGATGCCGCAATAATTTACGAGATCAAGAACTTCCTTATCATGTTCGTAACCTCTTACAGTCTGAGCCTGGCGAAGAAGTTTGTATGCTCCTCTATAATTAATCTTTTCAATTAGTAGCTTCACAGTTGCTAGGAGATGTTGTACTTTTTGCGATTCGGTTATTATTTCTGCAGTGGAACTTATTCGAGTTAACGCAGGATAAAAACCGATATCGGATAGTTTTGGAAATGATTTTATCGAGCTATATCTTATTGCGCCCCATTCTCCTGTGAGAATGTATTTGCCATTAGGAGAGAACATAGCAGCATTCACCTCTCTTATATGGCCCTCAAACCGTCTTTGCTCTTTACCAGTAACAGCATCTAATATCGAAAGGTAGTTGTTCTGATGACACCACGACAGTATAGAGTTACCGTCCGGAGAGTAAACCGCAGGAGCGCCATACTCCCTTAGACGTATAAGTTTTTTTCCGGTACTCAAATTCCAAAGCGTGAGGGTACCTGCTGAAAGGATGTGCTTCCCGTCTGGGCAGAAGGCGACAGATTTGACGCTTTCGTTATGCCCTGCAAAGCGTTTGAGATCTTTACCTGTTGCAACGTCCCAAAGTTTGAGGGTGTTTTCGTCTTGATTTTCATTCTGTGAGCTGCCGGATAAGATATATCTGCCATCAGGTGAAAATGTGATTGAATTGATATCCGTCGTATGTCCAATAAAGCGTTGGATCTCCATTCCTGATTTTGCATCCCAGAGAAGTATTATATTGTCGTCGGGAAAGTCGTTACGATGGATAAAGGATTTTTTGCCTTCATCATCTCGCCATTCTAAGCTTCCACTGAAAGTAGTATTGACAGCTGCAAGAACAGTTGTACCGCAAGGTGAAAATGCCACTGATCTTACATGATTAAAAATGCTGAGTTTTTTATTGATAGTTTGTTTGTTTATATCATCGCCAGCATCCCAAGTATCGATCATTGTTTTAAATGAATATGTTTGATTGCTTTCCCATTCAAACCGTCTAATTTCAGCTCCTGATGCTAGGTCTAAAAGAATAACTCGCTCTCCATATTCATATCCTGCAAGACCATATTTACCATCTGGTGAAAATACGAAAGAATTCACGAAAGTTTTGGGGAGTTTGCAATGTTTAATTTCGTTCGTATTTAAGACGTCCCAGAGTCGAACTCCTCTAAGATCACCTAGTGATACATACCTACCACCAGGTGAAAATGCCACTGTTCGGACGAGTCTGTTGAAGCCTTTTGTGTCGTCATTTCCTTTAAAAACACGCACCCATCTTCCGCTAGGGGTGTTAAGCTCATTATACAATTCCATAAATTCAGGATCAATTATCCGGCGTGCTGAATTTTGTATTTCCTCAAGGGCATCGATATCACCCACTTCGTAGTAGAGCCATGCAAGAAGTCGCCAAAACTCGATATTGTTTTCATGATTACTTTTAAGATTTGCCATTTGCGATTTTAAAACATCACGATACGACAAACCTTCCTGCCACTTGAAGTACCCATAGTTAAAGGTCGCTTCAAGATGTTGAGGATCTTCTGCAAGGGCTTGCTGCCAACAGTGAGCAGCATCCACGTTCCTACCCAAATCAAGAAATGACGCTGCCTTGTTATTAAGGCTGTCCGCCTTTAATTTCAATACATCCGGCTTGATTCTTTTATTTGGGTTTCCTGCCTCGTTACAACAATCCAACAATGCGGAGGATATATGACTGAAGCAGTGGAATCTTTTTGCAACGTCTTTCTCAAGGCACTTCATTATTATGCGGTTCAACGACTGGGGAATGCGCCGGTTGCTTTCAATAGGCTGTCTTGGAATTTCATTGAAATGAGCATTGCGATAGAAATAATCTCTGGCTTGGGTGTTCATACCAGAAGGCATAACAAATGGTCTAACGCCGCAGACCATTTCATACAACATGACGCCGAAAGAATATATGTCAGCTTCTTTACCAATATTCTTCGCATCCAGGAACTGCTCTGGGGCCATGTATTCGGGAGTACCAAAACCTGTCCCTGTCATGGTAAGACCTTCATAGCTTGAAGCAATGTGCGGACTATCATCAGTATCTGGCACATCATCCCCAAGTTTGGCTATGCCGAAATCAGTAACTCTCAGCTCACCATCGCTGGTAATCATGCAGTTTGCGGGCTTTATGTCGCGATGGATTATTCCCAGATCGTGGACGTATTCCATAGCCATGGAAAACTGAATTGCCAAATCGAGTATGTAGCTGATGTCGCCAAACCGGTTCTTGTCAATCAGATCCTTTAAAGTTCCACCGCTTACATATTCGATGAAAATTCGCGGAATCCCGTCCAGGTCACGCACATAGAAACAGGACACAATATGCGGATGCATCCCGATATTTATCCATGTTTCAGCTTCTTTGATATAGCGCCGGTACGCTGATGGTGAGTTGATGAGAGTAAGAAGAGGAGTTTTAACAGCAAGAGGAATTTTCCACTTCAGGTGGTTGACAAAATAGACTGCTCCCATACCTCCAGATGAAGATCCGAAAATCTCATATTTACCGTCAATTGTCTGGCCGACTTCCCAGTTTGTATGCATGGTCAACTCTTGTCTGAAACAGTGATTTCAGTTTTCTGAGCTACATACGCTCTTGAACTGCAGCATAAATTTTGAACCGATTCCAAATCTCAATGAGAAAAAATGACGAGATTGCATCTTCCTGGGCTACTGCCCGCTGAACGACAATGCCTGGCTCTCTTGCATGAACACTCCCATATTGCGCAAGCATTTCAACGATTTCTGCCGTCCCCGCATCATGAAGAACGTAATATGATATTTCGTATGGCGGTTCTATCAGTTTCCCATCTTCTATCAAGAAGATTCCTCTCACTATTTTCTCGGCAAGACGCTGAACAGCCTTTGCAGGAATAGTGATTGCTGTCTGTGCTTGCAGGGGTAGCTGTTGATGCACCCCAAAATTTGGATAAACTGCTTGAAGAGGAATAGCATTACCCTCAAATGAGCCTTTGAGGATTTCATTTCTTTTTGCTAATCGCGCGCGCCCGTCTTTCTCGTTTTTTGCATAAGAAGGATTTACGGCACGCAGTCCTTTCTCGACGATACCTGCACAGCTTGGGTCGAGAGGATCGAGACACATGGCAAGCCTGATCATCAGATCTTCTTCAAGTTCACCATACATTTTGTTACAGCGCTTGCAGCTCGGAACTTGCCATTTATACAGATTTTGCCTGGTTGTATGCGGATACCACGCTTTTGGAAATACGTGATCCCAAGTCAACTCCTTATGGAATTTAAGACAATGAATACATTTGCCTGGGGATGGACTTTTCGCCAAAGAAGGACTCCTGCGAAACTTTCAATATTATTGAGTCAATTCTCTAAGTCGCTGTTCTGCGTAAACTTTACGTTTATCGTTGTTGTCACCAAAAATTTTAATAACATTTGAGAAGGCATCAATTGTATTGCGATAGTCTTGCAGCACATCGTAATACAGCGCCAAATTATACACAGCTTCGACATTTTCAGGACTTATAGACAAACATTTTTTCAGGCAAGAAATTGCTTCATCGATTTTTGACAAAACGTATAACGCCTTAGATTTATTTATCATTGAAATGATTCTTCTTGGGTTTATTGTTAATGCTTCATTGTAATACGCAATAGCTTTATCGTAGGATTTGTCATTGTGATGAGCAATCGCAGCCTCTTCCCAGAGTTGATCATTCAACGGCTCACTTTTAACAGCTTTATCATACCAGGAGGTTGCAGTATTGTAGTCTGCCAAGTTGCTGTAGCAAAGACCAATGTTTCTTAGACATGCTGTATTTGCATTATTGATATCGTAGGCGTATTTGTAGCATCCAACCGATTGTAAATACTGTTTCTGTCGATAGAATATATTTCCTTTAGTTATTAAGCTGTTTTCACTATTAGGAGCAATTTCAAAAGCCTGGTCACAACATTTGACTGCCTGATCGTAGTTGCCAATAGCCATGAAAGATATCGACATATTGTTTAATATATCAACGTTGCACGGATCACTGTTTAATAGATTAGAATACAGCTCTATAGCTTCTTTATGTCTGTTGATATTCTGCAGACTATTCGCTTTGGCAAATAGCGTATTTGAATCAGGAAATGTTTTTAAAAATTTGTCAAAACAAGCAATTGCTTCCTCATTACGACCAAGCCTCTGTAGGCTAAGCCCTTTTTCTCTTATTTCCCAGATATCTTCAGTCGTAACTGTAATATTTGGGGTAGCAATCAAATTATTTTTCGAGATGAGCTGTACCAGATCTACTAACGATGCGCGAAGTTCTTGAATAGAATTGAATCTATCAGAAGCTGCTTTTGAAAGACATTTACGAATTATCGGAGACAGGGGTGAGTCAATATTTGGGACTTGTACTTCTGAATGAAGGTATTTAAGTATCTGAAAATTGTTTCCAGGATTGTTCGCTTCAAATGGCAGATTCCCGCCACTTGCAATTTGATAAAGCACTATACCGAAACTATAAATATCACTTCGCTGGTCACATTGTGTTGCATCTACAAATTGTTCTGGAGGCATATAGGCTGGTGTTCCAAAACCCGAACCCACATCAGTCTCAATGAACTGTTGTGGTTGACTTGAGCCACTCAAGTCAATAATTTCATGCTCCCCGCGTATTTTTGCCAAGCCAAAATCAGATATTTTTAGATCTGAATTATTATCTATAAACAAGTTCGAAGGTTTAATGTCACGATGACAAACTACGCCTTTTTTGTAAGCATGCTCCATTCCATCACAAAACTGTATTGACCATTTTAAATACTCATCAATTTCAACATCAGAGTGATTAATATAGTCATCAAGAGTCAATAAGCCTTCAGCCGAAGGCTCAACATACTCCATAACAATAATTGGTATTCCATTTAACTCGTCATAGAATCTGGCATTAACTACATTTGGATGGTTATCCAAATTGATCCATGCATATGCCTCTTTTTTGAAACGCTCCTTTAGGCTTGATCTATAGAATGTTTTTAGCGCAAGGATTTCTTCTAATTCCCTTGAAAACACATGATATACTACACCACATCCTCCTCGGCCTAGAAAAGCCAAGACCTCAAATTTGCTATCAATCACATCTCCAATATTATATTCGGTCAGAATCGCCATAATTTCCTTGATTACTTCATTAGAACGTTTATCAACTCAGGAATAGATGTTAGCCTCTTTTTAACGTCCTTTACAATTGTACCGTTAATAAATTTAGCAATATTCCGATCAATCCCTGGCAACCGCTTCTCTATCGGAATCGGCTTGTCATCCCCCAGAATAAATGAGATCGGATCACGGGGGCGCTCACCGCGCCGAACCATGCGGGCACATTCTTCACGACTGGGGAAGTCATACGGGAATTGCCCGGTGACGGAATTGTAAAATGCAATCCCCATGGCATACACATCTGAGGCTGGAGACGAGTGTTTGAAATCCAGTATCTGTTCCGGCGGGCAATAGAAAATAGTGCCGATCCATTCATTGGCGCCGGTTAGCGTTCCACCATGGACCAAGTAGTTCTTGGCCAGACCGAAATCACCCAGTTTGGCAATCCGTTTGCCACTGCTGTCTTTGGTTAGGATTATGTTCTCCGGCTTGACGTCACGGTGGATGTAACCCTTGGTATGAAGGAAGGCCAACCCTTCCAATGCCTGAGCGTAGATCTGGCAGGCTTTAACAACCGGCAGAATACCGTCAAAGTAATGCCAAGTGTAGTCCGTCAGGCTGCCGGCGGGGAGATATTCCGAAATGAAGAAGTAATTTCCCGAATCTGCAATACCTTCATCCAGCAACCTGACCAGGTTGGGATGTTTCAGGCGCTGCATAATGGCAATTTCCCGTTTGAAACGTTTGACCAAGGCGGGATCGTCTTTAATGACCTCCTTGGTGATCTTCAGAGCAACGGCCCGATTGGTTGTGGCGTGCCATGCCAGAAACACCATGCCGAAACCGCCTTCACCCAGTTGGGTCAGTAGACGATATTCTTTGATCCGCTCCACCGGTAGCGGACCGCTGGTGCGCTGTCTGGCGCATGACGGACAAAGGTAGAGCGCAATCAATTTCAATTCATCAGCCTTGCCATCAGAATCGGCTTGACTAGTGACATCGCAACCACAGTCACAGCAATTTACGCCGCGAACCGGACGGCGTGCCTGCTCATGCTTCGCTTTACAGGCATGGCAGATGAAGTCATCCACACAGAGCATGTCTGCTCGTTTCACGCTGGCAGGATTGAGCATGGATGCACCGCATTCGATGCAGTGACTGTCAGAGTCAACTGCCTGTTGCGCCACTTGCGGGCGGACCTGAGCAACAATCTCCACCTGGATTGCCGTTTGGCCGACGTGAATAATATCCTGATCGGCAAGCTTGAGCCGCTCATCAGCGCGCTGCAAAGAAGCAAAGCCCAACTTGTCCTTCAACTTTGTACCGCTTGACTCATATTCGTTTTTATTTTCGTTACGCCCCGCCATGAAATAGACCCGTTTACTACCAGGTCGCACAATAAAGGTGCCGTTCAGACTACCTGCATCGCGTATAAAACAGTCGGGAGGATTTATTTCGAGGAGGAAATGATTGCGGGAAACTTGAGTGTCGTTGTTGTCCAATCGGAAGTGAGCGTTGCTGCCAGCGTTGTCACGCCCCAGCAGAAAGTTATCCGGCTCGCGGAACTCAAACTTTTTCCCTTTTTGCGGTCCTTCTATGACGGTAAGGGTGATGTTCATACTCTCTCCTGAGAGGGTTCTGTTTTTTTAACAAGTACGCCATAATAGTGCGGACAAAGTTACTCGGACAGTTGTGTAATATCAAATAGAAAATTCATCTGAACTGCTCAGCTCCGTAATCATTTGTCAAATTGCTCTCTAGCATCTCACCGCCTTCTATCACAGATGGAATCAGCAATCAGCGTCTGTTAACTCAATTCATATCGCTGTATTTCGGAGATGAAAGACAATACCATAGAAATAGGACAGAATATGTCTTCGGCAATAACACTATCAATTTATTACTGGATTTGAGAAAGACCGCATCGCCGTTTTTTGGTTTCTGTGGCAAATGGTTGAGTGATTTGCTATAACTTCCGATAATTCTAATCCAGTCGGTGGAAACGCGCACTCAAAGGCTACATGAGCATGAAACTTACGGTTGTTACACCCGGAAAAACCCTCAGCAAAGCCTACCTGAAGCAGAGCCTCAAGCGCGACCAGATTGAGCTTTTCAAGGCCAATCTGGCCCGCATGTTCGAGCGCATCCGCACGGACGAGCACGAGGAGCACCTCAAGAACATCGTCTCAGATTTCCTCAAGGACACCTGGTACAAGCAGACCAACGAGATAAATACCAGTGGTCGTGCCGACCTGGCCATCCACAACGGCCCCACCTCGTCCGCATCGGTCGGTGTACTGATCGAAGTCAAACGTCCCACCAACAAAAATGAAATGATCTCGCCCGAACGGCCCAATGCCAAGGCGCTGCATGAGCTGCTGCACTACTACATGCAGGAACGCTTCGTTAAGGACAACAAGGAGATCCGGCGGCTGATCATCTGCAATATCCATGAGTGGTACATCTTCGACGCGGTGGATTTCGAGAAGTTTTTCTTCAGCAACCCGAAACTGGTCAAAAATTACAAGGAGTGGAACGACGGCCAACTGGTCAGCACCAACACCGACTGGTTCTATCAGGAGATCGCCAAGCCCTTCATTGAAAAGGAAGCGTATGACCTTCCCTGCGTCTATTTTGATTTGCGGGATTACGTCAAGGCAAAACCAGGCGCATCTGCATCGCTTGCTTCTGATGGCGGAAGCAATACTGACGAAACCGGTGTATCTGCTTCCACGCCCCTGCAGAAACGCCTGATCGCCCTCTACAAGGTGCTTTCACCGCCGCATCTGCTCAAACAGCCCTTTATTAATGACAGCAATTCGCTGAACCGGGAATTTTACAGCGAACTTCTGCATATCATCGGTCTGGAAGAGGTCAAGGACAAAGGTAAAAAGCTGATCCGCCGCAAGCCGGAAGGAAACCGCAATGAAGGCTCGCTGCTGGAAAACACCTGCAACTTCATCAAAACCCGTGGGCGCCTGTCGGCTCTCTCCAACCTACAACAGTACGGTGCCGACACGGACGAGCAATGTTTCAGTGTTGCACTGGAACTCTGTATCACCTGGTTGAATCGGCTTCTGTTCCTGAAACTGCTGGAAGGTCAGCTCATCGCCTACCACAAGGGAGATCGCAGCTACGCATTTCTCAACAGCAGCCGAATCGAGGATTACGACGAACTGAATGAACTTTTCTTCGAGGTGTTGGCTGTCCGGGTTGAGGAGCGCGGTGACTCAGTGCGCACCAAGTTCGGCGCTATCCCCTATCTGAACAGTTCCCTGTTCGAGGAAAGCGACCTGGAGCGAGCCACCATACGGATCAACGAACTGAAGAACCGGCTCGAACTGCCGCTGCACGGTTCGACGGTGCTGAAGCTGGACAACGGCAAACGCCGTAGCGGCAACATGCTCACGCTGGCCTACCTGTTTGAATTCCTGGATGCCTACGACTTCGGCGCAGAGGGACGTTCCGACATTCAGGAACAGAACAAGAGCATCATCAACGCCTCGGTGCTGGGGCTGATTTTTGAGAAGATCAACGGCTACAAGGATGGCTCCTTTTTTACCCCCGGTTTCATCACCATGTACATCTGCCGCGAAACCATCCGGCGGGCGGTCGTCGCCAAGTTCAACGAAGCATACGGCTGGATGTGCAAAGACTTTACCGATCTGTACAACAGCCTGGACAAGATCACCATCAAAGAGTCGAACGATACCGTCAACAGCCTCAGGATCTGCGACCCTGCAGTTGGTTCGGGCCACTTCCTGGTTTCGGCGCTGAACGAGATCATTGCCGTCAAATCCGATCTGGGAATCCTTGCGGATAAGGAAAATAAACGGCTGCGCGGGTATGGAGTCACCATCGACAATGATGAGCTGATCGTCACCGTTGATGACCAGATTTTCGAATACAACTACAGAGAGGCCGAATCCCAGCGGGTGCAGGAAACACTCTTCCACGAGAAAGAGACCATCATCGAAAACTGTCTGTTCGGTGTGGACATCAATCCCAAGTCGGTCATGATCTGCCGCCTGCGTCTCTGGATAGAACTGCTGAAGAACGCCTATTACCGGCGCGGCAGCGACCAGTTGGAAACTCTCCCCAACATCGATATCAATATCAAGTGCGGCAATTCCCTGGTCAGCCGTTTTGCCATCAGCGGCAATCCGAATATTCCGGCAGCCAACCGCAAGAAGCTGAAAGAGCTGACGGACAAATATCGGGAACTGGTCTGGAATTACAAACAATCCCCCAGCAACAAGGCTGTGCTGCGTAAAGAGATCGACGGGCTCAAGCATTCTCTGGAAAACTTCGGCCTGCCTAATGACAAGGACTTGAAGTCGCTGTGGCTGAAAAAGGAAGAATTATCCGTCATGACCTTGTTCGGTTTCAGCAAGAAGGAAACGGAGAAACGGCAGAAACTCCATGAACAGCTGGCGGATCTGGAGCGGCGTTTCGCGGAAAAGGAAAAGCTGGTCTACCATAACGCCTTTGAATGGCGCTTCGAGTTTCCCGAGGTGCTGGATGAAGAAGGGGAATTCGTCGGCTTTGACGCCATCATCGGCAATCCGCCCTATATCCGTCAAGAGGCCATCAAGGAGCAGAAACCGGCCTTTGTGGAGATGTTCGGCTCATTCTTTTGCGGCACCGCCGATATTTACACCTACTTCTACAAAACCGGCCTGAATCTGCTTAAGACCGGTTCCACCCTCTGCTACATCGCTCCCAACAAGTTCATGCGGGCCGGATACGGCAAGAACACCCGCGAACTGCTGACAACCCAGGCCACACCGTTGATGGTGCTGGATTTCGGCGATTTGCCCATATTTGACGAGGCCACCACCTATCCCTCGATTGTGATGGTGGAGAAATTGCCAATCTTATCAGGGGCAGGATCTCCCCGAATCAGCAAAAAGGGCGGAGATAAGCCGTCCCAGCACTCCTCCGATTTCTTCACCGCCACCTTCACCAATACCAAGCAGTTGGAGTGTTTCGATGAAACCCTGGCTGCAATCGGCTTCACCATGCCGGTCGCAGCCCTGCGAAGTGAAGGATGGACCTTGGAACGGCCTGATGTTCTGGCGTTGATGAAAAAACTGCGCACGGTTGGCAAACCACTGAGTGAATATGTGGGCAAGAAGTTTTTCTACGGTATCAAGACCGGGTTAAATGAAGCTTTTGTTATTGATGAAGCGACAAAAGACCGTCTCATTGCAGAAACCCCTAATTGCGCTGAGATTATAAAACCGTGGCTTCGTGGAAGGGATATTCAGAAGTGGAAAGACAAGTGGGCAGGTCAATATCTAATTGCCATAGATAGCAGTAGCAACAAGACCTGGCCTTGGTCAAAGGAAGAAAACGAGGAAATTGCACGTTCTCTGTTTGAGAGGGAATATTCGTCCGTGCACCGACATCTTTCTCAGTGGGAAAACAAACTGAGAAAACGTGATGATCAGGGCCGCTTCTGGTGGGAGTTAAGGTCATGTATATATTGGGATGAGTTTGATAAACCGAAAATTGTTTATCAAGAAATTGCGACATTTCAGTCTTTTTGCTACGTAGACCAGGGGTTGATCTGCAACAATAAGTGTTTTCTTATTCCGGAGAAAAACGATTTTTTTCTTGCACTTCTAAACAGCAAATTGTTCTGGTGGTATCTTGGCAATTTGACATCCGGGCTTGTTGGTGGTGCTCGTGCCATGCAAATGCCATACATGGAGCAACTCCCCATTTCTCCCGCCACCAACGACCAGAAAGCCCCCATCGTCGAGCGCGTACAGAAGATCCTCGCCGCTCCTGACAGCCCCGACGTTCTGCAACTCGAAGCTGAAATCGATAACCTTGCGTATCAGCTCTACGGCCTGACTGCTGAGGAGATCACATTGGTGGAGGGGAAAAAATGAAAAAGCAAAAAAAACTTAACCACTTGCATTCACTCCATATTTTTTAATCTGAAAAAGTCAAGTTCAGCAATTTCCTTGAATTTGTCATAAAATGACTCATTGAAATCACGCAGGTATTTTGCAACAGCTTCGTTACCGACCAATCTTTTCAAATACGCCTGCATGGATGTCACATCGATCATTGCTGAACCATACTGCTCCTTCAATGAGCCTATTTCCGTGGACAAGGCAAGACTCTCCTCCTCAAGACGAGCCTGGCGGGCCAGTATTGCCGGCGTCTCCTTTTTTGGCTTACCTTTATTGACAAGCTGGTTTGCCGGCGTTGCATCGAGAAGGGCCTTGGCATAGTTGCAGTTGA
>JAFLLC010000237.1:10501-14235 GCA_019162745.1 Deltaproteobacteria bacterium | reverse complement strand
CTTAGCACCGCACGACGGATGACGCTTTTCAGCTGCCTGACGTTGCCTGGCCAAGGCAGGCCGCCCAGCAGTGTGATCGCTTCTCCATCCAGAAAGACCATTTTGCGACCAAGTTCGTCGCAGGTTTGGCGTAGAAATTTAAGCGCCAGTGTGGGCACAGCGTCCGGAGTGTCCCGGAGTGGCGGCAGAACAATTGTGGCATCAGCCAGACGGTAGTACAGGTCTTCGCGAAAACGTCCGGCAGCCGCTTCTTCCTTCAGGTTGCGGTTGCTGGCTGCGATGATGCGCACATCCACCCTCTTTTCTACCGTACTTCCCAGCGGAGTGAACTTTTTTTCCTCGACAAAACGCAACAGCTTCCCCTGCAGCTCTTTCGGGCAGGATTCGATATCATCTAAAAAGATTGTCCCCCCATCTGCAGCTTCAGCCAACCCGGCCCGATTGCGATCAGCGCCGGTAAAAGCCCCTTTTATGTGGCCGAAGAGCTCGCTTTCGGCCAGATTAAATGGCAGCGCGCCCATCTGTATGGTTATAAACTCTGCACCACGGCGGGGGCTCAGACCGTGGATAATGGCGGCCAGGCGGGACTTTCCGGTGCCGGTTTCACCTTCCAGCAGGACATTGAATGATGTTCTGGCAACATTGGCTGTCTGTTCCACAATCGCCCGCTGGGCCGGCGAGTCGCCAACCTGCTTCCGCACGGATGCCATCAGCTCATCGGAGAACCCCTCGATTTCACGACGTTGGAGCAGCGGCAAAGCGGCTTTGGTGATGGCCGCAAGCAACTCATCCGTGTCAACCGGTTTGCGGACAAATGCGGCCGCCCCCAGTTCGATGGCTTTGATCAGGTAGCCGGTTTCTGTAAAGGCGGTGCAAAAAATCAGCGGGGTGTCACTTGAGCGCCTCTTCAGCTGCACGGCCAGCTCCAGCCCATCCATAACAGGCATACGGATGTCGCTGATAACAAGATCAGGGCGATGGGAATCGAACAGCCCAAGAGCCTCCTGGCCATTGGAGGCCTGGATGACGCTGCCGCAGTAAAGTTCCAGAAAGGCGGCAGTTTCACGCCGCAATTCATCTTCATCCTCGACCAGCAATATATTCAGACTTTTAAGTGAGGCAGAAGCTGTTTCCTGCCCTTTTTGACGGGAAATAACTTCGTTAACGAACGTATCCTGTTTATCACGGATTGAATCGGTCATGACTTTTTCCCCAGTTGCAGCTCAATTCTAAAAGTAGCGCCTTCATGACATTGCAGCAGAGCAAGATGTCCTCCCAGACTGTCTTCGACGATCCTCCGCGACATATAGAGGCCGAGACCTGTGCCACCGCTATCCTCCTTGGTGGTGAAATACGGGTCAAGTATCCTCGGCGCGATGTCGTCCGCTATACCGCAGCCGTTGTCGTTGACATCGATAATCATGGTTTTGCCCTCAAGCACTGACACCCGAATGGTAATACGCCCCTTTTCCGATTGACACTCTGTTTTGCGACTTTCTAAAATGGCATCGCGGGCATTGCCCAGGAGATTGAGAATGACCTGTTTGAACTCATTTGGATAGCCGTCTACCAGCTGTTCGTCACATTCACGGCAATGGACATCCACGACAATGCCATGGCTGGTGAATTGAGGTTCAAAAAGCCTGACAGAATCATTAATGCAGCTCAAAGGTGAAAAGAGTTCCTTCTGCTTTTCTGTGCGGTAGAAACCACGGAATTCTTCGATAGTGTCAGACATATACCTGATCTGACGCATCGCGTTAGCCTTGAATTCATCCAGTCCCTCCGCTGTTAACCCCTGCAAGGTCCCCACGGCGTGGGTGCGCTGGACGATCATCCCCAGTGTGGACAGAGGTTGACGCCACTGGTGGGCAATGGCTCCGATCATCTCACCCATCGCCACCAGACAGGAGTGACCGGCCTGCTTCCGCTCGGTGATGTCGCGAACAACGAAGACAATACTGGCAGGCTCTCCCCCGGCGTTCAGAATAGCCTGGCAGTTAGATTCGATATCGATTGTACCGCCATCCGTACGCATTGCGCGATACTCACCACTCCCAGGGAAAAGCCCCTGCAATGTGAGCCTGAGATCGGATCTGGCGCGCTCCCGGTCCTCAGGGACAATGAATTCGATGACGTTACGCCCAAGCAGCTCTTCTTCCCGTTCGCGACCGAACATCTTCACGCCGGCAGGGGAAATCATGATGATGTAACCTTCAGTATCCGTAATCGTTATGTTATCCGGAGAGGCATTGAGGACGGATTGATACAAAGACTCGCTTTCGCGTAAAGCATCACCCACCTGATTGTAATTGGTAATGGTGTTTTTCAGCGCCGTTGACAGCCGGGAAAAGCGGATTATAATTATGCCGGCAGCGAGCATCAGCGCAAGAACGACAGCAAGCCCGCCATAAAACCATTTCAGGTCCGGCGGCGGATTAGGATTATAGAGAAAGCCCTTTACGTTGAAGTCCGGCTTCATCATTCCCTTTTCGGCATATACCTCGGCAATGTGCCGCCAGTGACCCGGATTCATATGGCCGATTTCCATCAGCGGCGTCTGCAGCAGCGATTCCATCTGGTGGGCTTCAAAGCGGAGGTGTTCAGCGCTGTATTGCTGGGTGTAACGGGTACGGATCAGCTGCGCAATCTCACCAGGGTGGTCTATAGCATATTCCCACCCCTTCAGGCTCGCTTCCCGGAATGCCCTCACCATTTCCGGCTTCAGCCTAATCAGGCTCTCGGTAGTAAAAAGATTATCACCGTAAAAATCGGCGCCCACCAAATCGGCGCGAGAAGCCCTTTTCAGAAGCCCCGTTGTGTTCAAAGCGGCCGGGCCATCATCTGCATTGGTGCAAAAGACATCCGTAATTCCGGACGCCAGATCTTCGGCACGAAAAGATTGGGACAGAGGGATTATTTTATCAGCGGGGACACCCTCGCTGCGTAAATAGTCGAGTAACGGAGAGTGACTCGGCTCGTTTTTTATACTGCGACCGGCCAGGTCATGTTCCAGTTGTTGGAATATCACCGCCAGAACAACCACCGGCGCTCCCTGCTCCCGGCGGATAAGCAGGTCACAGGTGCCAACGCCGAACTCGGCTTTACCATCTAACACCTTCTGCACCGGATCTTCACCCTTCTTGTTGGGGATGAACTCTACATCAAACCCGGCCTCTTGATAATAACCCTTTTCCTTGGCGGCATAATATCCGGCAAACATGTAATGGTGCGGCAACTTGAGCTGCAGGCGCACCTTGTCGTTTGCCGCCGCAGAAAGCGGGCAGAGCGCCACCAGCAGCAGCGCCAGAAAACTATAAAAATGCCGCTGTACTATATCTTTGGCTGTGCGTTTTACAGGAGAATTCATTGGATCAGCCCTCTGTATAAATTAAATACACCATAACAAGTAAAAAAGTAAAGAAACAGCCTCAACATTGACAATATGTCTCTTCATTATTATAGTACAGACCGTACCTGATTATCACCATTAGAGGAGCTTACACGTCATGCCGATGTACGAATACGTTTGCACAACCTGCGATCACCAATTTGAACTGCGTCAGAAATTTTCAGATCCACCGGCCAGCCAATGTCCGCAATGCGGCGCCGCAGTAGAAAAGATGATCTCTTCCACTGCTTTCAGCCTGAAGGGTGACGGCTGGTTCAATACCGGCTACTGTCCGAAAACCGAAGCGCCGAAACCGGCTGCGTGTAGTGGCTGCGCCTGCGCG
>JAFLLC010000237.1:4857-10401 GCA_019162745.1 Deltaproteobacteria bacterium | reverse complement strand
AGGAATCTCCCCATGAAGGTCAAAAAAGCCGTTTTCCCGGTCGCCGGCCTCGGCACCCGCTTTCTTCCGGCAACCAAATCGTCCCCCAAAGAGATGCTGCCGCTGATCGACAAGCCGCTTGTGCAGTACGTCGTTGAGGAGGCGGTGGCTTCAGGTATTGAGCAGATCCTTTTTGTGACCGGTCGCGGCAAACATAATATTGAGGATCACTTCGATATTTCCTTCGAACTGGAAGCGCATCTCTACGACAAGGGGAAAGATCGGGAACTTTCACGGGTGCATGAAATCGCCGAGATGGTCAACATCTTTTATGTGCGGCAGCGACAGGCACTGGGGCTCGGTCACGCCATCCTCTGCGCCAAAGATTTCATCGGCAACGAACCTTTTGCCGTCCTGCTGGGGGATGATATTATTGACAGCGAACGCCCCTGTCTTGGGCAGCTGCTTGACGTTTTCAACCAACAAGGGGGCTCGGTGCTGGCGCTGGAAAAAGTCCCGATGGAAAATATCTCCTCGTACGGCTGCGTATCAGCGGAGAAGATAAACGAGCGCACCTTCCATGTGACCGACATGGTCGAAAAACCGTCCCGCGATGAAGCTCCTTCCGATATGGCGATCATCGGCCGCTATGTGCTGACTCCGCGGATCTTTGACATTCTCCAGGACCAGGAGCCGGGAAAAGGGGGAGAAATTCAGCTGACTGATGCCATCCTGACTCTTTCAAAAGAAGAAAAGGTTTACGGCTGTCTGTTTGAGGGCATTCGTCACGATTGCGGCGACAAGCTCGGGTTCCTGAAAGCAACCGTTGACTTGGCGCTCAAGCGGAAGGAGTTTAGCACTGAATTTGAAGCGTATCTGCGTCAGCGGTTGTGTTGAAGAGTTACCGGAAAGCACATCAGACGCAAAAAAGGCGAGCCGCATATGACTCGCCTTTTCTATTTTTAATTGGCAGATCGTTATTTTTCCACAACAATCGCCTCCGACGTGTCTCTTTTCGGCTCCCATCCCTGCCATACGAACTCCGGGTCCATCATCGGATCATAATATCCTGGCTGCGGGACCATGCAGAAAACTGTTTCCACTACCCCGATGAAGCCGCGATAAAAAGTCATCCCGATCCCCTTTATCGGGCCGACGACGTACCCGACCGGCCCCATCTCCCGCCCGGTCAGAATAGTCTGCTTCGGAAGCTCCACAATGCTGGTAAAGGTGTTGGTAACTCCTCTCACAAGCTTGACGGCCATCTTCTGCGCAATCATTTCCGGCTGCTGATCGGCAGTCGCCGGAGCCGGACCCAAGGTAACAAATGCAAACAAAAATGCTGACAGCAATAGAACTTTTTTCATACGGTCTCCTTTTTAGGTGCGACTATAAGGAAGTTTTTCATTTCTTTTCAGACTCTTACCACAAAGAAACAGCCCTTGCAACATCACAGGTCAAAAAGAGTCGGCTCTTTCGGCAGAAATGGTTCAAACCGTTTTTGCACATGGCGCAGCTTTGCGATGTAGTACAGCACATTGATATCCGGATGGGCCGGATCAAAAACGGTCACCGGCCGGCACTGTTCATAGGCTGTTGCATCCCTGCCGGAACCGCTGACATAGTAGCTGACGCGGTCACCCGCGCGGTACAACCTGCCGGAGGCAAGGGCGATCTCAAAAGCGGCCGAATGGTTACGTTTGCCAGACCGGAGCTTTTCAAGATAACTGCCCGGTGAATCGTTGAGGGTCTCGCTGCGTGCTACCCAGGCGACGTCCAGTCCCGGCCGGCGCAAACGGGCACAATATTCCTCATACAGGCGGCCAACCGCGTCCCCCCTGCCGGTTAGTAAAAGTTCGATGACATTCCGTATGAATTCCCGCAGATACGGCTCCACGCCACGCGAGCGAAGTCCGCTCCCTTTTATAACAATCCTGCCGTCATACTCCTGCAGGGCATAATTCTTGGTTTTATAAGCAAACATGGAGCGATAGCGCCCGTCCAGATCAACATCGATCCCTTCCGGGAGCTGCCGGGAAACCCGCTCCACCAGAGAACGTTCCGCATCCTCTGTTGCGCATCCGTCCGGCGGCTTGAAATAGATGCCGTCAGTATCAACCTCCACCGGACCTGCTCCTTCAGACAGGAGCAGGTCGATCATGTTCCTGATCGTGACCCGGCCGAGACGGGTCACTTCGGCAGCAGTAGCCGGATCGGAAAAATTGTGCAGCACCGCACCAAGATAGCCATAGAACGAATTGATCAGTACCTTGAACACCTGCTGCAGCGCATCATAATAGTGCCGTTCCGAATCATCCGCAGAATCACGCGCCGATTGCTTGGCGGTCAGCCGGAAACGGCGCAGATCCGACAGCATCGGCAGAAACAGTCCCAGAGTATCCGCGGCTGGAGCAAGGCGGTATGTCAGCATCAGTGACGGGTAGAGCGACGCCACGTCGCAATGGACGATCGGGCCGACAACCCCCGAAAATGAAGACTCCGTGTAACCACCTTCAAATGGAGCAGCGGCGGAACTGCGGGCAGGGATGGCGTGGCCGCGATGCAGGTATTCACGCAGAAAAAGAGAATTGATGCGGGTGGCGTTGCCGCGTATGACGCAGTTTTGGAAAGAATAGGGGAAAATGCGGCTCTGCAGGTACCAGGGATAGCCGAGCAGGCGAAACAGGGAAAGCGTTTCCCGTGCATCATCCAGGTTGTAGCGATAAAGCTGTTCAGAGTCATTCTGGAATGCGGCTGAAATATCAGCGCCATCCAGGTAGGTACGATCATCGGCCGCTATGCCGAAATGTCGTGCTACGGCTTTCAGCCCGTGGCTTTCGAGGTTACGGCCAGAAATATCATAGAGCTGCACCAGAAAGTAGGTATCGACAATGTGACGCCCATACACATCCCAGCGCTGGTATTCAACCGTTTTCTCAGCCAGGCTCCAGCGGGCGTGCGGGGTAATATGCGGCGCTGTCCCGTTCCGGCCCCAGGTCAGGCGAATGCCGTGCCTCTGCGCGCGGCGGCCGATGTAATCGAGGTCAAACCGGAAAATGTTGTGACCGGTAATGACATCCGGGTCACCGCGGTTGATCGCCTCGTTCAGGGCAAGCAGCAGTTCAGGCTCACTCAACCGGTCGCCCCGCAGCACGACCTCGTCCCCATGGGAATCCTTGAGAGCAATCGAGATGATCCGGTCTTCCGGCCTCTCCGGATTCGAAAAACCATACCCCTCGGCACAGTCGGTTTCGATATCAAGCGCCAGACAACGAAGCTCGGAGAATTCCATCCCCTTAAAGAGCGTGGTGCCGCTGGCCAGCATATATTGATGGGCAATATCAGGCAGAAACAGATAGGGGGCATCTGAGGCGGAATAACCTTTGCCGGTTTTTACTGCCAGAAAATCGCGGGCGGTCAGGCAATCGCCCCAGGAATCGAACAGCAGCTGGCAGCGGAAAAAATCGTCACCGGCCAGTTGCCTCACGGCACACGGGACCCGGCAACCGGAAACCAATCCGGGATCATTGACCAGGATGAAGGGTTGAAACGGCTCATCATGGAAATGCACGCGACCGGCAGTTCTGAAAAAAAGCCTGATAAAGTGCCCGACCGACTCCACCGCAATGATGCCGGTCCGTTCGTCACGCCCGAAAAGCAGCGGGTTATGTTCGATGGCGCTGGTTGGCATGGAAAGCAAATCCCCCTCAATCCCCCTTTCATAAAGGGGGAGGCCTAAATTCACCTCTTAAAAAAGGGAAGGTATAAAGTCCCCGCATTCACAAAAGGGGCGAGGTTTTAAAGTTCCCCCCCTTTACGAAAGGGGGGCTAGGGGGGATTTGCCGTTAAGTCCCCTAAATGCCGGCTTTTTCTTTCAGCAGGGCAGCCTTGTCGGTCCGTTCCCAGGTAAACTCGGGCAGTTCACGACCAAAGTGACCATACGCTGCGGTTTTACGATAGATAGGGCGGAGCAGGTCAAGCTGCTCGATGATGGCGCGGGGACGCATGTCAAATGTTTCACGTACAAGCTCGGCCATGCGCTCTTCGCTCACTTTGCCGGTGCCGAATGTATTTACATTGATCGAAACCGGCTCGGCTACGCCGATGGCGTAGGCCACCTGGACCTCGCATCTGTCGGCAAGACCGGCGGCAACCAGGTTTTTTGCGACATAGCGCGCCATGTAGGCGGCAGAACGGTCAACCTTGGAAGGATCCTTGCCGGAAAAAGCACCGCCGCCGTGGCGACCCATGCCGCCGTAGGTATCGACGATGATCTTGCGGCCGGTCAGGCCGCAGTCACCCATCGGGCCGCCAACGACAAAGCGGCCGGTCGGGTTGATGAAGTAACGGGTATCGGCATCCAGCAGATTGGCCGGGATAACCTTTTTGATCACTTCCGCAATGACCTCTTCCTCAATCCTCTTGTGAGTTACGTCAGGGGTATGCTGGGTGGAGATAACAACCGTGTCGATACGGCTCGGTTTGCCATCGACGTATTCTACAGAAACCTGGGACTTTGAGTCGGGACGGAGAAAGTTGAGCTGGCCGGACTTGCGCACTTCAGCCAGTCTGGCTACCAACTGATGGGCCAACTGGATCGGCATCGGCATCAGCTCCGGAGTCTCATTGCAGGCATAACCGAACATAAGCCCCTGATCGCCTGCCCCCTGCTCCTTATACATCCCCTCCCCTTCCGAAACCCCCTGCGCTATATCCGGCGATTGCTTGTCGATGGAGACCAGCACGGCACAGGTTTCATAATCAAAACCCATGGAAGAATCGTTGTAGCCTATCTCCTTGATCGTATCACGGACAATTGAAGGCATATCAGCGTAAGCGGTAGTCGTGATCTCGCCGGCAATAACGGCCATACCGGTGGTGACAAGAGTTTCGCACGCTACGCGTGCTTTAGGATCCTCGGCCAGTATTGCGTCGAGAATAGCATCTGAAATCTGGTCGGCTACCTTATCAGGATGCCCCTCGGATACGGATTCGGAGGTGAAGATGAATTTTTCTGCCATGATGGTAAACTCCTTTTACTTCTGCTTATATTTTCTTTCCCGGATGCTTTATTAAACTGTAAAAATATCGCCAGACAGCTGAATTGTCAAGCGAAGAGCGGAAATCCATTTATTCCGTTTGACTTCATTACCGCACATTGGGCAGTATGTTATCAAGTTATTAAACAAATCATTACTGAGGTGGCCGCCATGTCCAAAGCACTCCTTTTGTTCCTGCTTTTTCTTAGCTGCACAGTGCTTCCTGCAACCGCCCCTGCTGCCGCCAACCGCCCAGCCGATGTCTGGAACTATTACCACTTCGACGGCATCGCCTTCACCCCAGGTCCGACCGTTGACGGAAGCGCTTTTGTGGCGATAAGGGAAAAAGTGCGCCCGGTAATCTTGACAGTTCAGACCACAGGTATCGAACAGATCGCCCTTCCGGACGGGTCCGGCGTCATCGCCGGAATCTGCTATCTTCAGAGTTCAGGAGGCAAACTCGGGGGCGGGAGCGGATACCTGCCCTACCCACGCGTGCCGCTCCTGATCTCCACCGGAGGCAAAG
>JAFLLC010000237.1:0-4757 GCA_019162745.1 Deltaproteobacteria bacterium | reverse complement strand
TTCGGCGAAGCGACAAACGCCCAGCTCCAGAAAGCGGTGCTGTCGGTTTCTGCTGATGTTCAAGAATCTGCAAAGTGCGGCATGCCGATCAAAAAGACTCTGCTACGCGACTGGGATCTGCTGGAAGCATCGACACAGAAGGTTTTGGCAAAACAGTTTGCGTTGCCGGTACTTTCAGGAGAAAAAATATTCAAATCCAGCGCTGGACACTTCGACGTACATTATGCCACTACATACGTTGATGATGCCCCGCCATTGACAGACACCACCGGTGTTATCGGCGTACCTGACTGGGTTGAGACAGTAGCCGCGACATTTGAATCAGTTTATGCGAATTATAGTTCTTTAGGCTACCATCAGGCACCGACTGTTAACGCAGCCCCGTATGATTTATACCTACGCGATCTCGCTCCGCAAAAATATTATGGCGTCACCAACAGCGACCAACCCATTGCTTCCGCAGGTTATCCCAACGCCTATACCAGCTGGATGGAGCTGGATAACAACTTTACCGACTTTATCTATAAACCGGCGCTATACTCACCGCTCCAAAGCCTGCAAATCACCGCCGCCCATGAATATCACCACGCCATTCAGTACGGCTACAACTTCTATTTTGATGTCTGGTATGCGGAAGCAACGTCCACCTGGATGGAAGATGAACTGTATGATGACGTCAACCAACTTTACAGTTATATTCCCGCATGGTTCAGCAACAGCTCCAAGTCTCTTGATCTGGCGGTTGGATCAGATGCCGTCACCATCGGAGCCGGCTATGGTCGCTGGATCTTCAACCGCTATCTGGCGGAGCAACATACCCCGAACATGATTCGCGGCGTATGGGA
Source organism: Deltaproteobacteria bacterium (assembly GCA_019162745.1). Taxonomy (GTDB): domain Bacteria; phylum Desulfobacterota; class Desulfuromonadia; order Geobacterales; family Pseudopelobacteraceae; genus JACRCG01. Next base: position 3,912 of record JAFLLC010000237.1, on the reverse strand, counting down.
AAAGCTGGCTCCCCTCCCCAGTCCTGGAGGCGGCGCTGACATTCCAATGATTCCTGTGCTGGAAAGTCTGCTTTCTAGCTCATACAGTACTTCTCTCGGCAGTGATTTCTTCGGTTTTGCCAAGCGTGTCTATACAAGAGACTGGGCGACTCACACCTTAGATGTAACTATAACTAAAATCCCCGTGTACTCACCGCTTGCGACCTATGCAACATATCCGGTAAATAACACTTCCAGTCCTCTGCCATCTGTTACCCTTCCGCATTACTCGTTTGCGTATTATAAATTTTCGCCACCGCCAAGTGCACCGTACTATCTGAATATTACCGTTACTGGCACCAGTGGTATAAAAGCCAGCGCGTTCATCAAAAGCAGCGGCGGCATCATCACCGAATACCCATTCGTCACCGTGACCGGAACTACCGTAACCATACCCGGCTTCAGTTCATCAACTGAAGCGGTCCTGCTTGTGGCCAATGTCACCGGCAGCGATAATCACTCTGCCAATTTCAGCACTGACGGCTCAACCTCAGGAGTAACCGAACCAATAACACCACTAATACCAGCAACTTCCACCAGCAGTTCCGGTGGCGGCTGCTTCATCGCCACGGCGGCTTACGGCAGCTATCTGCACCCGCAGGTACAGCTGCTGCGCTATTTCCGTGACGAACACCTGCTGACCAATGCTCCAGGGCGCGCTTTTGTCGCACTTTACTATCGCTGCAGCCCGCCGCTGGCCGACTTCATCGCCCGGCACCCGTTCCTACGCGGCGTGACCCGTATGGCGCTGACTCCGTTTGTCATGGTTGTTGTTCATCCGGATGCATCAGGTGCGGCGCTGTTACTGGCAGTTATCGTACTTTATCGTCCGATACGGCGGCGCTATCTGGAGCGGGTTGCTGTCGGTTAAGAGTGCAACACTGAAACCCCGGCCTTACCCCTCACCCGGCCTTCAGCCACCCTCTCCCAGCTGGGAGAGGGTATACTTTTATTCCTTCTCCATCAGGGAGAAGGTGCCCCGCAGGGGTGGATGAGGGGCGCCTATGACTGATTAATCCGGCCTCGTCAACAGTTCCCACTCTGACAATCGCTCCAGCGCTTCATCAGTACTGGAGCCGCACATCTCCTCACTTGCTCGCAGACTCAGACAGACAGCCGGCCGCTCGACACAGCCAAAGAGCCGGCAGCGGTTGTCGGCGGTCAGTTGATTGCAGCGCACTCCGGCCGGCTTTCCATCAGCCATGCCGGGAATCGGCGAAGATATTGACGGCGCAATACAGCAGGCAGCACACCCCACACGACATTCCATAAGCTCCCACCTAAATCCCCCCTGGCCCCCCTTTCGTAAAGGGGGGTAAAGTCAACATCTCCCTTTCGTAAAGGGGGGTAAATTCAACATCTAAATTTTGTAAAGGACGGTGAATTAAGCCTCCCCCTTTACAAAAGGGGGATTGAGGGGGATTTGATTTTAGTACCGGTACATCTCAACCTTGTACGGACCTTCCTTCGGTACGCCGATATAGGCGGCCTGTTTGTCAGTCAGCACGCTCAGCTGCGCGTTCAGTTTTTTAAGCTGCAGCCGGGCGACCTTCTCGTCCAGATGTTTCGGGAGGACATAAACCCCGACCGGATACTTACCCGGATTGCAGAACAGTTCGATCTGGGCGATGGTTTGGTTGGCGAAGGAGGAGGACATAACATAACTTGGGTGGCCGGTACCGCACCCCAGGTTGACGAGGCGTCCCTTGGCCAGCAGGATGATGCGCCTGCCGTCCGGGAAAATGATGTGATCCACCTGCGGTTTGATCTCTTCCCACTGGTATTGTTCAAGGGCAACAACTTCGATCTCGTTGTCAAAATGGCCGATGTTGCAGACGATGGCCTGATCCTTCATCCTGATCATGTGATCATGTGTTATGACGTGGTAGTTGCCGGTACAGGTAACAAAGATGTCAGCCTTGTCGGCGGCGTATTCCATCGTGACGACACGGAAACCTTCCATGGCGGCCTGCAGGGCGCAGATCGGATCGACTTCCGTTACCCACACCTGGGCGGATAATGCGCGCATCGCCTGGGCTGAACCTTTGCCAACATCGCCGTAGCCGCAGATCAGGGCGACCTTGCCGGCGATCATGACGTCGGTGGCGCGTTTGATGCCGTCCACGAGTGATTCGCGGCAGCCGTAGAGGTTGTCGAACTTGGACTTTGTGACCGAATCGTTGACGTTGATGGCCGGAAATTTCAGGTCGCCCCGCTCATGCATCTGGTAGAGGCGATGGACGCCGGTGGTGGTCTCCTCGGTGACACCTTTGATCGCCGCAAGACGGACCGAGTACCAGGTCGGATCAACGGCCAGCTTGCCCTTGATGGCGGCAAAGAGGACCGTTTCCTCTTCAGAGGAAGGTTTGGCGAGCAGAGAGAGATCCGTTTCGGCTCTGGCGCCAAGATGCAGCAGCAGGGTGGCGTCGCCGCCGTCATCCAGGATCATGTTGGAGAATCCGCCGTCGCTCCATTCAAAGATGCGGTGGGTATATTCCCAATATTGTTCCAGAGACTCACCCTTGATGGCGAAGACCGGCACGCCGGAGGCGGCAATGGCGGCTGCGGCGTGATCCTGGGTAGAAAAGATGTTACAGGAAGCCCAGCGAACTTCGGCCCCGAGTGCGGTCAGTGTCTCGATCAGCACGGCGGTCTGGATGGTCATATGGAGTGAACCGGTGATACGTGCGCCTTTAAGCGACTGCGCCCCGGCAAACTCTTCACGGATGGCCATCAATCCAGGCATCTCGGTCTCGGCGATCCTCATTTCCTTGCGCCCCCAATCGGCCAGCTTAAGGTCTGCGACAACGTAATCTTGATTCATGGTTTAATCTCCTTTTAATTGTGATGTATTCCGTAATTTATTCACGTTGTCAGTTTCTCCCCGAACAATCAATACTGCTTCCTCTCCAACATCTGCAGCAATCTGTTCGATGGCAACAGTCGCAAAACCGGCAAGTTTCAGCCAGGATTGGAGCTCCGCCTCCTCAAATCCCAGCCATTGGTCGGCCAGCTGTTCCCTCGCCGACTCGCGCTCATGGCGGGCCAGATCTGCCAGCAGCAGAATTCCGCCGGGGGTCAGTACTCTCCGGATTTCAGCCAAGACTGCTGACGGATCGGCGGCATGATGCAGCACCATGTTGGCCACCACACACCCCACCGAAGTATCGGGGAGCGGCAGATGGGTCATCTCACCCAGGCGCAGTTCGACTCCGCTGACACCGTCGTTTGTCAGTCGGCAACGGGCCTCCTCCAGCATGGCTTGCGAGTGATCGACGCCGATCACGTTCGAAGACCGCACCGCCAGTTCGACCAAAAGACCGCCGGTGCCGGTGCCGATTTCCAGCACAACGGCACCTTCCGGCACCAGACTTAAGAGGTGTTGGCGGTATTCCGGCACCGGCAGTAGGGTGCGGGCAAGATCGTCCCACTGGCGGGCGTGCCGGTCAAAAAACTCCTGACTGCGCCGACGGCGTTCCTCCAGCACCTCCGCAACGGCAGCGAGGTCGCAGCTGCGCTCGGGTAAATTTTGCAACTCGCGCTCAAAAGCCGGGCGGATGGCGGTAAAAAAACTGACCCGCTCTCCGACCCGGAAATAGCTCCAGGTTCCCTGGCGCTTGACCGTCAGCACTCCAGCCTCTGCGAGAATTTTCAGATGGCGTGAGACCCGCGACTGCCCCATACCCATGATGCGGGTCAACTCCTGCACGGTAAATTCACCGGCAAGTAGTACCGACGTTAGACGCAGGCGGCAAGGGTCAGCCAGGGCTTTAAAGGTCTCGAGCATAATATATCAGATATTCCGGTTTTTATAGATCAACTTTTCTTGATATAGCACAAAAATTTGGGAATGGTCAAAGAATTATTTCGATG
>JAFLLC010000009.1:12304-14274 GCA_019162745.1 Deltaproteobacteria bacterium | reverse complement strand
AACATGCTGTCACATAACCTTTACCCAATAATCACCCTGCCGCAATATCCATGTAACATTCATATGCTATCTTGCAAAACATGAACGGGCATACCGGTAAGGGGATTCGGATGGAACAGATTCGCGCGGAAAAAATGACGCTCGGCTATGGCCGAAAGGATGTTGTCAAGGCTGTTGATCTGACCATTCGCAAAGGAGAGTTCCTGAGCATTATCGGACCATCCGGAGTCGGAAAATCGACTCTCCTGATGGGCATCAATGCCACAACATCGATCCTGAGCGGCAAGCTGAACGTCCTGGGCAGTGATGTCGGTTCAATCCGCCATGACGACCTGAAGACATTGCGGTCGAGAATCGGAGTCATTTTCCAGGGGTTCAACCTGGTTTCGCGATTGTCCGTACTGGACAACATCGCCAGCGGCATGCTGCACCGCAAGCCGCTGTTATCGGCCCTCTTCAAGCATTACAGCCACCAGCAGTATGAAGAAATATACGAGTACATGCAGGTGGTCGGCATAGAGAGCGAGGCTCTCAGCCGTTGTGATAAACTCTCCGGTGGCCAGAAGCAACGGGTGGCCATCGCCAGGGCTATAGCGCAGCGCCCGGAGATAATCCTGGCTGATGAACCGATCTCATCACTTGACCCGGTCAGTGCCCGCTCTGTGCTGGAAACGCTCAAAAACGCCAATGAGAAATACGGCATTACCGTGATAGCAAACCTGCATCAGCTCGACTATGCCCGTGAATACTGCAACCGGATAATCGGGATGAACGGAGGCCGGATTGTTTATGACGGTCCCCCGGAGCGTCTTTGTCAGGAAACTGTCGCCGAAATTTACCGGTCTCCCCGCCATGAACGTGAAGAAAACCACCTCAGACACTATCCGTTTTCACCTGCCGCCGCATCTGCCGCCTGATGGCCAACTACCGGCAACATATCAGTCATTGAAAAGGAGTCACACATGAAAAAAGTACTGAAAGCGCTCGTAACTATTGCTCTGGTAACCTGTCTGCCGGCCGCAGCCCTGGCGGCACCATCTGATTGGCCTAAAAAGCTGACAATAGGCCTGATCCCAACCGAGTCGTCATCGCACATTACGGACCGTTACGACAATCTGGCCAAGTATCTGGAAAAGAAACTCGGCATCCCGGTTGTACTGAAAACATCGACCGATTATGGCGGTGTCATTACCGCCATGCAGTTCAAGCATATTGATGTTGCCTATTATGGCCCGAAATCGTATGTCGAAGCTGCTCTACGGGCCAACGCGGAGTGTTTTGTGCTGGAAGTGCTGGAAGACGGCACTCAGGGATATCACGGTGTCATCATCACCAAAAAGGGTTCCGGCATCAACAGCATCAAAGATGCCAAGGGAAAGGTCTGGGCCTTTACCGACCCCAACTCAACGAGCGGCACTCTTGTTCCGACCGTCTATTTTGTCAAGGATCTGAAGCTTGATCCGGAAAAATATTTTTCCAGAGTGATCTACTCCGGTGGCCATGAAGCCTCAATCATGTCGGTCAAGGGTGGCAAGATCGACATCGCCTCCACTAATGATCTGGACATGGACCGGGGCAACGGCAAGTTATGGAATAACGAGAAAGATTTTAATGTCATCTGGACCTCCAAACTGATTCCCGGCTCTCCTATGGCATACCGCAAGGATCTCCCGCTCTCCCTGAAGAAGGCTCTCAAGGAGGCATTTGTCTCCTACAAGGACAAAGATGGTCTTAAACAGCTCAAGCTGAAAGGATATGCACCCGCCAGTGACGACCTTTATGATCCAATTCGTGACCAGATCGAGGTAAAAAAACAGCTCGGAAAAAAGTAAGCCACTACCGCGGCCGGCCGCAGAGCAAGCCGACCGCGGTTTTTCGTGAACTGACCTCAGATCCCCTGTTGGACGAGATACTGAAAAATGAATCTTGAAGAGATAAAACGACAGACTAATCCTTTTCAGCTTTACAAC
>JAFLLC010000009.1:7735-12204 GCA_019162745.1 Deltaproteobacteria bacterium | reverse complement strand
TCGGTATGAGATTACAACTGGAGAAAAACAATGGACATTATCATGCGGGAGGCGCTTGAGAGCGACCTTCCCGGCGTACTCTCACTGTATGGGCAGCTCGGCCAGGATGACGGTTCGGTACTCTCTCTTGACACGGCTGCCAGCATCTTTCGGAAGATGAAAAGTTATCCCGATTACAAGATACATGTGGCGCTTGCCGAGGGCCGGATTATCGGAACGTTTGCCCTGCTGGTCATGGATAACCTCGGCCACTGCGGTACGCCAAGTGCGATTCTGGAGGATGTCGTCGTCGGAGAAGATCTGAGGGGACAGGGAATAGGCAAGCAGATGATGGATTATGCTAATTCCCTCTGCTGCCAGAAGGGGTGTTACAAGATATCCTTTTCCAGCAACATCAACCGGGAGGCCGCCCACCGTTTCTATGAAAAACTCGGTTTCCGGAAACATGGCTACAGTTTTTACGTCAGTTACGAGTAATCCAATTCCAGATCAAGGATGATATCAAGACGGCGAGGATTGAGGCTGCGAGGCGTACGTGTCCGTACGTTGAGGAGCCGAAGACGAGCCAACGAAGATAGGGCCTTGATATGGAATTGGTATAATTCCCGCGGGAGGCTTCATGCAGGCTAACGACCCAACAGCTGCCGTAATCGGCATGGATGACAGGGAGGTGGACGAGCTTCTCGCCCTGCTTGTCACCGAGGAGATTCAGATCACGCGTCCGCCCCGTGCCGGGTTGATAATGATGACCGTCAAGGACAGTCTGGCGGTCGATTTTCATCTGGGTGAGGTCTTGACAACAGAAGCGGAAGTTCTGCTCGGCGGAGAACGCGGCTATGGCCTGATCATCGGCGAGGAACCGCGCAAGGCGCTGGCGCGGGCTGCCGCTGATGCCCTTTTGCGGGGCGGCCGTCCGGTCCTTCTCTGCAGGCAGGTGAACGACTGCCTGGACAGGGCACGGCAGCGCCAGGCAGCCAGTCATGCTGCAGAAGCCGCACTTGTGGCGTCAACCCGGGTCAACTTCGACCTGATGGCAGGGGCGTGACCATGAAAACCGCCGCCATTCATCAGGATCATGCCACATTCAGAGTTGTCCTGCATGCCATGAGCCATCCCGGCACACCCTGCCAGCTGCCGGTTCAGGACTCTATGGCCGGAGAATATGCCACGCTGATCCAGCTGCTGTCCTGTCTGATGGATAACGAAGTGTCATTATCAATTATCGGAGACGATAGCGGTACGCTGGCAACCGCGCTCTCCCTTTATACCGGCAGCGCCAAGGTGGACATCGGCGAAAGCGACTTTGTTATTGCTATCAAAGGGACGACATCCGGTCAGCTTTTGCAGATAAAGCGCGGCACGCTGGAATATCCGGACGGGGGTGCAACCCTGGTCTACCTGGTTGATGAAATAGCCGGAGACGGCGGAACAATTGAACTGTCCGGCCCCGGTGTGAACGGCACAGTCCGTCCGCTGTTCACCGGGCTGTCAGCTGATGAGCTCAAGGGACTGCGCGAGATCAATGCCGAATATCCGTTGGGTGTCGATGCGCTGTTCCTTGATGCAAACGGCAAGATAGCCTGCATTCCACGTTCATCGCGGATCGGAGAGTACTGATATGGGATATGTTGCCGTCAAGGGTGGCATCGAAGCGATTGAGAACGCCTGCCGTCTCTTTGCCTGGGAACGGTCGAAGGGGGCATCTGAGCCGCTGGCTGTAGAGCAGATCCGTGAACAGCTTTATCTGGCGGTGGACCGGGTCATGGGTGAAGGCTCGCTCTATGCTCCCGATCTGGCCGCCCTGGCTCTCAAACAGGCGGCAGGAGATTCTTCCGAAGCCTCATTTATGCTCCGCGCCTATCGGGCCACCCAGCCCCGGATATGCTATTCTCTCCCTGCCAATACAGGAGAGATGCGCATAATGCGGCGTATCTCCTCGGCTTTCAAGGACATCCCCGGCGGACAGATGCTCGGAGCAACGAGCGACTACACCCTGAGGCTGCTGGATTTCGACCTGCTGAAAGACGACACTGCGCGGCGTGAGGCATTCCGGGAAAAGGTTTTCAGCGATCTCCCGGTTGATGCAGAAATTCCGGATTCACTTCCCAAGGTAATCGACATACTGCGGCGAGAGGGACTGCTGGATAATGCGGCAGCTCCGTCCGACAATGATGAACCGTTCGACATAACCCGTCAGTCACTGACATTTCCCGCTCCGCGCAGCGCTGTACTGCAATCTCTGGCCCGCGGGGAAACGGGAGGTTTGCTGACGCTGGCCTATTCCAGCATGCGTGGTTACGGCAACATTCATCCTACGCTGGGAGAACTGCGGGTAGGGTATGTGCCGCTGCGGGTAACCCATCCGGTAACCGGTGAGCCCTACCTTGTCGGGGAGGTCAAGACCACCGAGGCCGAAGTGCTGGCCCGTTTTGAAGGCACGGATGGTATCCCCCGTTTCAGTCTCGGCTATGGGCTCTGTTTCGGGCAGAACGAACTAAAAGCCATCTCCATGGCTGTTCTGGACCGCACCACCAGAACCGATACGCCGAGCTGCCCGGCCGAGGACCAGGAGTATGTGCTCTACCATACCGACGGCATCGAAGCGATGGGCTTCAGCAACCATTGGAAGCTTCCCCATTACGTCGATTTTCTATCGGATCTGGATCGCCTGCGCAAGGCTCAGTCAATTGCACGTCAGGAGGAATGCCATGCAGATGTGTGAGTGGCTTGATCAGGACGACCTTTCCCGTAAAGAGGGCGAATGCCCGGTTGGCGGTTACCCGTACGGTTTCATGGATGACGGTGCGAAAAAGGATATCCGGCGCAGTATTCTCAAGGCGGTCGCGATCCCCGGCTATCAGGTCCCCTACGGCTCACGCGAGATGCCGATTGCTCGCGGCTGGGGTACCGGCGGCATTCAGATCACTCTCTCGCTGATCACGCCCGATGACATTCTCAAGGTGATCGATCAGGGATGCGACGGCAGTGTCAATGCCGTGAACATTAAAAAATTCATCCAGGCAGTGGCCGGTGTGCAGATCACCAATGACACTCTCGCAGCGACGGTGATTCAGACCCGCCACCGTATCCCGGAAGAGAACATGACAGCCGGTCAGATTCTGGTCCTACAGGTCCCCTATCCTGAAGCGCTGAGAGAAGTAGAGGCGTCGGAGACCGAGACACGGCGTATGCATGCCGAGGCCGATTACAGCCGGATGTGGCTGTACCTGTACGAAGATATCGTCAACTATGGCGAAATAACCATCAGCTACCGCTATCCGGTCACGGTCAACGGTCGCTACATCATGGACCCCAGTCCGATTCCCCGCTGGGACGTCCCCAAACTGCACATGGCAGAAACGCTCTTCCTGTTCGGAGCCGGAAGGGAAAAACGCATTTACGCCATCCCGCCCCATACAACTGTCGAGCCGCTTGAGTTTGAGGATCACACCTTCCGGGTTGAGGATTTCAGCGGCAAGTCCTGCGCCCGCTGCGGCGCAACCGACACCTTTCTGGACGAGGTTATCGAAAATGCAGGGGGAGATCGGCGTTATTACTGTTCCGATTCCGGATACTGCGACAAGAGGTCTCTTGAATGGAACCATTGATACGGATACGGGGACTGTCAAAACGCTTTGGAAACGGCTGCCACCGCTGTCTCTCGGCAACCGGACCAGAATTTGAAACCAACATGTGCCCCCATTGCGGCTCGGTCGTTGCCTGCAATGATGTCTCCTTCGACCTCTACAAAAATGAAGCGCTGGGGATCGTGGGTGAAAGCGGCTCCGGCAAAAGTACCCTGGTACGGCTGCTGCATTTTGAATGGGACGCGACCGGCGGCAGCATGGAAATCCACCGCGACGCCGGGTTGAATGTTATGCAGGAACTGTTCGGTGACCGGGACATTTACAGCCGGAACCTATTGGGGTTGAGCCCGTTCCAGAAACGGCAGATGCGTAATGCCCTGATGGGGATCGTTTACCAGAATCCTTTTCTGGGCTTGCGGATGAATGTCAGCTCCGGCGGAAATATTGCCGAGCGACTGCTGGGGGCCGGCTGGCGAAATATCGGCAGAATGCGGGAACGTGCCGCCGAACTTCTGGAAAAAACCGAGATCCCTCTGGACCGTATGGATGAACCGCCGAAAAACTTCAGCGGCGGCATGCAGCAGCGGGTGCAGATCGCCAAGGCGCTTTCCAACAACCCCTTGATCCTCTATCTGGACGAAGTCACGACCGGCCTTGACCTCTCTGTGCAGGCGCGGGTGCTGGACCTGATCCGTACTCTGCAGAGTGAGTACAAACTATCCCTGCTGGTTGTCTCCCATGATCTTGGGGTTATCAATCTGCTCTGCCAGCGGACCATGGTCATGAAATACGGCCGGGTGGTAGAGGCCGGGCTGACCGACCAGATCCTGCAGGATCCGCAACACAAATATACGCAGCTTCTGGTAGCCTCGCAATTATAAA
>JAFLLC010000009.1:4032-7635 GCA_019162745.1 Deltaproteobacteria bacterium | reverse complement strand
TGACAGTTGAACAACTCTCCAAAAATTTTACCCTTCACATTCTGGGCGAAAAAAACATCTCCGCCTGCCGGAATGTCTCCTTCAACGTTCCGAAAGGGAGCTTTCTTGGACTTTCCGGCCCGAGCGGCGCCGGCAAGAGTACGGTGCTCAAGTGTATCTACCGCACCTATCTGCCCGGCAGCGGTTCCGTCTGGTACGATTCAGCCGAATACGGCCGCATCGATCTGGCGACGCTTCCGGACCGGGCGGTCATTGATATCCGTACCCGTGAAATGGGGTATGTGTCCCAGTTCCTCAAGGTCATTCCCCGCGTGTCGGCACTGGATGTGGTCATGGAGCCGATTCTGGCCCGCAACGGCGTGTCGCGTGATGAAGCCCGCATCCGGGCGGTCGGGCTGCTGGAGCGGCTACGGATACCGGAACATCTCTTTGACGCCTACCCGGCGACTTTCAGCGGTGGAGAACAGCAACGGATCAACATCGCCCATGCGGTCAGCTGGAAGCCCCGTCTGCTGCTGCTTGACGAACCGACCGCTTCGCTTGATTCCGGATCGGTCGAGCTGGTGCTGGATATCCTCAGGGAACTGCGCCGGGAGGGGACCACCATGATCGGCATATTCCACGATACGGAACTGATGGCGTCGGTTACCGATTCGGTTTTCACAATATGCTGAACAAACGGAGATGCCAATGACACATAGTTTTGTACTGAATAATGCCCGACTGGTAACACCGGTCGGGATCTTGGAAGAAGCAGCCATACGGGTCGAGAACGGAAAAATCACTGAGATCGGTCAGGGAATACTTTCAGGGACTCGGGAGATAAACGTTCGGGGGAACTACCTGTTTCCCGGCTTCATCGACATCCACTCCGATGCCATTGAAAAGGGGATCGAGCCTCGTCCCAACACTTTTTTCCCGGTTGATATTGCCGTGTTCGAGCTGGACAAGAAGATCGCCTCCTGCGGTATCACGACCATGTTCCATTCACTTTCCTTTGCCGAAATGGAGGTCGGTCTGCGCTCCAACAGCGCGGCTGCCGGGATTATCCGGCAGATCAACGAGTTTACCGCCAGGCTGAAGGTGCATACCAAAATACATGCCCGTTTCGAGATCACCGACATGGATGCGGTACCCTATCTGGAGGGTCTTATCCGGGATGATCTGATCCATCTCTTCTCGTTCATGGACCACTCCCCCGGTCAGGGGCAGTTCCGGGACATCCTGTCATTCAAAAACTATTACGGACCGGTATATGGCAAGAGCGACGCCGAAATGGACGGTATTATAGATCGCAAGCGGCGAGCCAGGGAAGAGGGCGCGCCGGATGCCATCGAACGCTTGGTGGGGCTCTGCAAGGAACGCTCGATTTCGATCGCTTCGCATGATGATGATTCACGGGAAAAAATAGAATGGCTGAAAGCGATGGGTGTCGGAATGACCGAATTTCCGGTCAATATTGAGGCATTACGTGCCGCACACGAGCATGGCATCAGTATCTGCCTCGGCTCTCCAAATGTCGTACGGGGCGAGTCGCAAGCCCGCAACCTGAGCGCCCGGGAGGCCATCAGCTGGGGGTATGGCGACATCCTCTGTTCGGACTACGCCCCGATGACCATGCTGCATGCAGTTTTGGCGTTGGAACGGCTCGCTATCCTCCCGCTGCACGAGGCGGTCAACATGGTCAGCCTCAATCCGGCCCGGGCCGTGGGGATATCCGATAGAACCGGTTCGTTGGAGGTCGGCAAGGATGCGGATATGCTGATTGTCGATCCATCGGAAGGATTCCCGAGGATCCTCTCAACTTTTGTCGAAGGAAAGGAGGTCTACGCAACATGCTGAGTTGCGGCAGTTTCTGCCCCATTAGCGAGGTACTCTGAAGCTCTTCGGGGCGTGATTACGTGCTTGGGCTGTAATGACGTTTTAGCCAGCGGCTGAGGCCGTCAAGGCCGGGGAACAGCACCCGTTCATTCACGTTTGCCTGATCCAGCTTGTCCCGGATTTCCCATTTGAGGGCGGCAGGGATGATGATCCTCCGGGAGATGCCGGGGTGGTTTTCCAGCCACTCTTCAAGTGCCATGGACGGGTCTGACATGACGGAACAAAAAGCGTGCTGATTGACGATCCTGTCGTCTATGGAGGGTGGCTCAAAAAATATCGTCAACTTGTCATTTGCCAGTGCATCAAATTCGGATAACGAATTAACGACTTCCGAAAGCATTCCGACCGTCATAACGTTGGCGCCCTCTTCTGCAAGTCTTTCTTTAAGGCTTTGCGGCAGCAGCTCATGTGCTTTGACATAGTTGACCGCCCAGATAACACCGTCAATATTGAATTTTTCTATGTTGGATGTTGCAAAATGCATGGCGATAAAGGGCGAATAGGTCCAGTCCAGCAGTCTGGTCGGCAGACCGTAGTGCTGTGCAACTGAAAGCCAGTGCCAGAGAGAGTCCCGCTCTACTATGTTCCGGTGGGCGTATTTTTTGAAGTTCCTCAGCAGGTGTCTTTCCAGCTCCACATACGTGCCGCCCAGTCGCATTAACGTTGTATCAAGGCGATAGCCGGAGTCTGACAGCCCCCTGAAAGCAAAGCGCGAGCGGAAACGCCCTATATCCTCGTTCCACGAATCTGCAAAGAGCTCATTTAACAGCTCATCCCAGGAATTGATCCTCACTGTTTCCAAGATAATGGTGCCTCCCAATCGCTATTTGGCTGATGTGCTGTTTGCGAAAATATATATATTTTCAGCTAAAGAACAAGATTAAATCGTCCTCTTTTAGAATGTAACGATGTTGTAACTGTTTTGAGACAATCTGCCTGAAAATATGGTGTGAAAGAGAGCGAGGAAGGGTGAAACGAAAAAGGACTTCATTTTAACAAACAATTCACCTTTTCGTCACAAGAACGTAAAAAAAATGCTGTATGCTGACCCGAATGCCCAAAAAGTTTTATTTGAATCCATCTTCATTCCTACGAGGACGTAAAGATGTCACAACTGCACACACCTTATTACCTTATCGACGAAGCCCACCTGAAAAAAAACCTCGAAATCATACAGCGGATTCGTGAAGAGTCGGGCGCAAAATCTGTTTTGGCTCTGAAATGCTTTTCAACCTGGTGTGTGTTCGATCTGATGCGACAATATATGGACGGCACAACCAGTAGCTCCCTGTTTGAGGCGCGTCTCGGCCATGAGAAATTCGGCAAGGAGGTGCACGCCTACAGTGTCGTCTATTCTGCTGAAGAGATTGAAGAGGTCAGTAAATTCGCCGACAAGGTCATCTTTAATTCCGTATCTCAACTGAGGATGTTTCACAGCCGTCTTAACGGCCTGAAAGCCGGACTACGGGTGAACCCGGGCATCAGCTATTCTCATTTCGATCTGGCGAATCCGGCACGAAGATATTCGCGTCTGGGTGTCAGTAACAGGGATGAACTGCTTGCCGCTGCCGATCTGATCAGTGGCATGATGTTCCATTTCAACTGCGAAAATGACGATGTCGTCAATATCGCCGCCGCCATAGAGGCGATCGGTGTAAAGTACGCTTCACTGCTGGAAAGGATGGAGTGGGTCAGCTTTGGCGGCGGTATTTATTTTACGGG
>JAFLLC010000009.1:0-3932 GCA_019162745.1 Deltaproteobacteria bacterium | reverse complement strand
CACTGCTGGAAAGGATGGAGTGGGTCAGCTTTGGCGGCGGTATTTATTTTACGGGCGAGGGCTATCCGCTGGACAGATTTTGTGACGCACTGAAAGCATTCAGCGAACGATACGGAGTGCAGGTTTATCTGGAGCCGGGTGAAGCTGCAATCACCGGTTGCACCGAACTGGTCACGACGGTACTTGATGTCGTGCATAACGAGGTTGATATTGCAATTATTGATGCTTCGGTCGAGGCGCACCTGCTGGATCACCTGATTTACCGGACAAATCCAAAAATATCGTACCCCGCTCCCGGAGCCAACCAGATCATGATCGCCGGTCGTTCATGTCTGGCCGGGGACATATTCGGCAGCTACGGGCTTGAAAGGGCGCTGAAGGTCGGTGACGAAGTGCGCATTGCTGATAGCGCCGGCTACACGATGGTCAAGAAAAACTGGTTCAACGGTGTGCCGATGCCATCAATTGCAGTATGCAGGCTGGATGGCGCTATCGAATTGGTGCGCAGTTTTGATTATGAGGATTACGAGAGCAGTCTATCTTAGGAGGTCGGAATTACATGCACAAAAAGAACGTAATGATTATCGGAGCGGGTGGAGTGGCGCATGTTGCGGCTCACAAGGCGGCAATGAACAACGATGTTCTTGGTGATATACTTATCGCTTCGCGGACAGTGGACAAATGCGACGCCATCATCGAAAGCGTCAAGCGGAAAGGTCATCTCAAGGACGCGACTGGCAGACTTTATTCCGCCGAACTCGATGCGCTGGACATACCGGCGACAGTAAAAATGATAAAGAAAAACCACATTGGAATCGTGATCAACCTTGGCTCTGCCTTTATCAATATGTCGGTGCTGGAGGCATGCATCGAGACCGGCGCAGCGTATATCGACACCGCCATCCACGAAGATCCGGACAAGGTCTGTGAAGAACCACCCTGGTACGCCAATTATGAATGGAAACGGAAAGAACGCTGCGATGAAAAAGGGATAACGGCAATCCTCGGCGCCGGTTTTGATCCGGGTGTTGTTAACGCCTATTGCGCCCTTGCCGTTAAGCGTTACTTCGACAAGATCGACACGATCGACATTCTTGATGTGAATGCAGGCAGCCACGGCAGATATTTTTCCACCAACTTTGACCCGGAAATAAACTTCCGTGAGTTTGTCAAGGTGTGGACCTGGATTGACCGCCAGTGGGCTGAATATCCGACCCACTCGGTAAAACGGGTCTATGATTTCCCGGTTGTCGGCAAGCAGCCGATTTACCTGAACGGCCATGATGAACTGCATTCCCTGTCAAAAAATATTGACGCTAACAGCATCCGTTTTTGGATGGGTTTCGGCGACCACTACATAAACGTATTCACCGTACTCCGTACGCTCGGCTTCCTTTCGCACCTCCCGGTGACGCTGACGACCGGCCAGGAAGTTGTGCCGCTCAAGGTTGTCAAGGCGCTCCTCCCCGACCCGATGACGCTTGCCCCCGGCTATACCGGCAATACCTGCATCGGCAACTTCGTCAAGGGATGGAAGGATGGCAAAAAGCGTGAAATACTGATCTATCAGGTGTCAGACCACAAAAAATGTTACGAGGAAGTTGAATCCCAGGGGATAAGTTACACAGCCGGTGTGCCGCCGGTTGCGGCTGCCATGTTGGTTGCCACAGGCGAATGGGATGCGAAGACGATGGTAAATGTTGAGGAGCTTGACCCTGAGCCGTTCATCGAAATCCTTAACCGGATCGGCCTCCCGACAAAAATAAAAGAGATCAAGCCTGATAGTAAAAATTCATTCGACGGGAAAGTCAGATCTCTTGAAAAAGAGCTGGCTGATTCAACCGCTACGGTAACCGTTTCCGCTGCAAATCCGATGATTGCCCTGGCGCCGCGCAAGCCATCCAAGACGAAATCCGCAAAAGATTCTACGAATTCTGAAAAAGAGAAAAAAGTGAAGAAGAAATAGAGCAAGAAGCCATCCTATAGTATTGTAATCGAGAGAACTGTCCATGCATGGACAGTTCTCTCGATGGTAGCGCCAAAAGTAAACGAACTATATTAATGACAAGCAAATGTAACCTGACAGCCATTAAACTGTAGCGTGGTTAAGATCAAACAGTTTGACCGGTGATGAATACCTTGATATGAATCTGGGGTCATGCAGTGAACGCGATGAGTTATGTTTCCTCTTTTTACAATAAATTAACAATACCGTCATAACATTGTGTAATGCCTGCTGTATACTCAGGAAATGCATCGAGAATATCATTGCTGGCATAGTCTCCATCTTGAACGCGATATGGAACTTCTCCTTTTCGGAGAGAGCGGCGCTCGGGTAATTGTTTTTCCCACCCGCGCCGGCAGGTTCTATGATTTCGAAAACTGGGGGCTGATTGCGGCGCTGAGGGATAAAATCGACTCCGGTTTACTTCAGATTTGCTGTATTGACAGCATCGATGCGGAGAGCTTTTACTGTAACTGGTGTCCTCCCAAGGACAGGATTTCCCGGCACAAACAATATGAAAGTTATATTCTGAAGGAAGTCATATCATTCACCCACGCCAGGAATCCGGATTCCCTTCTGATCGCTCATGGTTGCAGCATGGGCGCCTATCACGCCGTCAATATTGCCATGCGTCATCCCCGGCTTTTCCATAAGGTAATCGCTTTTAGCGGCAGGTACGACCTGACTCGAGGAATTGGTAGTTTCCGCGATCTTTTTGATGGCTACTATGATGAAGATGTGTATTTCCACAATCCGTCCCACTTTGTCCCCAATATCAGTGATCCGGAATTACTTGATTATATCCGCAGGATGCAGGTTACTATTGCTATAGGAGAAGCGGATTCATTTTTGGAAAATAATCTGCAATTTTGTGATGTCCTGCACGAAAAAGGCATAAAGCCTTCGTTCCACATATGGTCGGGAGAAGCGCACCGGGCTCGTTATTGGTGCGAAATGCTCGCCGCAGCTTTTTAAAAGACCAACCCCATTGAGGTGGCACTACTGAAAGGATTCTGATGGAATGGTATGAAGAAGAAGTGAGCGCAATTGAGCAGCGGCTGCAAAAGTGGCCGCCTCCTCCTGCGGGGCCAGTAGCCTTTTACGGGAGTTCCTCCATGCGGATGTGGGATAGTCTGGAGGCTGATTTTAAGGACGTTGGCGCGCTCAATCTGGCTTTTGGCGGTTCGACCATGGAGGCCTGTGCCTTTTTTTTTGAGCGTCTGGTGGTCCCGTGTCACCCCCGCTCAATTGTTTGTTATGCCGGTGACAACGATCTGGGAGATGGCAAAATGCCGGAGGACGTGCTGGCATCATTTCGGAAATTGCTTTCCAAGGTTGATGCTCATTTCCCCGCAATTCCGTTTACCATTCTCGCCATCAAGCCGAGTCCGGCGCGCCTGCATCTCACCGAAAGGATCATCGCCACGAACGAGGCGTTTTCCCGGGAGATTCTGGGGCGTCCCAACGGTTGTTTCATCGACATCTATCCCGCCATGTTAGGCGTTGACGGCCAGCCGGACGAGGATCTGTTTCAGGAAGACGGTCTGCATGTCAGCCCTAAGGGGTACCTCATCTGGAAAAAACTGCTGAATAATCGGTCAAGTGATATTTTCAGAGGAGTACTGAGAGCATGATATCGACAGGTTTTTCAAAGAAGAGGTTTCCATCGACCGCCTCCGCTGCCATATCGACACCTTGGCAGGCGAGCTCCATCCGCTAACATCGCCCGAAGCGCTGGAGCGGGCCGCCGATTACATAACTGATTTAACCGGAAATAGCTAAATTCAGCCGGGTACTTTCTTCTGATCGCGCCGGTCTCAGCTGGAGTGAATTGACCCAGCTTACAAATTAGCCCATTGGATATTCGTTAAACAATCAGCTGATCAATCGAGAGGCCAAACGCTTGATGCATTCCGAGAGTTCCGGC
>JAFLLC010000153.1 GCA_019162745.1 Deltaproteobacteria bacterium | reverse complement strand
GTTGGATGTGACCTTGACTGCAGGGATATCCACACCCAGGCCGACGGAATATTCATAAATCTGGTCGGTGGCCTGCGGTGCCATCAGTTCCTCATTGGATGTCCAGCCACCCAGAAAAAGCCCCGGTTTCAGGACGAACTTGCCAACGGTATGCCGGCTGGAAAGAGCGGTGTTGTAGGTGTACTCCTGGGCCCGCCGACTGGATTTGGTGTCGTAGAAGATTATGCCGAAGTTGGTGTCGCTGTCTAAAACACCGAAGCGATCGCGGTAGCTCGTATTGATGAACTGATCAAGAGTATCGACGGTTTGGCTGCGGGTGCGGTCGAGCTTGTAGCTGATGTCGGCGACGGCATACTGCCGCTTGAAGGGCCGCTTGATGGTGACGCCGATCTCCGGTTTGTAATGGTCTGTCGTGTAACCCAGTTGGCCGTCAAGGTTGTTATGGTACCAGAGCATGGCGGTGGTGAGTGTCAGATTCTTCGTGTATTTGTAGCGCCATTTGGCCTTGGCTTTTTCCCGGTCAGGAGTTGCGGAACCGACCATTGTCCTGAAGCCGGGAGCAACCCGTTCGTATTCAAGCGTCACCCTGCTTGGACCGCCGTCTCCGATTGCGACAAGCTTGCTGGCATTGCCGTTGAATTCATTGTATTGGCCATCCTGGGTGGAAGTTCCGCCATCTGCCCAGGAAGATTCTCCCAGGATGGTAAGGCCGGGAATGGGCCTATATTCAAAATCAACAGTGTAGGCATGTTCATCAACCAGCTCTCCCCCCATTACCCGGACATGGTCAGTTGTTTGAACGCCGCTGAAACCGACCCATAAATCGGAGCCGATGTTCTGTTTGATTTTACCCCCCAATACCTGCCGTTCGACGGCATCTACTCCCCAGAAATTGTCCCAGCGGCTATAGGCAATTCCATACAGAGCGGACAGGGACGTGCCGAATTTTCCATCGCGCTGATACTTATAGGAACCTCCCTTGACAGCGGTGTTGAGTGCATACTGGGAAAATGATTCAAAGGTGTCACCAACGGTCAGGGTGTGGGTCTTGTTCGTTATCCGTCCCTGCAGGTTCGTCAGGGATGTATTTTTCTGGTCGTTGCGCCGGTCGTCTGTCGCCTTGGCTCCAACCGTCCAGTTGTAGTCAAATTCGCCCAGCCGGCCGTTGCCGAAGAGGTTCAGAATTTCCAGATACCGCCCCCCCTCGGTAAGTGACGATTGGCTGCCCGCACCAGGGCCGGTAACATCGTTGTAGGTTACGGAAAAATCGTTGGAACCGTGGATTTCGTGTTCGGCCGCCCGGGAGGCCGCAGGCGCCAGAGTAACGACCGCTACCAGTGCTGATAACAGCTGCAACCGCCTATTGCTTCTCAATTGCTTCATAGAAATTTCTCCTTTTGCTTCGCATTTAACTTCAATGGTGGATTGAAGCTGTTAACCGGTTATTGGTTGTCGTTACTGCACATACCAGAAACGCCCGTTAAGGGTGCGGCTGATGCGCGGTTTGTCGCTGCTGTCCAGAGACACCTCCTCGTTGACGCTGGATTTTTCCTCATGCTTCAGATTGTGGCGGAAGTTGCGACCGGTGATGGTCACATCGTAGGAAACGTTGTAGAATTTTCCATTCCACGAATATTTCAATTGAGAAATCTGGTAGGTAATCTGATCGAATACGGTGAAGCTGTTGTGCAGGTATCCCTGCAGGTCGTCCAGCGTCGTGCCGTCGCCGGATTCCCAGCCATCGCTGATCATCGCCATGACCGCAGATTCGTTGCGGGATTCGTAGGTTTGGCGAAAACTCTCGTAGAAGCCTGCCAGATCCATCTGTGGTCCTTGCTGTAGGAGCGCTTTGAGGCTGCCAATTACTATGGAGAGCCGTGAAGAGAGCTGGCCGATCTGGTTTATCACCGCGTTGGCTCTTTTGACGGCCGGTTCGTCACGGCTGCCGGTACCCCGAATCAAGTCGGCAGCGGCGACCGTCTGCCGATAGGGCTCATCAAGCAGGTGATCATTGAAGGCAGCCAGTTCCTTTATGGCTGCTTCTATAGCGACCCGTTCCCTAAATGGAAGAGTTTTGCTTCGGCTAATCATGGCGTCGCCGGTAGCAATCCGCTGTTGCAGGGTTGCCAGCCAGCCGTCCATCTGCTGCAGCACTTTCCCGGCAGCTTGTTCCTGGGCCTTGTGCTGGTTCTCTGCCCAAAGTTTCAGGTGAATGGCATACTGCTCCTTCAACTGGTTACGGAAGGACAGATACTCCTTGCCAAGAGGTGTATTCTGCCATCCGCCCAGATACAGGTCGCGGAATGTGCCGGTATAGCCTCCGTTGAACGCCACCTGCATCGGCAGCGCTCTTCCCAGTGAAGTAAAACCATCCTCAAAGGACTGCTGTCCCGGTACCATCGCAGCATATATCTGTTTTGCCCTGATCATGCCGCCGGTGGTAACCGGCATGGCGGTGAAGCTGTTAACTTGTTCACCAACGCAGAAATTCGCTTCGGGGGTGCTGGGCGCCTTGCTGACTTGATCGAGATAGGGCTTCACCTGTTCACCGAACCATGGGGCCGGTCCGGCGGAAAAGCCAGCCAGCTTTCCCTCGCTCCAGAGGCCCCGCAGTTTGTTAGCAACGGCATTACTTTCAGCGGTTGTCAGGTAGTGCCAAAAAGGGTGCCCTACTATCAGGGCATTGGGTGTGATCTCTGGTCTAGGGGGTGGCACACGTAATTTGTTACCGGATTCATCCAGCATCCCCCACTTCAGCGCCGTGTCCCGAAATGAGCGGATGCTGCCGGCAACTGTACGTAGCCAGTAGCCATCAGTCTCTCGGTTCTCGATTTCCTGTCTCAGTTGCCCATTGGCTGAATCAGCGGCACTGCGGATTTTGTCTGCCAAAACTTTTGCACGATCACTCCGGCGACTCAGGGTAGCGAACTCGTCCCTGAAGTTTGGCGAATCATAT
The DNA here is from genome assembly GCA_019162745.1 of Deltaproteobacteria bacterium. Classification (GTDB taxonomy): domain Bacteria; phylum Desulfobacterota; class Desulfuromonadia; order Geobacterales; family Pseudopelobacteraceae; genus JACRCG01. The sequence goes on along the minus strand of JAFLLC010000153.1, from coordinate 11,380 downwards.
ATCACAATATCGTCAATTGCCGGAGTTACTGCCGTGACCGCCTCAGCAAAGAGTGGCACCCCTTGGGCAAATGCCTCAGCCTCGGTGTATGCCTGAGAAAGAAACACATTAGCCTGGCCCGGCAGTTGCCGTGCTTCACCTAAAAGTCGTGCGGAACGTTCCTGCGAAACCATTTCTGCCCCTTGCAGCAGACGCCCTTCCGGCTCGGCTATCTTACCGATGCCCAGATATCTTTTGGTTGTTAACCACTCCTCAAATTGAGCCAGAGCAGTTTCTCCTGCTGTTGTTCCGGTCAATGCCGGCAAGGCAATCGATGCTGCCGCACTGCGAAAGTTGTTGAGGTTGCCCCTCGCCTGACGGGCTTTCTCCTCATGAATCAGGCGGTTTGTTTTCATCCATGCGGCAAGCTCACTATGGCGCAGTTGAGCCATGGCAACCTGATCGGCAATGACGCTGATTGCCATCTCATGGGCCTTTGTCCAGGCGACCTCCAGCTGCCTGAGTTGAATTCGGCTCGGCTCCAGTGCGTTACTCATCCCCCGGGCCTGTTCCATTATTGCCTGCCCCTGGGCGCTGCGTACCCTGCGTTGCTCAATGGTTTCATCAGCCGGTGGCATGGGGCGATCACTGCATTCATACCACCTTGGAAAGACCATGCAGTTGCCGTCTTTATACAGTTTGGCGATAGACTCACTCTGAGACTGCAGCGTCTGATGCAGGGACTGAATTTCTCCCGGTTTCCCGCTTGTAGCAACTTCAGTCAGGAGCTTTTTTTTGTAACCGGCAAAGGTCTCTTCCTCACGTGGGGGTGGCAGCGTGGTTATGCCCTCCATATTACCCATGGCAAGGCTGAAATTTTGCTGTTCCCATGCTTTTTCTATCATGGTCGTCTGCTTGAATTTCCCCTTGGCCAGCTGCTGTTCATACGGTGCTTTAACCATCTCTGCTTCACCGGCACCACCCCAGTCGAACGGCTTAATCCGTGGGGCAAGGTAGTTACGGTAAAAATCGGTGGGATCTATTGTTGGAGGGGGTGTTGTGGCTGAAGTTGCCTGTCCCGTTGCCGGAATTTGCTGACTGCCAGAGGTCACAGGAGCCGCTAACGGCGGCAATTCAATGCGCTGCTTGAGTTTTACCCGAAAAGCATTGAAGCCGTTAGCCGCCAGCTTGTAACGATCCTTCAGAGCAGCCAGATATTCGGCACGTACTTCGGCCAGAGGGCCTTTGGAGGGGAGCCAGGCAATAACATTCTGTGTGTAGTCGGTCACTGTCTTCATGTGAGCCATGAGGGTTTGGTAATCGTCCTTTTCAATGGCAGCCTTGATGTCCTGAGGTGACGACTGGAGGTAGCTCGCAACAATCCCCAATTGGACCAGGGCGCTATCAAAGCGTGCCATAGCCTGCTCCACGGTGCTGCCATTCATCTGGATTCTCAGGGCAACGGCTTTCAACTGCTGGTAGGTGAGCATGCGCTGCTCCTCAACCTTTTTGGCTCTATTCAACTGGCCTATCAGGGCAACAATCCAAGGGCGCATCTCCTCTTTGCCACCGGTGGACGGCTGGATATCGATGGTCTGCCCTGCGATGTCAGACGCTGGCTGTTGATCTCCCAGACCCGGGATGACACTGGTGCTGGTATCAGCCACAGGATCGGACCGTAGATAGTCGGGGAAATCCTTCTGCAGCAACTCGGTCACATAGATTTTGAACCCTTCCCGAAAATCTGAATCGGTCAACGCACGGTTCCAGATCTTGTCGATATTTTCCTGAGTTATGGGCAACGGATCGCCTACTCCCAGAGAACGTCCCCGGCTATAGGTAATTTTTTCAACAGTGCCATAGAGGCTTTCAAGCTTTACCCCCTTTTCCTCAGCGGCCAACGCCTTCTCGGATTCACGCCAGATTGAGTAGGAAACAAGCAGCGCGCTGACAACAGGCGGCGTTACACCATAGCCGCTAAGAAGGTTCTTGCCCGCCTCAGTGCCGGCCAGTTCGGTAACAAACCAGACCGCTCCCGCTTCGGCTGCGGCAGCGGTGTCGCCGCTGCCGAGCTTGGTGGTCACATCGATAGCGGAAAAGAGTCGTCCGAACATCTGGTTCATGTTGTTCAAGGCGTTGCGGGTAGAAGTAACCGCAGCAAGGCCGGTCAAGGCCTTTGCACTACCAGACCCGCTCTTGACATACTGTGTTGCCGCAGAGGTGAATCCGGCAGCTCCGCTTTCCTGGAGGGCGCTCAGCATTTCGCCGTACACAGCCGGAATACCGTTGTTGGCGATCTGTTCCAAAAATTTTCCATTAGGATCGATGTTTGTAGCGCCATCATCAGCCCGGGCGACGGCGCATAATCCGATCAGAAGACAGAGGACTATTCCCGTCAGAAATCTGCGCCCATTGCGTATTATGCCGTTAAAAGCTGCCATGGCCGCTACCAGCGGTTATCAAAAGAAACAACATTACTGTAGGGGCTAGATTCACCGCCGGCATTCCTGACTATTTTCGCGCGGAAATAAAGGATTGCCGACTTCTGGGCAATATAGTCGCTCTCTACCCGGACAAAGGTGTCGAAGTCTTTGCGCACAGCTACCTGCCACGGACCGTTCATGCCGAGACTTTCCTCTACAACCACTTCATAAAATCCCTGGGAGGCCATTTCATCCATTGGGGTAGAAAATTCGAGGTCTACCATGTGGTGATTAGGCGGAGGGTTGGTGGCATGAAGATTCTGAGGAGCCGGGATACCACCGACACTGTCGGATGGGGTGCCGATCGTCACCGATCCATCCGAGGCCACGGTAATCGTTGGTTCGCTGGAGGGTACCGTTCCGGTTGCCACATTCTCGGCATCAGACAGACCAAAGATCAGCGGGTTTTTCATGCTGAAGGCCTTCGGCCCCTTTTCTTCCATGGAAAAAACAAATTCGGTCGATCCCTTGTCGGTCAGTGTCTTGCCGCTCCTGGTGGATGTCACTCCCCGAGTAAAAGAGAGGGACACAAACACCTTGCCACTCCCGGCGCTGGTAACGTTGTTGAGCGTGTAGCGAAGATCGATGTTATCAAAGGCGGTGAAGTCTCTGCGGATGGCCCGGTCAAGGATCGCTGCGTCAGCGGAAAAGTCCGGACTGACGAGGTTCATAAACCCGCGAGGATCCTCTGCGCGGTACGCGGCAATAAGGTCATCGAGTGCTTTGCGGACGAGCGCCGAGATGTTTTGATCGGAGACGGTCACCTCCTTGCGGGTAGCCTCAACGTCATTGGATTTGCCGGTGGTGTCCATGATCTTTACATACATGAGGTAGCTTTTGCCGATTTCTGGTTTAAAACCGTATTCGAAGGTGCCGTCATCGCTTCGCGCAGCTTCCTGCCAGGTGGCTTTGCCGTCACGGCTTACCTGGACGACCCCCACCTGAGACGACGTAGTCCCCGCCTTACCTCGCAGCACCAGCTGCCCTTCCGGCAGAGTCTCCCGATAGACCGTAATCTTGTCCCCCAGTTCATCATACGAGACCCCGTTCAGGTATAGATAGCGGGTAGAAATCTCATTTTCAGATTGGCCGAAAATCCACCATTTGGCCTCTGCAGCGGTGCTGAAAGTCAGGCAGAGCAATGTAATTGCGAGTAGTTTCAGTGTGTTCATAAAATTAGCCCCCTTTGGTTGTCGGATGAAATGCAATTAGTTTCAGCTGGTATGCTGCTGTTATATTTTGTTTCGAGGGTGCTGCATAATAGCAAACGGCAGGCATTTTTTTAAAATGGTAAGCTAATATAATGCAATTATTATGTTAAAGTATTTTTTGTATACATCTATGTATTTTAGTTGCGTTCAATAAGTCAAGAATTTTTATAATGGACCTCAATCTCCCTAAAAATTCCTTTAAATTAATTAATTTACGATAGACCATCTGTTTTACTATAAGAGTTGTTAGGCGTCACCAGCTCTTTAAAATGATCCCCAATAGCACAAGGCCGCACCCGAAACGGATGCGGCCTTGCATGCTGCGCTCTGATGCTGCTGGTCTAGAACATCATTCTCGAAATAGCATAGGCAACCACGGTTGAGACTCCGACCCCGATAAAGCCGGGAACCATGAAGCTGTGGTTCAGGAGGTATTTGCCGATACGGGTGGTACCGGTGCGGTCCATATTGATGGCGGCCAGGTCGCTCGGGTAGAAGGCGAAGAAGAAGTATGCGTAGCTGGCCGGCATCAATCCCAGCAGCAGCGGGACCGGGAGGCCGAGCGCCAGCCCAAGGGGGAGCGTGATCGCGAGGGTGGCCGCCTGACTCTTGACGAAGGCGGAGATACAGAAGGTGGCGATGGCGAAGGTCCAGGGGGCGATCTTGACCATGATGCCGATGTTGTCCACCAGGAACTTCTTGTTGGCGGAGATGAAGGTATCGCTCATCCAGGCGATGCCGAAGATCGAGACAACCGCGATCATGCCGGCGATGAAGACGCTGGAATGGGCGATATCCTTCGCCTTGACGTTTGAGGAGAACATGATGAAGGCCCCGAAGGCGAGCATGACGAACTGTACGACCGTGGTCATCGCGACCGGTTTACCTCCTGCAGCCAGCGGCAGCAGTTCGGGAACGCTCGCCAGCAGGATGATCGAGCCGACGCCGGTGAAGAAGAGTGCCACCGAGATCTTGGCGCTGGTGGAGATCTTTTTGTCCAGCGTGGTGACATCAACATCGAGGGCCTTCTTGAACTCCGGATCCTTCAGCCGCTCCTGATATTCTTGATCCTTGCCGAGATCCTTGCCGCGGTTGAAGCTCCAGGCGGCAGCAGCCAGTACTCCGATGACGCCGGCTGGCATCGTGACCATGATGATGTCGATCAGCGTTACCGGATAGCCGGCCTTGGCGGCAAAGCCGAGGAAGAAGGTCACGGCGGCGGCAACCGGACTCGCTGTGATGCCCATCTGTGAGGCGACGCTGGAAATGGCCATCGGGCGCTCGGGGCGGATACCGGTCTTGAGGGCTACGTCGGATATGACCGGCAGCAGAGCGTAGACGGCATGGCCGGTACCGACACAGACCGTGAGGAAAAAGGTCGAGAGCGGCGCCAGAATTGTCACGTATTTGGGGTGGGCGCGCAGCAGTTTTTCGGTTAGCTGCACCAGGTAATCGAGGCCGCCGGCGACCTGCAGTGTCGCTGATGCCGTAACCACCGCCAGGATGATCAGCATGACGGCGATCGGCGGTTCCGATGGCGGACTGCGGAAGCCGAGCACGAGCAGCGAAACGCCCAAGCCACCGATCAGGCCGAGTGCGACACCACCTCTGCGGATACCGATAAGAACGGCACCCAGTACGAGTACAAATTGAATCCAGAACATTGCCATGACGACCTCCACGGTGAGGGTTGGGGTATGCGGTGCCGCTGGGTCACCGCATTACTACTGCTCTTACCGTGAGCATGGACAGTGCCAACAAGCAATATTTTTGTAACTTACCGTAATAATGGGTAAAAACAGGTGTAATGGCGGTTGCGGTAAAGAGGGGCGTTATAACCAATGGTTATGGTGAGCAGACTAAATTATTGGAAAACGTTTTATTTACAGGGTGATAGATGCGGTTATAACCAGGAGTTATGGTTATAACCGCCGGTTATGGGAGTTGGAAGTGGTGCTTTGCAGTTGGTGGAGCCTCTGCTACTCCTTCAGCATCTTCAGGCGCTTGGAGAGCGCCGGCTGCGAGATGCCGAGCAGCCGTGCCGCCAGGGTCTGGTTGCCGCTGGCCCGCGTCATCGCCTCCAGAACCAGGAAAGCGGCCGCGTCGCTGAAGGTGGGGAGGTCGTCGAAGCCGGAGAAAGGATTCTGCCGGGACGCTCCGGCGCCTGTCGGCGCGCATTGGGACTGCCGCTGTTCAATCGCCTTGATAAAGGTATCCATGGAGAGCATCCGCTCGCGGTTGACGCTGACGGCATCGTAGGCCAGCGCCTTCAGCTCGCGGACATTGCCGGGGAAACAGTAGGTCGCCAGATACTGTACGAGCCCCTTGGGGGGCGTCGGTTTCTTCATCCCCAGCGCCTGCGCCGCCTCCTCCAGAAAGTGATCGAGCAGCAGGGCGATATCCCCGCGCCTCTCACGCAGCGCCGGGAGTTGAACCTGGTGGGTGCGCAGCCGGTAATAGAGGTCGCGGCGGAACGCGCCGCTCCGCTCTTTTTCCGGCAGGTTCTGGTGGGTGGCGACGATGATCCTCGCCTTGAGCCGCTTCGGCAGGTCGCTCCCGAGCGGGAAATACTCCCCTTCCTGCAGCAGACGCAGCAGCTTGACCTGTGACGGGATGCTCAGGTCGCCGATCTCGTCCAGAAAGAGGGTGCCGTCGGCCGCCTCCTCCACCATGCCGCGCCGAGCCAGTTCGGCACCGGTGTAGGCTCCCCGCACGTGACCGAAGAGGGTGTCGGCGAAGACCGTGTCGTCCAGTCCGGCGACGTTGACCGTCACCAGTTTGCCGCGGCAGCCACTCAGGGAGTGCGCCGCCTTCGCGATCAGCTCCTTGCCGACTCCGCTTTCGCCGGTGATCAGCAGCGGTTGCGGACTCTTGGCCACCGCCTCCACATAGGAAAAGATGTCCAGCATGAAGCGGTCGGCGGTGACGATGGCAGCGAACGCCTCCGGGTGGCGCAGTTCGCGCGAAACGATGCGGCTCGCCATTTCCTGGTATTCCCGCTTCATCTCCACCATCTTGACCGCCCGTAGCACCGCTCCGACGATCCGGTCCGCTTCATCGGTCTTGACGCAGTAGTCGAACGCCCCCAGCTTCATGCAGCGCACCGCAGTCTCTAGCTGGTTCAGACCGCTGATAACGATGGCGGCGATCTCGGGATGGTGTTCGCCGATCTGCTCCAGTAACTGTTCCCCCGACAGATGCGGCATCGTCAGGTCGAGCAGCACCAGCCTGACCTGTCCCCCGTCGAGAATAGCCATGACCTCGCGGCTGTCGCTGCAGGTGACTATGTTGCTGATGCCGGCGCAGGATTCCAGTGTCAGAGAAAGCGAGCCGAGCCAATCCGGCTCGTCATCAACCAGCAGAATGCTGAAGTCTGGATAGGTTACGGCTTTCATGCGCTTTCCTCCTCCGTATGGATCGGCAGTGATAGTGTCACGATCGTACCGCGGCCTGGGTGTGAATCGAATTTAAGAGTGCCGCCATGTTCCTTGACGATGCCGGCCGAAACCGACAGGCCAAGGCCGGTCCCCCCCATGTCGCGTTTGGTCGTGAAAAACGGGTCAGTCAACCGCGCCAGGTTTTCCGGGGAGATGCCGCTTCCTTCGTCGCGCAGCCGGAAGAGCACGACGCCGCGTTGCTGGTCATGGCTGGTGGTCAGATCGATGCGGCGGTCGGGGTCAGGCAGCGCCTGGCAGGCGTTCAGGATCAGGTTGACAAGCACCTGCTCAATGCGCTGGGTGTTGCCGCGTATTCTGGGAAGATGACGATCATATTCGGTGCTGAAACGGGTCGTTGCCTTGCGGATGGTCGGTTCGACAAGGCGTACCGCAGCCTGGGCTACGGTGTTCAGATCGACGTTCTCGTTGCAGGCGCTCTCCCCCTGCCGGGCAAAGTCCTTCAGGTCGTCCACAATCCGCTTGATGCGCTTGCCGGCGTCATGGAGCTTTTCAAGGCTGTGCGGGATTTCTTCCCGCATGCGCGAGTAGGGGAGGCCGCCGCAGCTGAAGTCGCCATTCTCCCGGTAATAACTTTCCAGGATCTTCGCTGCATCGGCATGGAAGCGTTTGATCGTCGGCACCTCCAGCAGGATCAGGCCGGTCGGGTTATTGATCTCATGGGCCACACCGGAGACAAGTACCCCCAGGGCGGCCATTTTGTCGGCCTGCAGCAGCTGCTGCTGGTTGAGGAGCAGTTCCTCCTCGGCATGTATCCGTTCGGCAATCTCCCGCGTCAGGTCGGCGGTACGCAGCGCCACCTGGCGATGCAGGGCTCGCGACCAGATGGCAAAGCCCCCCAGCAGGAGGATCAGCGGCACCACCACGACAGCCGCATACCTGGCGATCGTGCGCAGGTCGGCCTGCGGAGGTTCCAGCACCCCGAGCCATCTGTTGTAGATCAGTTCATACTGGCCGGTCTTCTTCAGGATCGCCAGCCCCTCGTTGAAGCGAGACAGCAGCTCCGCGTTCCCCTTGTCGACCGCGTAACAGTAGCGCTGGGTCGCGACGTTGCGCACCGCCGGGATCAGGTTGGTCAGCTTCAGTTCGCGGATGATATACATGCCGGGAACGATGGCGACAATGGCGTAGTCGGTTTTCCCGGCAGCCAGCTGGCGCAGCGCATCGGCCGGCGTTTCGGTCAAGGTCAGCCTGCCGCTGAATTTCTTGTTTACCAGGTAATCATGCATGATGCCGCTGCGGTGCACCGCCACCGATTTTCCTTCCAGCTCTTCGAGAGAGTTGATACCCGGAGAGTCACGGCGGGCAAATACGGCGTGATTGACGATCGTATGGGGCTGGGAAAAATCGACCTCGTCGGCACGTTCCACCGAGTAGGACATCCCCTCCAGTACATCGATCGATCCGTTCTGCAGGGCGGCGCGCATCTCGGACCAGCCGCCGAGGCGAAACTCGACCTTCATCCCCATGACTTCGGCGATGGCGCGGGTCAGTTCGACGTTGTATCCGCTGGGCTGGCCGTTCTTGTCGATAAATTCGTAGGGGGGATAATCGCGGTCGCCACCGACGACTATGACGGGAATGTTTGTGGGAGAATTCGGTGCCGCAGCAGCCGCCACAGGGTGGAGCAGGAACATTGCAGAGAGCAACAGGAGAAGCCAGCGCCGTGGGCAGCGGTGAAAAGAATGCTCTTTTTGATCGTGGCGACGATGCAATGGCGAACCTGTACAACCTGCATACGGATGTAATGGCTTCATTTCTCTATTGATTACTGACAGCAATATCAGTTCAACAAGCTCTTTTTCGCTTCGTCAATATTGAAACCATATGTTTCTGTGACGAAGTTTAGATCTTTATCACCTCGTCCGCTGAGGTTGATCAAAATAGTACCGTGTTTCATCTCTTTGGCAAGCTTCATAGCGTAGGCAACGGCATGTGCACTTTCAAGAGCCGGAATAATCCCTTCGACGCTGCTCAAGGTATAAAACGCATCGAGAGTTTCCACGTCATCGGCCATTTCATAACTGATACGACCATCGTCCTTATGCAGGCAATGCTCCGGGCCTACACCGGGATAATCGAGGCCGCTGGCGATGGAATATACCGGAGCCGGATCGCCTTTCTCGTCCTGGAGCAGGTAGCATTTGAAGCCATGGATGATTCCGGGCTTTCCAAAGGCTGCAGTGGCCGCGTGGTCACCCAGAGTAAGGGAGCGACCACCCGGTTCAACACCGATGAGTTTGACCGGATCGTTGATGAAGCCGGAGAAAATTCCCATGGCATTACTTCCGCCACCGACGCAGGCACACACTACATCCGGCAAGCTACCTGTCATTTCCATGAATTGCGCTCGGGATTCGATGCCGACGACAGTCTGGAAATCACGCACCATCATGGGGAAAGGGTGAGGCCCCACCACCGAACCGATACAGTAGATCGAATTGATGGGGTCCTTCAGATAGGCTTGGAAAGCGGAATCAACGGCTTCTTTGAGTGTTCTGAGCCCAAAGGAGACAGGAACTACTGTGGCGCCAAGCAGCTTCATACGGATGACATTGGGTGCTTCTTTTATAATATCAACTTCACCCATATGGATTTCGCATTCCAGGCCAAAATAAGCGGCTGCCGTTGCCAAGGCAACGCCATGTTGTCCGGCGCCGGTTTCTGCGATTAATTTCTTTTTCCCCATATACTTGGCCAGCAGACCCTCTCCCATGCAATGGTTGAGTTTATGCGCGCCGGTATGATTTAAATCTTCACGTTTCAGGTAGATCTGGCTCCCACCGCACATTTTCGATAAGCGGTCTGCGTGGTACACAGGGGTTGGCCGTCCCTGATAGTGCTTTCTGATGGAACGCAGCTCTTCGATAAAGCGATATGTGTTGCTTATCGTAAGGTAGGCATCCGTTATTTTATCCATTTCCTCCTGCAGCTCCGGTGGGATATAGGATCCTCCGTATTGGCCGAAGTGTCCGGTGGAATCAGGATGTTGATGTGGGTAGCGAGAATAATCTTTTGTCATGGCAGGCTCCTTCATTCGTATGATTATTGGATTAAATAATGTGATTACAATCAGTCTCTCGGTACCGCCAACATCCGGTCCAATGCCCTTTTTGCCTTGGCGCGGATCTCTTCCGGGACGGTGACTACCGGGGACATGGTCTGGAGCGAGAGAAGAACATCCTCCAGCGAGGTCAGCTTCATGTTGGGGCAGAAGAGAGCCGGTGAAGCCAATATAAATTCCTTGCCCGGGTTCTCCAGCCGTAACTGGTAGAGAATACCGGCTTCGGTGCCGATGATGAATTTTGACGCCGGACTGGTGCGGCAGTATTCGTACATGCCGCTGGTGGAGCAGACGTGGTCGGCAATGGCCGAGACCTCCGGGGCGCTTTCGGGGTGACAGATAAACAGGGCACCGGGATGTTCCGCTTTTTTTTGCTGCACCGCCGCCAGGGTCATCCGCTCGTGGGTCGGACAGAACCCTTCCCAGAAAATGAACTTCTTTTCCGGAACGAACCGGGCGACCCAGCGTCCCAGATTGCGGTCGGGAACAAAGATCAGCTCGTTATCCGGCAGTGACTGCGCCACCTTGAGAGCATTGGCCGAAGTACAGCAGATGTCGGAATGGGCCTTGACCTCGGCTGTCGAATTGACATAGGTCACGACCGGCACGCCGGGGTGTTTGGCACGCAAAGCCTCCAGCTCTTCGGCTGTAACCATGTCGGCCATCGGGCAGCCGGCATCGGCGCGGGGGAGGAGTACCTTTTTTTGGGGAGAAAGGATCGCTGCCGATTCGGCCATGAAATGCACGCCGCAAAAAACGATGACATCGGCATCGGTTCTTGCCGCCTCAATGGATAACGCCAGAGAATCGCCAGTGATGTCGGCAATTTCCTGCACCTCGTCACGCATGTAGTTATGAGCCAGCAACACAGCGTTGCGTTCTTTGAGGAGATCTTTTATCTGCTGCTTCATTACATCACTCATGCTTTCAGCTCCCGCTTCAGAGTCAAGTGGCAATAAGGTGCCCAACAAACTTCGCTGTGGTTATTGCCGCTTCATTGGTGTGGCTGGCTACACTACCTGAAATTCCTCAAAAAAACAAGATTTGACAGCGCGGGACTTTGTCTTTCCCCTTGACAAAGAGCCACGAACCGGCTAAAAAAAGCACTCTTCGGGATGTAGCGCAGCCTGGTAGCGCACCTGCTTCGGGAGCAGGGGGTCGCAAGTTCAATTCTTGTCATCCCGACCA
>JAFLLC010000043.1 GCA_019162745.1 Deltaproteobacteria bacterium | reverse complement strand
TTTATACGGCGGCTCCGCTTTGCTTCGCTACCGCATAAACTCTTAATCGTTATACCACCAAAAATAACGGAGGCGAAAATGAACTTGAAAAGTAAAATAATCAAGTACGTGCGTTAGCCTAATCCAGTTCCTCAAGTGGCAACCGACGAACATTTAATAGTTCGTTGTAACAATGACAAAACTTGTCGTATGTCGGAGGGCATAAACTATGGAGCGCCATTGCGTGAATTGTCTTCATAATAAAAACTTCTGAATGATCTTCTGGCTTGAGTTTAACAGGTAAATCGAGCGGACTGATTATCTTCTTACCGGTGTATTCGTCTATCATCTCTCTCTCCATTTCTGCCCCCGAAGGGAAGTTTAGGAGCCGGAGAACATGGCATAACCACGTATTTCGACCGGTCAAGCCGGTCAAATCCGACCCCGTTGGTCAAAACCAGCGGAGGAGGTGGCGCCAGCGGAGTTGCTGGAATTGAGGATTTGTTGTTTGCACTGGCATTTTGGAAAAGGCGAAAACTGCGAAAGAGAAAAGTAACACGTCAAAGGCAATTTAAGATCAAAAGAAGTTTAATTCAAAAGAATTTAAAATCAGAGGCAATTATAATCTGAGGCAGAAAAAGCAGTCGGAGTCGCTTTTGTCGCTGAACTGCTGGAACCGAGATTTTGCTGGCAACTGTTGCAGCGCAGAAAAGGCGAAAAATATGAAAAGTCTGTGAGCCCAGTGTTTACGTTGGCTAACAGGTTTTTTAAAAAAATCATAAAAGTCAGAATCTGAAAAGTCAGAATCTGAAATCGACTTAAAAGTGAAAACGATCCTGCGGCACGACCTGTCCGCACGAAAAAGCCGTGCGGACAGGTCGGCTTTATGGCGTTATGAGTAAAAAAAATCATATAAACAGATAAAAGGAGCTCATATGAATATTTCCCATCTTTTACTTTCCATACTTACCGTATCAATCATAGCTGGTTGTGCAAGCTCAGGTACTTCGTTTCCGAAAATATCGCATGAAGAAGCGGCATCATATGAAAAATCACTGACAGACAATTATGTCACACCATCGCCATTGGACTTTCCGAAGCCGCTGTATAATCAGCCTGTTAATAAAAAAGTTGCATGTAAATTGCCCACATCATCAGACCAATTGCAACGAAGGAATTTTAGGCAGTTTTGGGATGGTGAATGTAAAGACGGATATGCTTTTGGGTTGGGCAGAGATATATCGATTTCTGATACACACCACTATGACGAAATAACAATCCACAATGGTACTGGTGAGTATAAAAATCAGCCTAGTATCTTTTACGACTTTGTTAATCATTTAGTCAAATATGAGTCTACAGGGAATGGCCCGTTAGAAAGGGCCACCTTTACTGAGCAATATGCAATAAACAATAATACTCTAAATGTTAGACATATAGCTGAATTAATGGATGAAAATGCCAATCTGTGGGGTGTTATTTCTTCACCTCTAATACCTGTGAAGACTTACATAAATTCCTCAAAAGGTGTTGCTTTTGAGTTTGTGGACCGAACCAGTATTCCTGCAAAATCTGATGATATTGTTTATGAGGTAAATATCAAAAATTACAATCAGGTTCCTGGCGGAATAGGGATAATAAAATCGGGCGATGGACGCTTCAGACATTTTAAAATGGAAAATACAGGGCAAAAATCACTAGTCGAAATACCAAAATCTTATTTAGATCATATCGAAGCAAAACGCCAGGAAGTCTATCAAGCCATTCCTAGAATAAATCAGTTTATTGAAAACGTAAAAAGGACTGAGCGAGAGTATTTACATTTTGCATGTAATGGCAGTTATAAAATCGAAGGTTTAGATAGCAGTACAGCCAATAAAGTTTGTAGCTGGAGAAATGATTTGCAACCAATGTATCAGGCAGCCATAGAAAATTCCAAAAAACAGTTAGAGGAGCGCCTTAAAATTGTTGAAAAAGCTGAAAATGAAAGGATGTATAAACAACAAATAGCACAACAACAGCGTGTCATTGAACAGCAGAGAAATCAACAGGACGCGAATGAAATCATCAATGGTCTCAATAATTTGTCAAATAGTTTAAGAAATTCAGCAACACAAACGCAGCAATTTATTCAACCCTTGCCCATCTATCAGCCAACTCCATCAGGATCCTCAGGCAGAATTAACTGCATATCGACTGGTCCACTAACCTCTTGTAGGTAAAAATGTAAAAGTAGGGATCAAGATATTGTTTAAATTATGCGATGTCAATTTTATGAGCAACGATATGAAAATTGATGTCTGTTCAATTGAATCTAAACTATTTGTACCTTCATTAGTCATACAAAATAAAGAATTTATAAATGCTATAGAATATTTCATCGAAGAGATTATAAAGTATGAATCATCGGGTGAAGTCCGTAACAGTTCCCAATCTGAAGACAATGCTGCTGTAAAAGCCATAAAATCATATGCAAATATGCTATCCGAAAAAATAAACGACCAGGATGCCTTGCAAGTATTAGATTCTTTAAGGCATGCTTTTACATCTTATGCTTTCAATGGCCTTCACCAATTATATACGCGCCAAGAAAATGAATGTTGGTATCCCAAAATTATTTTGAATGAAGTACTAACGCCAAATGATATTGATTCCTTGCCTGAGATTATACAACTATATCGCGGGTGTAGTGTAAACGAGTATGAAAGTGGAGATTACGGTCAAGCTTGGACAACATCCATTGATCGAGCTAAGGATTTTGCATACAACCATTATCAAGGGCAAGATTGGTTTAACATTAAAGATAGAATTGTTTTAGATACAAAGTATTCTAGGGATAATGTTTTGTTTTCAGACCAATCTATTGAATTCGAAGTTGTAGTGGACGTAAGCAAATTAGGTAAAGTAAATAAATACACATAACAATCGGCTTTACACGGATTTTGCTCTGCTGCGCGCTGCAAAATACCGGTGAGGCGCAGACAAAAGGGGTCAGCCCTTGACACGAGGCAAAAACTGAAAAGTCAGAAGCGAAAACGGCGAATTCCCAACAAACGGCAGCACCGGTCAGCGGGAAAAAGCCCCCGCCGAGCCGGTGTGCCTTATCACGTTTCGCGACACGATGTCGCGTTGAAGACTGTCTGGCTGTGGCTTTGAAAGCACTGACCAGACCCCGCATTCCCCTGCGGGTATCCTACGGAGGCGTGCTGTCATGGTGCATCCATGCTGGTACGAAGCCCTCCGGACAATGTACCGAATCCCGCAGCTATTGGCGGGAGGGGCGGAGACCGCGAGGCGACCGCTCCCCTGGAAGCCTCGATCCGGGCTAGGGCTGGGATCAGGGTGATATGGTCAACATAAGTGAACTTCGTAAGCGTCGTTAAGGCTGACAAGCCAAAGGAGGCTGACAGGCTTGAACCAAAAGGTAAGCAGCCGGTCAGGGGATGAACGGGTTCCCCTGCGGGGACAACATGGCTGCCGGCGTATAGAATGGACCTAAGTCACCCACATAATTGTCGGAAACGCGGAACGTGGAAACCCTGTATTTCCGCTTCGGAACAATGAAGCAGGCGAAACCGTAAGGCACGCTATCGGAAATGCAGGAGTAAGAGGCTGGAAAAAGCGAATGCCGCCCTGTAATGGGACGGATATCCCAACAGGGAGATTACTTTGGAGTGCTTGAGCTGTGTGAGGGGAAACTTTCACGCACAGTTCTGAGGGGGGTCGGGAGCCGAAAGGCTCCCCTCCTACCCGGTGGACAAAACAAGGAAAATCATGAGCGAATTTGATGCCATAACTGTTAATAGAAAGTTCGGAGATGAGCATTTCCATAACGATGGGCAGCGACTTGATTTTAATTTGCTCAATTTTTGGCAATGGTCGGCTTCTGACCTCTCGAATAATGCTCTTCGTGGAAAACTTGCTGAATTCTTGGTAGCACAAGCACTTGGGGTATCAAACGGTGTCCGTGTCGAGTGGGACGCTTATGACATTAAACTGCCAAATGGAATTTCAATCGAAGTAAAATCATCGTCATACTTGCAATCATGGGCACAACAGAAACCTTCAGCCATCTCTTTTGATATTCGACCTACCAGAAGTTGGAATTTAGAGACGAATTATTACTCTAACGAGGCTCGGCGGCAAGCTCACCTATATGTTTTTTGTATCTTAGCGCATAACGAAAAAATCACCCTTGACCCAGCGAATTTGAATCAATGGCTATTTTACGTTTTATCTTCAAGAACGCTAGATGAACGACTCAAAACTCAAAAAAGGATTTCGTTGCGAACATTGCTTACACTCAAACCAATTAAGTGTACTTTTTCAGAGCTTAACGAAGAGATTAACAACATTTCAATCCAACTTATTACACACCAATCGACTTGACAGTACATACTATTGTGCATACAATAAAACCATGAAAATCATCTGGGATTCCAAAAAAGCAACAGCAAACCCGAAGAACCACGACGGCGTGACCTTCGAGGAAGCCCAGCAAGTTTTACTTGACCCATTTGCATTGACACGAGAGGACAGTGATTCAGAAGAAGAACAAAGATTCGTCACATTGGGAATGGGTGGTAAAGGACGGATTCTGATGGTTGTCTACACTTACAGAGATGAAACAATACGGCTCATATCTGCATGGAAAGCAAATGAGCCGCAACGGAGGCGCTATGAAAACCAGTTCTGACAAAATGCATGAAAAATACAAAGGCTTTGATTTTGCAGAGGCAAAATCAGTAAGTGAAACTCCTCATCTTGCAAAGCTTCAGGCGGAAACCGGAGGGAAATCACGTATTACCATGCGAGTGGACAACGATGTGCTAGCGACCTTCAAAGTACGAGCTGAGATGGTTGGAGGCAATTATCAGACACTAATGAATGAGGCATTAAAACAGTTTAGTCAAGGACTGAAACTTACCGACATAGTACGCGAAGCTATCCATGAAACCCTTGAAACCTGCCTAACTACAAGACCAAGCGGACGCACCAAAAAAGTACACGTCGGTTAGTACCCCGCCTTAAGAATCGAATTTACATATCCAATACGTTCAGAAATGACACCAAAAAAACCTAATATCCAACAAACGGCAGCACCGGTCAGCGGGAAAAAGCCCCCGCCGAGCCGGTGTGCCTTATCACGTTGTCAAAAGCAGAAAAGGCGGAAAAACCTGGAATTTTAGCGTGAGTCAGCGGTGTATAAATTGTACCATGTCACCCGAACGAAGGTTGATTCCCGCGCATCCACTCTCGAAAGTTCTGAAACGCAGAGACCGGCAATCCAGAGCAGGTCGCCACCGCAAAACAGGAGCGGAATCCGCTTTCGCTCCGACGCAGGAATCTTGCGATCAATAAATATATCCTTCACCTTTTTGTGACCGCTCATCCCCAGCGGTTGAATACGATCACCGTTGCAAAAACTGCGGACGTGCCAAGGAAAGGGGAATTTTACGAGATCAACCAGAGCGATTCCAGAGTCAGTCAAAACAACTCCGCTGGCAGACAACTCAACCCTAAGTGCACCAGTATCAGGTAGTTCATAGCACCCTGGATCTGTTATCTGAATATCAAAATCAGCGTCTAAAGGTTCACCCTTCTCGTGAATGAAGGATATTTTATTATATGCTCTGACGGCAGTAATCTGTTGTGGAAGCGACAAAGCGGCATTGGGTCGATCTGAGGCTATCAGCCGGGAGATTGCCTCAATATGGCAGAGCCCAACCCCTTGCAGATTTCCAACAAATTGTTGATACGCATATCGCAAAACTCTCTGCAGCAAAGCCGGTTTGAACCCGCGCAACTGTTCAAGATCACACTCGACCCTCCCCTCCCCTAATATGCATGACCTCACAAAAGCCTGGGACGTCAGCTCGTCCAGCAGTTCATCATCACCTCTGATAATTGACGCCGTTGCGGCAAAACAGGAGCGGATGGCTGGATTGTACGTTTCCAGAAGCGGCAACAACTCATGACGAATACGGTTGCGCAGATAGATCGTGTCGCTGTTGCTGGCATCTTCGCGCCACTCCAGACCACGCATGTTGAGGTACTGCTCAATTTCGGAACGGGTGATATCCAGCAGCGGACGGACGTAGCCCCGGGCATTTTTGTACGCCATCCCCGACAATCCGGTCATTCCTGAACCGCGCAGGAGGCGCATCAGCACTGTTTCAGCCTGATCATCGGCATGATGGGCGAGTGCCACCGCTGTCGCCCCGTACTTCACGCCGATCTCAGCGAAAAATTCTATCCTTGCCCGCCGACCGGCATCCTCAAGGTTCAGCCGCTTTTCTGACGCCGCCACCATGACATCGACCCGCCGCGATTCGAACGGAATATCATAGCGGGCCGCCACACCCCGGCAGAACTCCTCGTCGGCGTCAGAGTCAGCGCCACGCAGGCAATGGTTCAGATGGGCAACTACCAGGTGAAGGTTGTAATCCGGGAGACTTGTCAGCAGGTCAAGCAGGGCGGTGGAGTCGGCGCCCCCCGAAAGCGCGACGACCAGAGTATCGCCAGGCCTGAAGAGGAGCTGCTGGCGAACCGTTCGCTCTATACGCGATACGAGCGCGAAGTCGGGGGAGATCACAGGTTGGAAGGTGCGATGGCGAAATGAGAAACATTGCCGTGACAAAGGAGAATCACTGTTTCGCGCCAAAGAACATGTTCAATAAAAAACTGAACAGGCTGAAGAGGAATGCGGCGATAAACGCAGTCCCAAAGCCTGTTATATGGAATCCAGGTACCAGATACGCCGCGAGATAAAATATCAGGGCATTGATCACGAGGGTAAACAGGCCAAGCGTCAGCAGTGTCACCGGCAGGGTCAACAGGACGATGATCGGTCTCAGAAAAACGTTCAGCAGGGCGATTACCAGCGTCGCCAGAAGCAGGGTTTGGAACTGTTCGATCTGAATACCGGGGATCAGCTTCATTACAATAAACATGGCAAGAGAGTTGAGCGCAAATTTGAGTGCAAGTCGTGTCATAAAATCTCCAACTTACCCCTGACTGTCAGGATAAGTGCGTTAACTAAAACCGTCTACAGCCAGCGTTTTTTTCTAAAATAGGCCACCATCATTACTACCACTGCGATCATCACCCCCCAGAGGATGAAATAACCGTTCTTCCACTCCAGCTCCGGGAAATATTTGAAATTCATGCCGTATACCCCTACCAGAAATGTCAGCGGTATAAAGATCGTGCCGATCACGGTCAAAAACTTCATAATTTCATTAGTGCGGTTGCTGATGCTGGAGAGATAGAGGTCCAGCATGCCGGAGAGCAGATCACGGTAGGTCTCGACCGTATCGATCACCTGGACAGTGTGATCGTAGACATCACGGAAATAGATGCGGGTGGCATCCTGCAGCAGGTCGCTGTCGCCCCGTTCCAGAAATGAGATCGCCTCGCGCAGCGGCCAGACGGTCTTGCGCAGATAGATAATCTCCTTTTTCATGCCGTTTATCCGATGGATGGCCTGCTGATCAGGGTTGAGAGTTAATTCTTCTTCGATATTGACAATCCGCTCACCAAAACCTTCAAGAATACTGAAATAGCCGTCAACAATGGCATCAATCAGGGCGTAGGCCAGATAGTCGACCCCCATGCCGCGTATTTTCCCTTTGCTGCTCCGTATACGATCACGGACTGGTTCGAAGGCATCGCCCTTGATTCCCTCCTGAAAGGTAAACAGATAATCCGCCCCGAGAATAAAACTGATCTGCTCCGAACTGAATCCACCACCTTCCGTTGGCCGCAGCATTTTCAGCACGATAAAGAGATAGTCTCCATAATCCTCGATCTTGGGGCGCTGCACGGTATTGACGATGTCTTCAAGCACCAGCGGGTGAAAAGTGTGCTTTTCACCCAGGGCGCGGATCAGTTCGACATCATGCACCCCTTCAACATTAACCCACACGAGGGGGCTGTTGCAGGGATTCTCAAGATACTGGTCGATCTGCTCGAAGTGGTGCTCCTCGATTTCCTCCGGCGCATAGCCGATGACGGCAATCTGGACCGTCCGGTCCGATTTGTCGCCGATATGGACCAGTGTGCCGGGGGGAAGTCCGCTTTTAACAGAGCGTTTTTTTGCAAAGCGTGAGACGGCGCGCATTATATACCCAGGATCTCTGCCATATGGAGCAGGTCGTCGTTAAGCTTCTTCTGCCCGCCGTTGGCTACCATCTCCAGCGGCGTAACCGTAAGCGAGTTGGCCGACAGCCCGACCATGACTCCTTTTGTGCCGGCGAGGAGAAGCTCCACAGATTTCATGCCGAAGCGACTCCCCAACAGGCGGTCAAAGACTGATGGTGCGCCGCCACGCTGATAGTGTCCCAGCACGGTTACCCGTGTCTCAAAACCGACAGCGTTTTTGATGCCATCGGCAACCTCCTGGGCACGCCCGGCCCCCTCCGCCATGATGATCAGGGCGTTAGTTCTCCCCTCATCGTACCGCTGGCGCAGCTGGTGACACATTTCATTAAGATCAAGTTCCACCTCCGGAACGATGGCGAACTCGGCGCCGGTAGCGATGGCCGTAGTCGAAGCCAGATAGCCGGAATTGCGCCCCATGACTTCGACGATAAAGGCCCGGTCATGGGAACTGGCGGTATCCTTGATGCAGTCCACGGCGTAGATGATGTTGTTGAGGGCCGTATCAACCCCCAGCGCCATGTCGGTATAGTCGATGTCATTATCAATGCTGGCCGGGATGCCGATCACCGGGAACCCCATCTTGTCCAGTGCCAGAGCGCCGTTCAATGAGCCGTCACCGCCGATCACGATCAGCCCCTCAATCTTCTCACTGCGGAGATTGTCGAGTGCCTTACTGCGACCATCTTCGGTACGGAATTCTGCCGAACGGGCCGACTGCAGAAATGTGCCGCCGCGCTGCAGTATCCCGGAAACAGCCTGAGAATCAAGGACGACATATTCGTTTTTGAGAAGCCCGGCGTATCCCTTACGGTAACCTATCATTTCAACACCGTTGGCGATGGCGGTTCGAGCCGCCGCGCGGATAGTGGCATTCATGCCGGAGCAGTCGCCGCCGCTGGTTAATATTGCAAGTCGCTTCATGGGTAAATTCTCCTCAATATATTGGCAATATACATGCTATCTGTTCGAAAAAAGTTTCGTTAGTGACGCAGTGCGGAAATCAAAAATCCGCCTGAGGCGTGGTGCAACAAATAAGCGATTGACGAGGCCGGCTAGCTGATCATGAAGAAGCAGATAATGAACAAGATCATGCATTTCCACTCCACCTTCAACTTCTCGAAACCTGTGCTGATGGTGCCAAAAACGATACGGGCCAAAACGCTGCTCGTCAACAAAGAAATTTGGTTGTTCTACATGAGTAATCTCGGTTGTCCAGTTGACGGTAACCCGCAACAACGGGCGCAGGGTATAGGTAATGATCTGGCCGGCGTAGATTCCGCTCTGAGGCGGTGAAGTAATGCGGAAATCCATATCCGGCGGGGTGATTTTTACCAGATTAGCCGGGCTGGAAAAAAACTCCCAGGCCGTTTCAAGAGATATCGGCAGAAACTGTGTGCGTTCAAGTATAAAAGGTTTCATGATGTCTTATCCTTCCTGTTTTTCAGCCACTCCATCCGCTCAATTATGCTCTTTTCGTAGCCATACCCCTTCGGCTCGTAAAACTTCCGCCCGGCCAACCGCTCCGGAAGGCACTCCTGTCCAGCATAACCCTCCTCGAAATCATGGGCGTACTGATATCCTTTACCATACCCCTGCTCTTTCATCAATTTTGTAGGGGCATTACGGATATGCATCGGAACCGGCAGGGCGCCGCTTTTCCGTACTTCGGCCAAAGCGGAATTTATACCGACGTAAGAAGCGTTTGATTTTGGCGCCGTGGCCAGATAGGTGACCGCCTGCCCCAGTATGATGCGCCCTTCCGGCATGCCGATAACCTGAAACGCCTGCAGAGCCGCGACAGCCACCTGAATGGCTCGTGGATCGGCGTTGCCGATATCCTCTGAAGCCAGGATCATCATACGCCGCAGGATAAAGATCGGGTCCTCTCCCGCCTCCAGCATGCGGGCCAGCCAGTACAGTGCCGCGTCCGGGTCGCTGCCCCGTAGCGACTTGATGAAAGCGGAGATGACGTTATAATGTTCCTCGCCACCTTTGTCATAAAGGAGCGCCTTTTTCTGCAGCGCCTCCTGAGCAATTTCAAGAGTTATGATGCCGCCCCGCGCCAATCCTGAGGCAACTTCCAGCGTATTCAGCGCAGAGCGGGCATCCCCTCCTGCCTGATCAGACAATAATTTTAAGGCATCATCGTGTGCCGAAATGGCAAGCTTGCCCAGACCGCGCTCAGCATCCTTCAGAGCCTTCACCAACAACTCTTCTATCATGTCTGGCTCAAGCTCTTGCAATATCAAAACCCGACAGCGTGACAGCAGCGGCGCGATAACTTCAAAGGATGGGTTTTCGGTCGTGGCGCCGATCACCGTGACGACCCCTTTTTCGATGTAGGGAAGAAAGGCGTCCTGCTGGGACTTGTTAAAACGGTGAATTTCATCGATGAACAGAATCGTCCGCTGACCACGGGCTTTGTAGCCTTCCGCCTCGCGAAAGATCTCACGGATCTCCTTGACACCGGAGAGGATCGCCGAGAAGAAGATGAAATGTGACTTTGTTTCAGCGGCGATGATATGGGCCAGCGTGGTTTTACCGCAGCCGGGTGGTCCCCAGAGAATCAGGGAGGCGAGCGAATCGGTTTCAATCATTCGCCGCAGAATGCGACCTTCGCCAAGCAGATGTTCCTGCCCGGAAAATTCAGCAACAGTGCGCGGCCGCATCCGTTCAGCAAGCGGTGCGTGCGGAGAAGGCCCCGCTACGACCTGCGCTTTGTTGTTTTGATCCCAGAGATCTGGTGTGTTCATATACGACAGCTTCCTATTGCAGATCCCTTCTACTGTGCCGGCTGATCGCTTCCGGCTTGATGTCCCAGATGTCGCGGGCATATTCGGCGATGGTGCGGTCACTGGAAAATTTACCCATGGCGGCGGTGTTAAGGATTGAGGTGCGGGCCCATTCATACGGTTGTTGATACAACCTGTCAACCTCATCCTGACAGGATATATAAGATGAATAATCAGCCAGCAACAGGTAATTATCGAGCCCCAGCAGCGTGTCTACAATCGGTTTGAAGAGGTTGTGATCTTCAGGGGAGAACGTGCCGTTACCGATCATATCGATAGCCTGTTTCAACTCCGGATTGTGAAAATAGTAATCATACGGCTGGTAACCGGCCTTTTTCAGCCCGGAGACCTGACTGGCTGTCAGGCCGAAAATAAAAATATTGTCGCGTCCAACCTCTTCCATGATCTCGATGTTGGCTCCATCAAGCGTACCAACAGTCAGTGCCCCGTTCAGGGAATATTTCATATTTCCGGTGCCTGACGCCTCTGTGCCGGCAGTGGAAATCTGCTCGGAAAGGTCCGAGGCCGGAAAGATAATTTCTGCCAGCGAAACATTATAATTGCCGAGGAAAACCACCTTCAGAAGATTATTGACCGCCGGGTCGCCGTTGACAATCGCACCGACCGAATTGATCAGCTTGATAATCAGTTTCGCCATGTAATAGGAAGGGGCCGCCTTGCCGCCGAAGAGGACGGTACGCGGCGCAAAGTTGCCACCCGGATTGGCCTTGATACGGTTATAGCGGGTGATAACGTGCAGTATATTGAGAAGCTGCCGTTTGTACTCATGAATGCGCTTTGTCTGACAGTCAAACATCGAATCTGGCGACACCTTGATGCCGTTGTGTTCACGTATATGCTCGGCCAGCCTTACTTTGTTGGCACGCTTGACCTCAATCCACTGCTGCTGAAACCCGGAATCATCAGCCAGTGGGATCAATTTTTTCAGCTCATCCAGATTGGTGACCCACCCTTCACCGATCCTGGATGAAATCAGGTCGGCCAGCCAGCGGTTGCAGTATTTTAGCCAGCGCCTCTGGGTGATGCCGTTGGTTTTATTATTGAAGCGCTCCGGCCAGAGCTCATAGAAATCGTGGAACAGTTCATTTTTTAAAATTTCACTATGCAGAGCAGAAACGCCGTTAATCGAATGGCTGCCGACAATCGCCAGATGCGCCATGCGCACGGAACGCTCGCCATCTTCGCCGATGATCGACATCCGCCGCAGACGGTCATTATCACCCGGAAAACGGGCGATAACCTGCTGAATAAACAGTTCGTTGATACGGTATATGATCTGCAGATGGCGCGGAAGAATCCTCTCCATAATTGTAACCGGCCACTTTTCAAGCGCTTCGGGAAGAATTGTATGGTTCGTGTAGGCAAAGGTGTGCAGCGCTATTTTCCAGGCGTCATCCCAGCCGAGGTGCTTATCATCAAGCAGTATCCGCATCAGTTCCGGAATTGCCAGAGTCGGATGGGTGTCATTCAGCTGTATCGCCACCTTTTCAGGCAGCAAAGACATATCTCTATGCTTTTTCTCAAAGCGGTAGAAAATATCCTGCACCGTTGCGGAAGAAAGGAAATATTCCTGACGCAGACGCAGCTCTTTCCCCTCAGCCATATGGTCGGCGGGATAGAGTACCTTGGAGATATTTTCCGTGCGCATTTTGGATTCAACAGCGCCGATATAGTTTCCCTGATTAAAGGAGCCGAGCTCGAAATCACGGGTCGATTTGGCGCTCCAGAGCCGCATGGTGTTAACGGTTTCGTTGCCATAGCCCGGCACCGGAAAATCGTAAGCAAGCGCCATGACATTGGTGGTATCAAGCCAGTTGTAGCGGATTTCTCCCTGTTCATCGCGGTAACTTTCAACCCGCCCCTGAAACTTGATCTGATGCAGATGTTCCTGACGTTCAAACTCCCACGGGTTGCCGTAGCGCAGCCAGTCATCAGGAAATTCAGCCTGCGCGCCATTGAGAATCTTTTGGTAGAACATGCCATACTCATAACGGATGCCATATCCATAAGCCGGCAGGCTCATCGTGGCCATTGAATCGAGGAAACAGGCAGCCAGACGCCCCAGGCCGCCGTTACCGAGCCCTGCATCCCATTCCTGCTCCTGCAGTTCTTCAACATCAATCCCCATCTGCTTGAGCGCCGTCTGCCACTCCTCCATAATCCCGAGGTTAATCAGGCTGTTGCCGAGCGTGCGACCCATCAGAAATTCCATTGATATATAATAAACCCGCTTGGCATCGTTGATATAATAGGACTGCTGGGTATCAAACCAGCGATTGACCAAGACGTCACGCACGGCATAAGCCAGTGCAAGATAAAGATCAGCCTTGGTGGCGGTAAACTTGTCCTTGACGAGAGTATATTGGAGATGACGGAGAAAAGAGCGCTGCAGATCTGCAGCTGTTGGTTTTTTATCTGCAATGTTGGCTTCTGCTGCAGGCATGGCAACCATCCTTTTTAGTCAGAGTTAACGGACGTAAAACTATATATATTTCTGGCGCTTAATGCAAGGAAAGTACATTCCATTTTTGAGTAATCTCTGTTATGCTTATCACATGGGTGAAAAACTGATTTGTAATAATAAAAAAGCTTATCACGATTATTTTATCGAGGAGAAGTTCGAAGCGGGTTTGGTACTGCAAGGGTCTGAGGTCAAGTCCCTGCGGGCCGGTAACGCCAACCTGAATGACTCGTTCATGCTGGTTCGAGACGGTGAGGCGTTTTTGCACAACCTCAACATTTCGCAGTACGAATTCAGCAACCGCCAGAATCATCAACCGGATCGTAACCGCAAGCTGTTGCTGCACCGCCGGGAGATCGACCGTCTGTACGGCAGGATTCGTGAAAAGGGCCTTTCTGTTATTCCGCTCAGGCTCTATTTCAAGGAAGGTCTCGTCAAGGTAGAGATAGGGCTTGCCAAAGGCAAGAAACTGTACGATAAACGTGAAGATATGAAGACGAAGGATAGTCAGCGCGAAATGTCACAGGCGCTGAAGGCCAGAAACAGGGATTGAAGCGGTAAGTAATCCACCATTCATAATTCAGAATTCAACATTGATTTCAAAAGGGGGCGTAAAGGTTTCGACGGGGAATTGAAAATCTGGGGAGCACCGGGTCGGGGCAGGTGGCCGACCTTAATAAACCTGCACGGCATTAATTGCCGACAATTATAACACTCCTGTAGCTCTAGCAGCTTAACAGGCGTCCCCGATCAAGATGCCGGTGGTAAAAAGGGGGCGTCACTCACTACCGGATAGGGGAGCGCAACGCCCGTAGCGCAACCCGAAACTCAACGGGATCGCCGTCTGACTGCCTTGTTCGTTGCGCAGGCAGATGGTTAAATCGAGCAACGGAATAACGGTGTAGAGTCTCAGATGCTAGGTTTTTCGGACGTGGGTTCGACTCCCACC
>JAFLLC010000055.1 GCA_019162745.1 Deltaproteobacteria bacterium | reverse complement strand
GCCCCCAGCGCGTTCTTTTACAAACTAGCTAACCAGCCGCAGGATCTGATCCGCAAACAGGGTAATGACCCCAAACATCAGATGCAGGGTTACCTTGCTATGGCCTCTGACCATGACATTGTTGGCGCCGAAATCTTCTTTCAGGCGGCTGTTTGCACGCTCCGCAGAGGAGCGGAGCTTATAGCGTTCCGCCTCATGTGGAGCCATGGGCACAACATCCTTGCCACGACCATTCTTGTCTATAATCGGAACATGACCCAACTCCCGGCTCATTTCCTTTATCCGCCCCGCATCATAAGCAGAATCCATTAAATCGTAGAGGTAAGTCACTTTCTCACTGGATAGCTTGATCAGCGGAATGGCCGCTTGGCTGTCATGCAACGAAGCCGAGGTGACAAGAGCACTGATCGGCAGGCCAATATCATTGGTGTCCAGATGCAGCTTGTAGCCATTCCAGGACTCCTTGTACCCCTTGGCATTCTTCTTGCTACCACGATCGCAGACGACCGACAACTCATCAATTGCCTCCGCCGCGCTTTGACGTACCTGGCGATCAAGTCGCTTTTCAACGGCCGGCTCCCTCTGTTCTCCTTTGGCTGGACGTCCTCTCTTGCTGGGCTTCTTTGGTTCCCTGACTTTCTTCACCGGCTTCTCTCGTCCCGATATAGCGGTGGAATCCCGGCTGATGTGCCCGACAAGTTCTTCCGCAAGATAGTGATCCACCAGTACATCGTGAACCCGGCTGCCAAGAGCGCTGGCCGAAAATTCGGCAAAAATCCGCGACAGAGTGGACTCTGACGGAATATCGCCGACTTTGATAAATCCGCAGATCCGCCGCAGATTCCCCGCTGATTGCAATGCCCTGTGCAGATCCCTTGTCGTCGGATAACGGTAAAAGGTCTTGGCAACGAAGGCACGCGCGCACGCCTGCCGGTCAAGAGGCTTGCGGCCAGGGTAACGGAAACGACGCACATTTCTTGGTATGTGTGCTTCAACCTGGAGTATCTCCAGTACCGACACCAGGCGTTCCTCCCTTTGGGTAAGCTGTGTCGGTAAACATTCATTCAGATGGGGAAACAGACTTTGTTGGACACGCCCCATTAACCATGATATTTTGTCGATGAGCTTCATGATATTTCTCCTAATTTGTTTTGCGGGATACAAAACCATAACAGAAAATATCATGAAGCTCAATTATTTCAACACATTATGTGCGTTTAGCATACCGCCGCTCAGTGCGAATGCCTTGCGTCATTTTGCAAAAGGCTCACATTACAGCAATTTTTCACCCATTTAGCTCCACACCTTGCACAGGGCTGATATCTGAGATGCTCAAGCCTTTGCTGCTCTGTTAATTGTTTAGGGTTAAGTGGGTGAGATTCGTTATATTCCTGTAGCAATTCACCCGGCACCAAATCCCAGGCGTTCTTGCTTCTGGAAATATTCGATAATGCTGCCACCCCCGGTGTGAATTTATGCTTTTCAGTTAGCCTAAAGGTATTTTCTTTGATGTTTTTTTTTAATATTCTCAAGGCAAATTCAAGTTCATAAAATTCCATCTTCACCATTTCTCCTTCGTCACAGCCAACCGCAGAAACATGGACAATTAAATTATCATCTATGATTGCCTCAACAAGAATCCGTTCACCAAAAGGAGGAAAAGCAGCATTGATGGGAACGGACATATTCCCATATGTAACGCGGGCGTCAGAAGTTCCCGATTTACCAACCATCAAAGGTCTTTTGAATGCAATCAATGCCTTACCATCCCGAGGGTCGGTCGAATACATTGACTGCTTTGTTGCTATTGAATACCCTCTACCAGGTAAAGTAGTACCTTCAGGCCACAGAGTTACAACCGAGTTTCTCGCTTCTAATAGTTCAAATGGTTTTGCAAGGGATAGCTCTAATTCGTCGGCAGCAATTCTCGCAGCCCCTTCTGAAATAATCCGGTCTCCTTTCGATGAAATATGCAACACAGTGGGGCCGAATATTTCCGCTAACTGCTGTTTGATAGACGGCATATTAATCATTCCGCCCGTTGCCAGGCAGAGTGAGATCGTTTGAGAGTCAATATTTGTCTGCTGAGGTGATAGTAGGTGCTCTATTTCTCTAATTCCTTTACTGATTAACTTACTACAAATCTGCTCAAGATCTTCTCTCGTCAACCATACATCTATTTCAGCTTCCTCACCTGAACCTTGAAAATACTCGGGCACAAAGATATTTGCCTTCTCTTTATTTGAAAGATTAATTTTTGCCTTTTCACAATCAGCTAACAGCTTTCCCCTCATTCCCGGGTATCTTTGAAGAGCACTATCTACTGTCCACCCGTGCTGTTTAGCATGCGTTTTTTCTACAAAAGAAAGGATCGCTTCATCAAGATAGTCACCCCCGACAGTATTGTTTCCCTTATTTTGTATTTGTACTATTGCACCATTAAGTATTTGACATAGGGTCAGATCCAACGTTCCTCCTCCCCAGTCAAAAACTAATATCATCCTTCCTTCATTCCGTCTCAATTCATCTTCGGTATTTTCCAGATCTTTAAAATAACCATATAGTGCAGCTAAAGGCTCATGAACAAAGCGTTCCACATAAATACCTGCATTTAACATTGCTTCTCGCAGAACAATACGCCCTTTCCCATCCAGATCTACAGGTATGGTAACCACGGCCTTGGTCAAGTCGGCCTCATTTTCCTGTTGCTCGCTTAACGCATGATCTTTAAGATATTTCATAAAGTCTGAAACCACCGCTGTTGGATGCAACAAACGTCCACCAACATTAATTGCATCTTTATTCAATAATTTTTTAGGGCCGCGTACAGTGTTATCCAATACACC
Source organism: Deltaproteobacteria bacterium (assembly GCA_019162745.1). GTDB lineage: Bacteria > Desulfobacterota > Desulfuromonadia > Geobacterales > Pseudopelobacteraceae > JACRCG01. The sequence goes on along the minus strand of JAFLLC010000055.1, from coordinate 11,546 downwards.
AACGCCAAGGTGTTCCAACTGGTCCTTTGCCTTTTGACCGCAAATAACCTTATCTGTTTCATATCGAATAACAGAAGGATGCGGCCTGTTCCTTTCAGCATAAGATTTGACTTTTCCATCATGAGTGACAACAGAAATTAAGCTATTTGTTGTACCAAAATCGATGCCAACTATTTGTTGAACCATGACAACTCCTTTTCAATACTCTCAAGAGCTAATTCAATCTGATAAACAGCTGATTCAACTTTAGGGTTATCTCTTAACAAGGCTTTTAAAGAAAGTTGTAAAGGTGGTTCGATATCTTCAGCAAGCAGGTTATATGCTTTCGCTTTGGCTGTGATGGTATCATCTTTTAAATGCACGCGTTTAGCCTGCTCAGAAAGATCTTTTTCTTTGGCCTCATTTATAAATTGAATAATATCTTGTTCTAAGTTGTTGGTCTTTTCAACCTGCTGGCTCTGTGAAGTTTCCAACGCCTGATTTCTAACACGCAACTGCTCTATTTTTTCTAAAAGAGCTGCCTTCTCAGACTCTATTTTTTCCTGTTGTAATTGAGCAGATTGCAGTTGTTCTTTATAATAGCGAATTGTGCTGGATACCTGCTTTTTTGTGGGTTGATAATACGATGCGGCTATCAGGTAGCGAACTGAAGAAGCAAGTAATTTTCTGCTGCTATTATTGCTCACGGGTAAAATAAGTCTTTCAAGTTCATCTATTCCCCGATCCTCAAACTGCTCAACCTCATCAGCCCACAAACAGCAGACAATCAATATGTTAGAAAGTTGTCTCCTCAGTTGATCTACCGTCAACAGCTGATGTGCGTTTTCTGTTGTTTTTTTATCCTTTTTATCAGTTTCCTTCTTATTATCATCGATATACTTGTTATACTCTTTCCTCATCGTATCCAGAACCGATGAAAGCGCACTCTGCTCATTCAAGCGCTTATTTTCATTAAATTTTTCAAAGACATTATCGCATTGAGTATCCTTTTTATACCAATTCCGGCTAATCACAAGCACAGCAAATTTTAAGAGATACTTCCTGACTGTTGAAGAGCATCCTTCACTAGTTAACGCAAGGCGCAATAAATTCCTGTAATCAGGGTCAAGTAAATGAACCCTGCTCATCAAATCACTGCCAGCAATTCTCTTGAGAGTATCGTCTTGCAATACTTTAACTTTCTTCAAGCCATTTAACTGACTCTGATTAAGAACGAACTTTGTGGAGGTCTTTCCGTTGGATTTCTCCTGAAATAGACCATCCAGATACTCCACCAAGTCTAATTCTTGTTTTGTTGATGATTCTTTCTTCTTTGTCATATCGGTTTTATACATTCAAAAGGGTGCTATGTGTTAATCTCCGCTCATAAACCTTCTGCTTCTCATGGTCTTTTTCATCTAACGCTTTTCGCCAACAAATATAATTCAGCTTCTCACGATCCTGCAAAGATAACACGGAAGTATTTATGCCATTGCATACCTGCATCATCCTTTCCAAATCATACTCATCATAAAAAGGAACAAAGCTGTTTAAAATCAACTCTGTAACCATATCAACCGGAAGCTCTTTGATCTTTTTTGCTTCTATCTTTTCGCTGGAAGCTTCACGTTGATTAAAAAAATCCAAAGCTCTATCCAGAGCAGAAATAAAAGGCAAAGGATGCTGTACTACATCGTTTTTAATAAATTTAATGAGATGGCATAACGATACCGCAAGCACCGTATCATATGTCTTAAGCAAATTTAAAGAGCTATTGAGTTTGTCAGAAAAATCTTCAAAAGATAAATAACTTGCTGTTCGGTCTTTGGCTCTTATACCATGAATATACGATACCAAGCCTTCGCGATACCGATCACACGACTTATAGCTTTCTGTCATCTGAAGAAACCTACTGACAGAATCGGTTGTTATACATTGATCACAAAAACAGTCCAGAAAAATCTCATCTATCTCAGCAAGAGCCTTTGGGGCTGCAATCTGAATATCTATATTCACGGTCTTTTCCAACTCTTTCCCTGTAAGGATTATAGTATAAAAACCGTGCTTGGAGGCAATCAGTTGAGAGATGAAATCAGCTATGCTGGTTGATTTATCATTGACTTTGATGCGCTCAACAAAAACAAGTTCAACACTTTCAGCCGTTATTTGCTGCGACAGGAGGAAAGTCGAGCTCGTTATCTCTATGCCGTTTATTAGTAAAAGAGGATTAGCGACAGGATGCTCAGCTTCATGACTATTTCTTGCATCTCGGTTTTGAAATTCTTTCCCACAAAAACGGCATTTATACATTTTAGGAACAATATCACTAAAATCGGTTCCTGCTTGCTGCCTATGCTTGAAATCAGACCGTCGATCAATTGCTGTTTCCTGTATCCAGCTTACACCCATTTCAATCCTCTGGTTGTTTTTGATTATTGTTGGTCGCTCCCGTTAACTGTCACACATAAAAAACTGGATATTACCTCCACTAAACATGTTACCTTTGCACCATCAAACTAACTCAGACCATGCACTTTTCTTAACACCTATCCCTGTAAGAATTCCTGGCACAGCAAGAAACAATCGGCTTGACGTAAGATTTTGGGCAAGAGTTGTTTCACTGAAGACCTCAGCAGAGTCTATTGTCCGATATTGTGTGATCCTGGTAGATCCGTCACGATTAGGGATACTAAGCAGGTGATGTTGCAGTTCACGGAAAAGAGGTAACTCTGAGCTTGTGGCAACACCTAAAGGGTCTCCATCTTTCTGCAATAAGATGAGATATTCACCACTCTCACGCCATGATGATAGAGTACTTATTGCGGCCAAAATCCCGAAGAATAAGGTCAGCCCGATGGTACCCAAGATGAATAGATCACTGAGAGCTTGTGAAGCTAACTGTGGGTCAGAATCAAACAGATGCTGAATTATTGAAAATAAATTAACTGTGGATGGTAGCAAGAGGAGCCAGTTCATCAAATCTCCATAAGGTCATTTGGGTGAATTTTTGTCAATTTAGAAAAGAGAAAATTCCTCGATCTGCATCTGATTGAGCCCCTTCGAAAGTCAAGACTGTTCCAAAAGATACTGGGCCAGTGGATAGGAGGTATCTGGCACCTGTTGCAAGAAATAATGCAGTCAAGTTAACCCGGATGAGCTGAGAACTTCTTGAGGTTGGAGTTTGCAATGTTAATGCGGTCAAGCGGTAATCCAACAGACAGCCAATGTGTAGAAGCATCGGATCACTTCCTCCTAAAGGGTAGAATTTTACAGACAACCGGTTGATATTCAAATCTCGGGTACTGGGCCTCCACATAAGCCCAAAAATTTTCTCCATGAATCTGAATAGGGATCTGACTAGGGATCTCTTTCACCAGTCCGATAAAGGCTTTAGGTGTCGCTGCTTCTGCTGCCAGTTGCCCGATATAAACGCCATCCCCAGTTGTCTGTAAGGCCCAGCCAACAGCTATGGCGATGGCTTGGGCCGGGGTTTTCTCTGAGGTCTTTAGGTTATCCATAACAGAAACCGTCAGACAGGTGATATCCCAAGACCCCATCACAGTGTCAAATACCGGCAGGCTTCCAAAATGAAAGTCCTGCTGGGGGTATGGGTTCCAAATAGCTCTTTTCATAAGTGAAATTTTTTTGTTGAATCTTTCATTTTGGAGTGGAGTTGCCTTAATCCCAAACATACTGAATCGGTTGATAAGAGAGACGTTGACTTTTAATAATGTTAAAATCACCAGCGCTTCTGTAGCATCTTATAGTTGGAGTTCTGTATCATGTTCTCAGAATCCCAGGGACTTGAATCATAAGCAGTTGCCCAAAAACTGTATATCCTTTGGATGATATAAGGAAAAGCGATTTCTAAAGCATAATAAATTATCCAAGATTATTTAACGAAATTTTGGTACGTTACCAAAATCTCTCAGGCTGGCAAGGTAAAGAGCTTGAGTTTGTCGGTAGAAGAAATATCCCCGTACTCCATGTGAGTCGGGGTGATATGCCGATCTGCATAATTACTTGTTAGCAACAAAATATTAATCCGGCGGGGAATTTGAGACACAACAACAAGTTGCAAACCAACCCAAACCACACACCTACATCCGCATAGGGTGAGTGTGAATTACAATATTTTCCTGCCAGTTTAATATTAACCTGTTCAATAATAATAAAGATAATTCCTATAGATGTTCAACTAAGGAGGCAAGTAAATTGATAAGGTTTATAAAAAATTTGCTAGATCTATTATTCAAGACTGAAAAGATAAAAATCCTATCGGTTAAAAAGGTAAATGGATCGGACGTATATCCTGGATGGAAAGAGAATATGCAAGTAATAACAACAGACAAAGGTGAATTTACAGACAATATCCCTGGATCACAATACTTCTCACATGCCCCTGGAAAAGACTGGGACAAAGAGGTTGGAAAAGAGTTGCCAAAAAGAAAGGTGGTATTCATTAAAAAGACTTATCAAAATCAGGAATATGATTGGATCAAATGGTCTGAGTATTACTCTAAATAATTATTTTTATTACGATTTTATGGCCTTCATGCCAGTATGTACGCTTCTGTGTTGAACCGATATTTTATATCTACTCCCTTTTGCAATAAAAATGTGCAAGACTAATAAAAATCAGCTACCCAAGCGGTCAACACCGCTTCGCTCGGACAACCTTAAGCTCAGCGGTATTGGAAGGAATCGGTACCAAGAAAATAAGTACGAAATTCAAGTAAGCGGTGCCAACGTCGGTTGCCGGTTACCTTATCGTTGGGCTTTGCTATGGTAAAGAGTCGAGTAGCCCGGGGGAATCTCACCCCCAGGCTCTCACAGATCCGGACGTGAACCTCTCGATTCATCCGGCTCCTCATGTCCGCCCACAAATATAGGGTTTGCATTACTCAAAGGTTCCTCCCATTTCTGGTTGACCCATGCGTAACTTTGGACATGTTACCCCCTTCGCTCTGCCTCCATTACAGAGACTTCATCACTAATACAGGGTAATCCGCCCCTGTGCTCCGCATCGGTACTCTCATCCTTATGGGGCTTCCACTTGGATTTCTCCCTTAACATCAGAGCGACAGGTTCCCACGTTCCACACGAAAGCCAAGATCATGTTCACGCCACCTTTATGCCGGCCGCCGTTCGGGCAATAAACAGGCTCCCCCCGAACTTATCCTGGGATGGAAATAGTTCCCAGTTATGACGACACCTAATTTTTTCGACACCTCATCAGTGGTTCGGTTTTACTCGTCTCCATGACCCATACCTGACTCAGTCTTGCCAAGCCTTTTCCTTAACGCTCACCACCATGACTCTTAACCACAGCAGCTTAAGGTGGTTTGAGGCCTGCTCCTGCAAGCCGACCCCGAGGGACCTACCCTCATCTTTCGTGCAGCCTCGTGGCACACTATTTCCAAAATATACGTAACAAATACCATCCCAGTATAGATGCCACTGAAGCCCTAAAACTGACTCTCAAAGACGCTGGCACGCCTCTATAGCAGCGTCATATAACGAAAGTTAGCTTCGGATATCAACGTTGCCATTTCAGAAAGATTTTCAAATTATCTGCAACTCACCAAGAAAACTTCGGATGGAGATTTGCAAATGAAAATAGACGAACCAGTCAACCTTCTGAACCATCCCCATCTACTTCTATCATATCCATTATCTCAGCCTGAAACGCCTCATCCTGCATGAGTTTTATAGCAAGTGCCTGACAGATTGCACCGGCAGGACCATCCACTTCACCTGAAGCCACATTCACGGAGACTCCACCATCTTCATCTACTTCCAGAATAAGTGCCGCCTGATTCTCTTTTAGTTCCATCGTTTAATGCCCCGTTATTTCAGCTTTATACAGCATCTTTTCTTCATAAATTTGATGGCGCTCATATCTTTTTCCCCAGCATTACCGCCTCTTTCAAATCCTTCCCCATTTTGAAGAACGGTAACTTCTTCGCTTTCACCTCAACTTCCTTCCCTGTTTTGGGATTCCTGCCGGTATAAGACTCGTACTGTCGAACACTAAAACTCCCAAAGCCACGGATCTCAATATTATCACCATTAGCCAGTGCATTCGTCATAGAATCAAGAATGGTATCCACAAGGGCTGATGTGGTTCTCGGTGCAAGATTTAGCTCCTGGGATAATGCCTCTATCAATTCGGTTTTGTTCATGCTTGTTTTCCTGATGATTTTAAAGTGATCTGTGAACAGGTATTCGGAATATATGACAAAATGAAGGTTCAAATGCAAGCCAGAAGAAAATGCCTGGCTGTATGACAGCTCTGTTGTCTATTGGAGGTGGAATGATATATGAAATCTATTGAGGATGTCTTTTATGTCAGATTCAAAAATGCGGATACAACCGTGCCTAAAGGCCTTTCAGCGTCTATGGCGAAGGCTTTTCAGGCTTGTCAGGTCTATATGCGGGATGGTGTATTTCTGGCAAGATAGATGATGGGTATCGCATATTATTCACTATTTCCAAAGCCCGTCTGCCTTCGTGATTTCAATACTGTCCTGTTTCTGTTTATCCAGCGTTGACAGGAAGTCAAGGCCAGTCAAGTCCTCTATATCTCTGATTCTCACGATGTAATTTGGCATATCTTTCGTGTTAAGCGCCATGTTCGGCATGATGAAGGCTATTGCCTCGTCAGTCTTTGGATCAAAAACAATTTTGTAGAGATGTGTCGGCACTGCCACCTGGTTTTTGCCAATGGTCTTTTTCTCAACATTAACAAAAATTGGACCAGTAATAACAAACAGCCTCTCTCTGGTACTTGCCCAGTCTCTAACATTATTTTCTAACTGTGCCCATATCCCCTGATTCATGCCTTTTCCAACTTGGGGGACCATGTTGCTGAGATAAAAGCACTCAATCATAGCGTCCTTATCCCATTTCATATCGGCTGATGGCGCCATATGCCCTCTGTCATATCCACTGTTTTTATAGTCTGACAATGTGGCCCGCTTGTCCTGTTCTAGATCCGGATCAGCCTGGAATTTGTTGTACCTCTGGACGACATTGGCTTTTGCTTTGTCGGCGGTAAGATGCTCGATGACCCAGAATGGTGTTTTATTATCCTGACTATGGGCCAGAAGGTAACCCTTCCGGCAAAGAAGATCTCCAACATGACCCGGAACCCCCATTTGGGCATATTCAGAGCAATCTTCAAGCGGTCCTGCAAGAACAACCAAGGCGTTTGTGAAAAGACAGATAATACTCAAAAAAGTGAACAGACTCTTCTTAAACATATTCTTCCTTGATTCAGACATTGCGATTGCCATCTCTTTCTAGATCTCCTCGATTGTAGCCATGAGTTCTTCTTGGGGTGGTTACTGCTTGGCCACCAGAATATTCAAAAAAGCTAACTAAAGTTCTTCTGTTGTTGAATCAATCGCACCATTGTTGTTCGCAAGGGACACCATCGTGGTTGCCGTCCATCTGGACGTTGGGGCAGTTTCGCAAGAAAAAGGTAGCTTCAGCGCAAGAAGTCATTTGGGAACAGTGGGTGCGACCATCGCAGCGAAAAGAAGTAATAGGGGAATCGATCGACTGGGCGGACACTGCTGTTTGTGGAGTCACCCGTCGTGAGAATTCACTGTAACCATAGAAGGCAAGACTCACGACAACGACAAGCGGAATTACTCGACCAAGAAGGCTTGGCTTCTCGGTGTGACGACGGGACACTGATTGGCGCACAGAACGCACGGTGGGACGCCCAGGGCAACGTAAGTTCTTCGCTCGTTTCTTCCCTGCACTGTCGGTCTCAATTTCAAAAGTGAGTCGTTCCCCGATTGTTGGTCGATGGCCATCTCTCGGAAACACGGAGATATGAACAAAGATCTCAGAGCCACCCGGGGTCGGGGCGATGAATCCGAAACCGCGATCATCATTCCACTTTGCAAGAGTACCTTCAATGCGCATATAAAAGGGGCAACGGAAAAATCAGCGAGAGCCGCGCAGTTGCAGCTTCAGCTGAAACGATTTTTTATGAAAATTTCTTTTTGAGTTTTTCTATATGTTTGAGTATTTCTTCAACTAATAAGTCAGAGACGGAGACTAAGTATCTATCATGCTCATATTGCTTATCAATGCTATGTTTCCACTCACTATTTTTCACTTTAAATTGAAAGTATTCTGTAAATTTTTTAATGCTTAGATCGCACTTAGTTAAATGTTGCTCCAACGCTGTAGGTGATATCATAAGATCGATTATCAAATCGTTATTCTTTTCTAGATGTATCCAAATAGAACAACCTCTAATGACTTGAAAAATCTTCGCATAACCATTTTCATTTCCACTGAAACCTTTGACTTTTCCTTTACTGTTTAATTCATTTAGGTGTTTAGCAATTTGATACAATTTTTCTGAATTTTCCATTGCTGTAATCCTTGTTTAAGCAGAACAGTGTGATAGGCAGAATAAACCAATATTGAACTAAGCAGATCCCGTCTAGTATTTTCTTATTTTTTGAGCAGTCCTTTTTTCAACATATTCAGTGCCAACCAGTTTTTCAAAAACTGACTCTTAGATTTTCCCTAATTTTCCTGATCGTCATAAAAATGAACGTCGATTTATTCAATCACAGTTGAAATATTTTACATAGGAATTTTTGGAAAAAAAATAAGAGGATACCCTTGGCAAGATGAATCATTTTAAGAAAATGGCAAGTTAACCTTCTTCCTGGAGTATACGTCCTGTCCGAGTCAATATCTTTTCCAGAGAAGATTGCCCTGCAAAGGCATTGTGATATACAGATTGTCTTAAAGCTTTATCATAAATGGCAGGAGCACTAGCCCAATACCGACGGCAATCGTTATCCAGACGCTATTAATAAAATATGGAAAGACACAGAGGGCAACACCACTGACAAGAGCCATCATATTTAGCTGTTTTCGGCCATAGAGAATATACCCCATGCCAAAGGAGCCGAAGATCAACCCAGTGAATATTAGTGTCGTATCCATTTATATTATTGTCCAATTGCAAATCAAGATTATGCTTTTTATGAAACAATGGCAGATGTGTGTCCTGTTCGTTCTTTCAAGATTATCAGTATCCGCCAACTGATTTCTTCTATAGCTATAATGATGTATCGCTCAATGTCTATAATCTGTACTTTCTACAAAGCTGTTGCCTTAACCATAGGCAGCTCTTGCCAGTTAGTGGTGTAAGCTGGTGATTTTCTTGTCTGCTGCATCAGCCATGGTTTTTCTTCAGCTGTCGTCATGCCATATTGAATAGTACTTCGACCCCACTTGCTGTTGATCCTGTCCAGAGCTGTCATCAACTCCTTATCTTCCTTCACTTCTTGTTGGGCGGATGAAAACAAATCCAGCTGCCTGCTGTATCCCTGTTGTACGATACCGGTGAGCATAACACCAGCCTTTCGGTATCGATACCCAGGCCTGTACAACGATTTTAGTCCTAGAAGGGCTGCGGATATAAGCTCTGGGGTTGACGAGGTCGGCTGATGCAGAGTCATTGTCTGATTATTCGAATACTGGGATTGTTCATCAAATGGACCGGTTGAAATAAACAGGTTCAGGGCAGCAGCCTCAACAGCTTGTTTGCGAAGTTTTGCAGCAGCTATTGAGACAAACGTGATGACGGCTTCTCTGAGGTCCTCAATATCTGTAACAGGATGCCCGAATGATCTTGAGGTCATGATGGATTTTGGACATGCGGGTGCATTTTCAAGAGAGATGCATGAAATCCCGTTTAACTCCATGACAGTCCTCGCACCAACCACCGTCAACTGCTTGCGTATCCATGTACTATCAGCCCGCTTGAGATCCAAGGCGGTCAGGATGCCACGGCTATTCAGCTTTTCAGTAGAACGCCTGCCTATTCCCCAGACATCATTGACCTCGATCTTTTCCAACACTTGGTCTATCTGACTGGTATCAACCAGATCAAAGACCCCCTTAAATTGTGCATGTTTCTTGGCGACCCGGTTGGCGATCTTGGCCAGCGTTTTGGTTGTGGCAATGCCGATGGATACGGGAATGCCAACATGCTTCCTTACCCTCTCTCTCATTTCCGCTGCATATTTGACCCGATCCCAAACTTTAGTTACCGGTAATGAGATAAAGGCTTCATCAATTGAATACACCTCAACCTCTGGTTCCATCTGCCGCAAAACATCCATCACTCGGTGGGAAAGATCCCCGTACAGGGCATAGTTTGATGAGAAAACATGGGCCTTGTGCCTGGCAATCAAATCCTTGAACTTAAACAAAGGCGCTCCCATGGGAATACCAAGGGCCTTGGCTTCATTAGAGCGTGCAACAATACAGCCGTCATTGTTGGAAAGCACGACCACCGGCTTACCGTTCAGCTCTGGCCTAAACAGTCGCTCACAGGATGCATAGAAATTGTTACAATCAACGAGGGCAAAGACTTTCTTCATGGAAATAAGCTGGTTAGAATTGATGGTAAAGGCTGGTGACCACTCTCAAAAACGCCCTACAACATACTCCTTGCCGGTCTCTTTGGAAATCACCGATTTTCATATTAACTTCTACGAAGAAGCGCCCGGCAGAGACCTTTCCACACACTCCGGCCCATTATTTCTTGGGCTATTCACCTTGCTGCTGACTGGATAAAGTTCTATCAAAGATTCCGGATACGATTCAAGCATTGCCAGTAAATCTGACTGCCCTTTGCCGGGATCAAGCCAAGCCGCGATGTTCGTTTTTTCAAGGATAACAGGCATCCTGTCATGTATCTCCTGCATTGTGGCATTTGCCGAAGTGGTAATGATTGCGCAGGAGTTGATGTCTTCACCATTTTCACCTCGCCAGCTATCCCAAAGACCAGCCAAGGCAAAATATCCGCCATCGACAGGACGAATAAAATACGGTTGCTTATGCTCATTGACCTTTTTCCATTCATAAAAACCACTGGCTGGAATAATGCAGCGCCTGCGCTTGAATGGATCTCGAAAAGACGGCTTTGTCTCAATGCCTTCGGACCTGGCGTTGATTAGAGGAAACTTGGTTTTAACACTTATAGACCAGAAAGGGACCAATCCCCAATGGAGCATAGCATATTCTGGTTGTCCGGTTTCGGGCGAAGTGCGAATAGCAAGGATATCTTGAGAAGGGGTGATATTGAAGTTCTCAAATCGGGGCGGCTCCGGTAGATGGAGCGATTCATAGCCAAAGGAACCATTGCCGAAATAAGCGAAACGACCACACATTTTGGATTTATATCAAGTGATGAGTTTGCTGATTATGAAAGCTACCAATGTACCGTATCAAACCATTAGCTTTACGAACACGCCGGTTAGAATTGATGGATAACGCTGGTGACCACGCCCCAGACACTGAAATCGGTATCTTTGGTGATTTCAACAATGGGATAATTGGGGTTGGCAGCGATTAATTGGCAGGACGAGTTATCTTGAAAGAATCTTTTTACTGTCAGTTCGCCATCGACGATAGCAATGACAACCTTACCACTTACGGCTTCAAGGGATCGGTCAACTACCAAAATATCCCCATGGTTGATCCCCGCATCCTGCATAGAATCGCCTGCAACCCTTACA
>JAFLLC010000121.1 GCA_019162745.1 Deltaproteobacteria bacterium | reverse complement strand
ACCGGTGTTAAGGGACTACTTTTTTCTATTGACTACTGGCGGACATATCAGATTACCAATAATAGCCCGATCATTATTAAGAAACATCCTGTCTGTATCTTTTGCCTCAATATTCTCCAGGATTACATCTAATGGTCGCGAGATACGAGTATAGTATGGTACAAGCAGAAGAATCCGAGGCTTATTGCCATCTTTCCAAGCATTTGTTGCTGATTTAAGAATTGATGGTTCAACTATTCCTGCCTCAAGTTGTGCAGATAGTTTGCTTCTAAGCTGTTTTCTGTTCTTATCCGCCCTAAGAAAAGTATTTTTGTTATTACCTATCATGTGTTTAACTCCTATCTATTTTCATTAGTTCAATTCGCGGTAGATGGTACATATAAATAATATTGCATTCTTGAACAAAATTGACTTTAGCCGGGGGGAAACCTCTGGGGCACCCATTAAAAGGCTGCTATCAAGGGTGGTTCGAGGGGACGTAGCTGCTTTATTGCATGCACGTCATTAGTCGTCACCGGTACCGGTCCCTGAGACTGGAGTTGTAAAGGGAGCAATGGTGAAACGGCTGAAAATAGCAGCATCGACGCAATCGCCCCAACTCTCACACTATTAACCCTTGCCGTTAGTGCCATAACAAAAACCGCCACACTCAACATCTTCGGCTCTGTTTCGGATAGTAGCGGAGTTGCGGGTTTTTAAAATAAATGGTGTTGATGTCACGGTCACGGGGGGGCTAGCTTTAGCCATTCCATCACATTGGTAACAGGTGCAAACACAATTACAACCATTGCCACCGATACCCTTGGCAACAGCAGTACCGACCTCCGCAGCATAACCCTTGACCAAACCGCGTCAACTCTGAAGGTCTCAGTTCCGGCGGATAACTTCTTGTAAGATGTTAAAATTATACGGCCTCCGGATTATTTTTGGCGGAGGCCCGTTTTTTTTAATCAGACGTTAATTTACCGGACTTATAGGCGGTGCAGATTTCTACGCAACCGACATTTACAACCTTCGTAAATTCCCTCACCCCGACTTTTCCTATCAATTTTCTTACCGCTCAGCCGTTTTAGTTGAAAAAATCGGAAAAAACAGCTAAAACGGAACACGTTTTTATTGGTCATAATAAACAGGAGTTTTTTTACTACGTTACGGAGGCATTCATGAGTTTAATCAAGTTGTATGATACTACCCTGCGGGATGGCACTCAATCTGAAGACATCTCGTTTCAAATGGAGGACAAGATACGCATTGCGCACAAACTTGATGACTTGGGTATTCACTACATCGAAGGGGGATGGCCGGGGAGTAACCCCAAGGATGTCGCGTTTTTTAAAGACATAAAGAAGGAAAAGTTGAACCAGGCCAAAATTGCGGCGTTTGGCTCCACCCGTAGAGCCAAGGTGACTCCGGATAAAGACAGTAACATTATTACGCTGATCAAGGCTGAACCTGATGTGATTACAATCTTTGGCAAAAGCTGGGATTTCCATGTCCGGGAGGCCTTAAGAATTCCACTCGAAGAAAATCTGGCGTTGATTTTTGATTCTCTGGAATATCTCAAGCAGCACGTTGCGGAAGTTTTTTACGATGCGGAGCATTTTTTCGATGGCTATCAGGCCAATCCGGAGTATGCGATCAAAACCCTCAAAGCTGCCGAGGCTGCCAAGGTTGATTGTATCGTCCTCTGTGAAACCAATGGTGGACGCCTCCCGTTTGAGATCGCGTCAATTATCAGGGAAGTTCAGAAACATATCAAGACGCCGCTCGGTATTCATACTCATAATGATGGTGAATGTGCTGTCGCTAATTCGCTTGTTGCCGTTGATCTGGGTATTGTTCAGGTCCAGGGAACAATCAACGGTTTTGGTGAGCGATGTGGAAACGCTAATTTATGCTCAATTATTCCGGCGCTGAAGGCCAAAATGAAGAAGGAATGCATTACCGACGAGCAGATGCGGCATCTGCGGGAAGTGTCCCGCTATGTGTACGAACTGGCTAATATTTCGCCAGACAAGCATCAGGCCTATGTCGGTAACTCGGCGTTTGCACACAAGGGTGGGGTGCATGTCAGCGCGATCCAGCGGCATCCTGAAACCTACGAGCATATGCGCCCTGAGCTGGTCGGCAACTGTACCCGCGTACTGATTTCAGATCTGTCCGGCCGCTCAAATATCCTTGCCAAGGCAGAAGAGTTTAATATTAATCTGGACAGTAAAGATCCGGTTACTCTGGAAATACTCGATAACATCAAGGATATGGAGAACCGCGGCTACCAGTTTGAGGGGGCTGAGGCCTCATTTGAGCTGTTGATGAAAAAGGCGCTCGGTTCTCATAAAAAATACTTCACCGTGCTCGGTTTCCGGGTGATCGATGAAAAGCGGGGCGAGGATCAGAAGCCGATGGCGGAAGCAACCATCATGGTCAAGGTCGGCGGGAAAGTGGAGCATACTGCTGCGGCAGGAAATGGTCCGGTCAATGCGCTTGATAACGCCATCCGAAAGGCATTGGAGAAGTTTTATCCGTCATTGAAGGAGGTAAAGCTTCTGGATTATAAGGTGCGCGTTCTGCCGGCCGGTCAGGGTACGGCCTCCGCGACCCGCGTGCTGATCGAATCCGGTGACAAGCATTCCCGCTGGGGCACAGTCGGTGTTTCGGACAACATTATCGATGCTTCCTATCAGGCTCTGATTGATAGCATCGACTATAAACTGCACAAATCTGAAGAGTAAGCCGGGGATGGAAACAATGCGGCGGGTTGTGCTGATTGCATCTGCTGCGTTGCTTTTTTTGCCGGCAGCAATGAAAAGCCGTACGAGCCAGGATACCACTGCTCATACGGCTTTTCGTGCTTTATCCAGCGGCATGGTGACTGTCAAAGTCAGTGGTGAGCTGCTTCATTCGGGCATATATGTGGTACCCGCCAATTCATTGGCGGACAGCGTCATTAAAATGGCGGTCCCGTTGCACCCACTTAAACAGTATAATAACAATACTACTGCAGGCCGTCCCCTGCCGAATGGTTCTGCGGTTAATCTTTTGGAGCAGCCTGACGGATCACTTCTGCTGGTGGTGAATCAAATGACGGTCTCCGAGCGTATGGTTCTTGGTATCCCGCTTGATATTTCAACGATGGGTGAGGCCGATTTTGAGCGTTTGCCAGGAATAGGACCCGCTTTGGCAAGGCGTATAATTACCTACCGTCATAAAAATGGCGGTATTTTGAGTCTGTGTGATCTTGTTGCAGTCGATGGGATTGGCGAAAAGAAGTATAAGATGCTGCTCAACTACTTTTAATACACGTAACTATCTGAAAAATAAAGAGTAAATAGAATTCACTGTCTTTGGTAAAAAAATATTGAGCTATTGGCACATAAGATGAAAACCTCCGCCTGTCTCTATTTACTAATAATGGCCGGGGGGATTCTATGCATTGTCCACGTTGCAAAAGTCGCATGTTCGCTGAAAAGTTCTATGATTTTGTCCGCTCCTTCGATGCCTGGAAATGCACCTGCTGCGGAGAACTGCTGGATTCCACCATTCTGGCCAATCGGGCGAGGAATAACAACACTCATCTCGGGTAGTTAATGCAACTGGAATAACCTGTGCTGTGCAAGGGAATCTGATTTTAGATTCCCTTTTTATTTGACTCTCCACCGCTGACGGGTTAATGAACAACTCCACGTTATCCATTTTTTTATAGGTTAAGGAGTTGTCTGTATGAGGAATGACGGTCGCAGTGGCGTCGCTTTACGTCCAATTAAAATTACCCGCAGTTTTACCAGGCATGCGGAAGGTTCCGTTTTGATAGAATTTGGTGATACAATTGTTATCTGTACGGCATCAGTGGAAGAATCGGTGCCGCCTTTTCTGAGGGGTAAGGGTACCGGCTGGGTAACAGCTGAATATGCCATGCTGCCGAGGGCAACTCATACACGTTCCCAGCGTGAAGCGGCAAAAGGGAAGCAGACAGGCCGCACACTGGAGATTCAGCGTCTGATCGGCCGTTCCTTGCGCGCGGTAACTGATCTCGGTAAACTTGGCGAGAGATCTGTTTATATAGATTGTGATGTCATTCAGGCGGACGGTGGAACACGCACAGCCTCGATAACCGGCGCTTACGTTGCACTTGTTGATGCGTTAACGACGCTGAAAACCAAGGGTCTTCTGACCGAAATCCCGCTCAAGGAGGCCGTTGCGGCGGTCAGTGTCGGCATTGTGGGTGGGGAGGCTCTGCTTGATCTCAATTACCTTGAGGATTCTTCAGCGGAAGTTGATATGAATTTCGTCATAACATCCAGTGGACGCTTTGTGGAAGTGCAGGGTACGGCCGAGGCCGAGCCTTTTACATCTGCCCAGATGGATGTCATGCGTGACCTCGCCATTGGTGGTGTTCAGCAGCTCTTTGCACTTCAGCAGGAGGCGTTGACCAGGTGAAGCATTTGGTTGTAGCAACCCGCAATCCGGGGAAAATAGTCGAAATCAATGCGTTGCTGACTGGGCTTGTGGAGCAGATCAGCTCTGCGGCGGATTTTGTTGATTTTCCAGAAACTGTGGAAGATGGAGTTACTTTCGAGGAAAATGCGCTCAAAAAAGCTCGTGAGGCGTCACAATTTTCCGGGCTTCCGGCACTGGCTGATGATTCCGGTCTGGTAGTCGATGCATTGAATGGCCGACCTGGTGTCTTCTCGGCTCGCTATGCCGGCGAAGGGGTCGGTGATACCGCGAACAACCTCCGGCTTCTGGAAGAGTTACGCAATATACCCGAAGACCGGCGTCGGGGCGCTTTTGTCTGTGTACTGGCATTTGTGACTCCGGAGGGAGTTGAACGACTCTTTTCCGGCAGCATTGCCGGAAGGATTCTCTCCGCAGCAAGGGGGGAGGGTGGCTTCGGTTATGATCCGCTTTTTCTTGTTGATGGTTTTGACCGCAGCATGGCAGAGCTTGGATTGGCAGATAAAAACAGAGTAAGTCACCGGGCTCAGGCTTTTGCCAAATTCCGAGAATATCTGGAAACTATTGTATAAAGGAAACGTAAACTTTGATTAAAAACAACAAGTATGAAAACAAGAAGACAAAAAATGCACATGATCCGGCTCGAAAGCCGGCTGAAGGTGCTGCCGCAGATAAGGCATTCGTGCCGTTGACCCGTAAAAACGTGCTGGAGTTGCGCATAGCGTCTCTGGATGAAGACGGATACGGAACCACCCGCAGCGAAGAGGGAATGACGCTGCGGGTTGGTGGTGCCCTGCCTGGTGATGTTGTGCTGGCAGGTGTCGATCATGTTGCGGGTGGCACAGCGTTTTGCCATGTTAAAAAACTGTTAACACCTTCTCAATTGAGGAGCAATAATCCTCCCTGCCGTGAAAGTGCGGATTGCTTCGGCTGTCCGCTGATTGCCATGAAATATTCCGAGCAGAAAAACTGGAAACGGGGCATGATTCTGGCCGAGATGGCCAAATATCCCGTTTTGTCAGCCGTTGAGGTGCACCCGCTGCTTTCGCCCGACAACCTGATACATTATCGCACGACGGCAAAACTGACAGTGGCAGGCAAGTTTTCAGAACCGTTTATCGGTATCTACCGTCGTGCCAGTCATGATGTATACGACCTGAACAAGTGCCCGATCCACCATCCGCTCATAGACAAGGTGGTCGAAGCGGTCAGAAAGGGGATCAAAAAAGGTAAGGTACAGGTTTATAATCCGCAAAGTAAAATGGGACTGCTCCGCTATCTGGTTGTGCGTGTCTCTAGCTCTGAAAAAAAGGCGATGGTGGTTTTTGTTACTTCCAAGCGATCCTTTAATGAGATTCATCACCTGGGGCGTTATGTGCAGGAGATGGTCCCAGAGGTTGAAATAGTCGTCCAGAACGTGAACGCCACTGAAGGTAATGTGATTATGGGCCAGAAAGATTTTTTTCTGACCAAGAAGCTGTACCTTACGGAGCGCATCGGTGATGTCGCTTTCAGAATTTCACCCCGTTCATTTTTTCAGGTCAACAATAGCGGTGCCAATCTGATTTACAGTAAGGTGCGCGAATGGGCCGGGCTTAGCGGTTCTGAAACAGTACTCGACCTGTATTGCGGCATTGGGGGGATTTCACTGTTCCTGGCCGGTGCCGCTAAAAATGTGATCGGTGTTGAAGTCGTTGAAGAGGCCGTGGCCGATGCCAGTATGAACGCCCGGATAAACAGCATCAAAAACTGCCGGTTTGAAGCCGGAGACGTTGCCGACCTGCTTGACGAGATGACTGGTGATCAACTTTCTGTAGATGTCGCAGTGTTAAATCCGCCGCGTAAAGGGTGTGATCAAAATGTGCTGGAAAGGCTTTCATCCCTCGGACCTAAATCTATCATTTATGTTTCCTGCTCTCCGCAGAGTCTGGCGCGAGACCTCGATATTTTGAGCAAACTGGGGTATATCTGCCGCGAAATTCAACCGGTAGACATGTTTCCTCAGACGGTACATGTTGAAAACGTCGCCAGGCTGGAACAAATCGGATAATTCCGGCAGTTAATCAGGAAAGTAAAATCAGCTTGACATCCACTGCATAAATTGCTATTACTCTCCAGCTTTTTGATATAGGCGCGTAGCTCAGCGGGAGAGCGCTACCCTGACACGGTAGAGGTCGGCGGTTCGACACCGCCCGCGCCTACCATTAAACAAGCAAAGCTGTAACGAGCAGGATGCAGGCATCGATGTATCGATGCCTTTTCTGTTTGTCTCGTAAAGGAACTTTTATGGATACTATCTCAATTACACTTCCTGATAATTCTTCCCGTGAGCTGCCTGAGGGGGCTACTGTCTATGATCTGGCTGCCTCAATCGGTGCAGGTCTAGCAAAAGCGGCACTGGCAGGAAAGATCAACGGCCAGCTGGTTGATCTTTCATCACGACTGACTGATGCTGACCACGTTGAAATTATTACCGAAAAAAGTCCGGAAGCGCTTGATATAATTCGTCATACAACATCTCACCTTATGGCTCAGGCTGTTAAAGAACTCTTTCCTCAGGCAAAGGTTACGATCGGCCCTGCCATTGAAACCGGCTTTTACTACGACTTTGACATGGACAAGCCTTTTACGCCTGATGATCTGGAGCGTATTGAAGCTAAGATGCTGCAACTAGCGGCTGCAGATCAGAAAATCGAACGGCGTGAGTATTCCAGTGCTGATGCTGTCAGTATGTTTGAAGCCATGGGGGAGCCGTATAAAGCCGAATTGATCAATGATCTCGGCGTTGATCGTGTTTCGGTATACAGCCAGGGTGATTTTGCTGATCTCTGTCGCGGTCCGCATCTACCCTCAACGGCGCGGATCAAGGCTTTTAAGCTGCTGTCTATTGCCGGTGCCTACTGGCGCGGCGACGAAAAAAACCGCATGCTTCAGCGCATTTACGGGACCGCCTTTGCCGATAAAAAAGAGTTGGAAGCGTATCTGCATCGCATTGAAGAGGCAAAACGGCGTGATCACCGCAAGATAGGCAGGGAGCTGGATCTGTTTTCGTTTTCGGACGAAGTCGGCGCTGGCTTTCCGATCTGGCACCCCAAAGGTGCCATGCTGCGCACTGTTCTTGAAGATTTTGAGCGCAAGGAGCATTTGAAGCGGGATTATGATATAGTTGTCGGTCCGCAGATCCTCAAGAGTGAGCTCTGGCAGCGTTCAGGACATTATGAAAATTACCGTGAAAACATGTATTTCACGGAGGTAGATGAGCAGAGCTACGGCATCAAGCCGATGAACTGTCTATCCCACATGATGATCTACAAGTCCAAGTTACGCAGTTATCGTGACCTGCCGCTCCGCTATTTTGAACTAGGGACAGTACACCGCCATGAACGGGCCGGCGTACTTCACGGACTTATGCGGGTACGCTGCTTTACCCAGGATGATGCCCATATTCTCTGTACTCCTGAACAGTTGGATGCCGAAATAAAGGGTGTTATAGCTTTCGTTAATGATGTGATGTCTATTTTCGGTTTTGAGTATGAAATGGAACTTTCAACTCGACCGGAAAAATCGATCGGATCGGATTCTGATTGGGAACAGGCAACGAATGCTCTGCTGTCGGCTTTAAAAGACTCAGGACGCGCTTATGAGATAAATGAGGGAGATGGCGCATTTTACGGCCCTAAAATAGATATAAAATTGCGCGATTGTCTTGACAGGAGATGGCAGTGTGCTACTATCCAGTGCGATTTTACCTTGCCGGAACGCTTCGATCTGACTTATGTCGCAGCCGATGGTGAACGTAAACGTCCCATAATGTTGCACCGTGTGATCCTCGGCTCGATTGAACGTTTTATCGGTGTCCTTATTGAACATTACGCTGGAAGTTTCCCGTTATGGATCTCTCCGGTTCAGGCTGTTATTGTCACGGTGACTGATAATCAGATTCCGTTTGCTCAGGATGTTTACAGGCTGTTGCGTAATGCTGGAATACGTGTTGAACGCGATATTCGCAATGAGAAGTTGAGCTTCAAGATTCGTGAAGCCCAACTCCAGAAGATTCCCTACATGCTGGTTATTGGAGACAAAGAAGTCGAGCAGGGCACGGTTACACCTCGCTACCGTGACGGTAAAAACCTGCCGGCCATGAAGCCTGAAGAGTTTATAGATTTTGTAACAGAGGAATGTAAAAAATATAATTAGTAAGTTAGAAATAATTTCTTGCGTTTTTTGGCAAGAAGATAATTTCGTTAACGCACTTATCCAGTTTATCTGGGCTAGGTTCAAATCAGATAGCAGTCGTGCATAAACTGCTGTCAGGGGGTGTCGCCATAGCAAAACCGACTGTAAATATCAATCAGGCCATCAGAGTTTCTGAAGTTCGCGTCATCGGTGCAACAGGAGAGGCACTTGGTGTACTTTCCCTGTCAGATGCGCTCGCACTGGCTGAACAGCAGCAACTGGATCTTGTTGAAGTTTCACCCACAGCAGTTCCGCCTGTCTGCAGGATTATGGACTATGGCAAGTTTAAGTATCAGCAGAGCAAAAAGCTTCAGGAAGCAAAAAAGAAACAGGTTCATGTGCTGCTGAAGGAAGTAAAATTGCGCCCGAAGACAGACAGTCATGACCTTGAATTTAAAATAAATAATGTTAAACGCTTCCTCGAAGAGGGCAACAAAGCTAAAATTACTCTTGTTTTTCGCGGCCGTGAAATTACCCACATGGATGTTGGCCGGGCTGTGATTGAAAGAGTTGCGAAAGAGTTGCAGGATGTCTGCGTTATTGAAAATCATCCACGGGTTGAGGGGCGCAACATGTATATGATTGTTGCACCAAAACCTAAAAAATAAATTAATCTATTGCCTGAACAGGTAAGTTCTTATAACGGAGAAGGAGTTTATTATGCCTAAAATTAAAACAAACCGCGGTGCTGCCAAGCGCTTCAAAAAAACAGCATCAGGACGCATCAAGTGTGGATGCGCTTTCACAAGCCACATTCTGACCCCTATGTCACGCAAGCGTAAGCGTAATCTTCGTGGCGGATCAATGGTTGCAGCCGTTGATCAGAAAAATGTTGCCCGCTTGATTCCTTACAAATAACCATTTTTTCTCATTATTCATATGAGAAGATGCATAATGCCAAGAACCATGAGGAAATTGTCTCCCCTTGTGGATCTGGCCAATTCAGCAACGAAGGAGTAGTTACGTATGGCACGTGTAAAAAGAGGATTCAAAGCGAGACGCAGACGCAACAAGGTATTGAAACTGGCTAAAGGTTATCGTGGCGCACGCAGCAAGTTGTTTCGTAGTGCGACTGAAGCGGTAGACCGGGCTTTAAATTATGCCTTCCGCGATCGCCGCGTAAAAAAACGTGATTTCCGCAGCCTGTGGATTGTCCGCATCAACGCGGCTTCACGTATCAATGGTTTGTCATACAGCAAGTTTATTTTCGGTTTAAAAAAGGCTAACGTCCAGATCGACCGCAAAGTGCTTGCCGATATTGCTGTGACCGATCCGAATGGATTTGCTCAGATTGCGGCTCTTGCAATGGCCGGTATTTAGAACTTTTGTAAGTTTATTTATGGAAAGGGAATGGGACTGGATCCCGTTCCCTTTTTTGTACAATTAACATGCTACTACTTAATTTGTATCGAAGGTAACCAATTATGCGGGAACAACTTGAGCAATTGAGAAATGGCGCCCTGCAGGCTATTGCCACAGCGTCCACAGTTGAGCAGCTTCAGGATATTCGTATCAGTATGCTTGGGCGCAAAGGGGAATTAACGGCCCTGATGAAGGGGCTTGGTTCTCTGTCGGCTGCGGAACGCCCAATTGTCGGGCAGTTGGTTAATACTGTTCGAGATGAAATTGAGTCGGTCCTGGGTGCTGCAATTGCGTCGGCGCAGGAAAAGGTAATTGCAGCCCGCCTCCAATCCGAGCGGATAGACACTTCTCTTCCCGGACGTCGCCCGCAGAAGGGCACCAAACATCCGGTTTCTCTTGTCATCGAAGAGATCTGCTCTATTTTTGCCGGTCTCGGTTTTGCCGTCGCAGAAGGGCCGGAAATTGAACATGACTGGTACAATTTTGAGGCGCTTAACTTTCCCCCTGAACATCCTGCTCGTGATATGCAGGATACCTTTTTTGTCGAAAATGACATGCTGCTGCGAACCCATACCTCACCGGTACAAATTCGCACCATGCTGAAACAAAAGCCTCCGGTACGCATCATAGCTCCGGGAACAGTGTATCGTTGCGATTCAGACGCTACGCACTCGCCGATGTTTCATCAGATTGAAGGATTAATGGTCGATACCAAAGTGACATTTGGCGACCTTAAAGGTATCCTGACAGTTTTTACCAATCAGCTTTTTGGCCAAAAAACCGGAGTGCGCCTTCGGCCAAGTTATTTCCCCTTTACGGAACCATCTGCAGAGGTTGATATCGCCTGCGTTATCTGTGGCGGTAAGGGGTGTCGGGTTTGTAAAAACAGCGGCTGGCTCGAAATCCTTGGCGCCGGTATGGTTGACCCGGAAGTTTACCGCCATGTACAGTATGATCCGGAAAATATTTCCGGATTTGCTTTTGGAATGGGGATAGAGCGCATTGCAATGTTAAAGTACGGTATCTCCGACATGCGACTCCTTTTTGAAAATGACGTCCGTTTTCTTCGGCAGTTCTAACCTCACAATATTTAATGGTGCACTGATATGATTGTTACATACAACTGGCTAAAAGAATTTGTAGATTTTGATGAGACGCCTGACGAACTTGCGGAACTGTTAACAATGCTTGGGCTTGAAGTCGAGTCTATGGCGAAGCTCGGTGCCGGCCTGGATGATGTTGTGGTGGCACTGGTTGAGGAAAAGCGGCAGCACCCCAATGCTGATAAGCTTTCGATATGTCGGGTGAACAACGGGAAGGACGTTCTGGACGTTGTCTGCGGTGCCCAGAATTTCAAGCAAGGTGACACCGTTGTATTGGCTCAGATTGGCGCGGTACTGCCCGGCGATTTTAAAATCAAAAAATCAAAAATCCGCGGTGAGGAATCATGCGGAATGCTCTGCTCTGAAAAAGAGCTGGGTCTGGCTGATGAAAGTGCCGGAATTATGGTACTGCCGCCTTCAATTGCTCCAATTGGGACACCTGTTTTTACCGCACTTGGCCTTAAAGATACTATTTTTGAAATTGGCCTGACCCCCAACCGCTCCGACTGTCTGAGTGTGATGGGAATTGCGAGAGATATTGCCGCCAAGCTTAATCTGAAGTTAAAATATCCGCAATGTACAATTGTGGAAGGGCCGGAGAAGGTAGAGTCTGTCATTAGTGTAACGGTTGAGGATGCAGATCTTTGTCCGCGCTATGCCGCCCGTTACATCTCCGGTTGCACAATCGCACCTTCACCGGAATGGCTGGTCAAACGGCTCAATGCTATTGACGTACGATCGATCAACAATGTTGTCGATATTACCAATCTGATAATGATGGAATCAGGGCAACCGCTGCACGCATTCGATTGCCGCCGGCTTTCCGGGCAACGGATTATTGTTCGCACGGCAGAAGATGGTGAGCAGTTTACTGCTCTCGACAATCAGCAACGCGTGCTGACTTCCGCTGACCTCGTTATATGTGATGCCGAGCGCCCGGTTGCTCTGGCTGGTGTGATGGGAGGGCTGAACTCCGAGATTGAGAATACGACGACAGCAATACTCCTTGAAAGCGCCTTTTTTAAACCGGCCGCTATTCGCAAAACCAGCAAACGGCTTGGTCTGCACACAGAATCTTCACATCGCTTTGAACGCGGTATAGATATTGATGGGGTAGGGCGAGCGCTTGACAGGGCAGCCTGTCTGATCGTTGAACTGGCTGGCGGTGTCTTGGCTCAAGGCTGTATTGATATATTTCCAGGTAAGTGCGACCGGAAAGCAATCACCTTCCGTCCTGAAAAAGCCAATGAACTGATCGGGATTGACCTTAGTCGAGATATCATTATTGATATCCTTACCCGCTTGGAGTGCCTGGTTTCTCCTTGTGCAGATGGCTCGGTTTCTGTTATCCCACCTCATTATCGAATCGATTTGGAACGTGAAATTGATCTGATTGAAGAGATTGCCCGTTTGAACGGTTATGACAAAATCCCTGCAACTATGTCTATTGCAAGGGTTATCTCAGACCGGCCTACCCGTCATCAGGAAACTGAAAAGCGGGTAAGAGATCTTCTTGTTAATAACGGAATGACTGAAATTATCAACTTCAGTTTCACTGCACCTGAGGCTGCGGGCAAGCTGCTTCTTAACGATGATGACCCGCGCCGAATCGCCATTAAGCTCGCCAACCCGCTGGTTGACGAACAGTCGGTAATGCGGACGACACTGTTGCCCGGTCTTCTTGAAACCACGGCAAAAAACATGAACTTTCGCTCACTTGATCTGAAGCTCTTTGAGATGAGGCGGGTCTATTTTCCCGGTGATGGAGAAGGTATGCCGCGTGAACCACTTTGTATAGTGGGGGCCATAACAGGTTCAAGGGATGGAGACGGTTGGAGCCGCCCCAATGAACCGGTTGATTTCTTTGATGCGAAGGGTATTGTCGAGACTGTCCTTGATGTACTTGATATAGGTGGAGTGTCATGGGTTGTTGAAAACACGGAACCGTATTATCATCCCGGCAAGTCGTGCAGGGTCTTTGCTGGTCGTGAACAGATAGGTTCTGTAGGGGAACTGCACCCCTTGGTTCAAAAGAACTTTGAAATTGAAAAGCCAGTTTTTTGTTTTGAGCTTAATTTTGAAAAACTTGTGCAGCTTTCACGAGCTAAAAAAACCATTATGGCACCTTCCAGGTTTCCTGACAGTAGTCGCGATATTGCTATGCTGATTCCGGAAGAGCTGGCAGCGGCCAAGATCGTTGAATGTATCAGAGCAGAAAAATCAAAAGAGATTGAGAACGTTCAGATTTTTGATGTTTATCGCGGGAAAGGTGTCCCTGAGGGATATAAAAGCATTGCAGTGCGTATCAGGTACAGGTCTTTTGAGCGTACGCTTGCTGAAGAGGATATCGCTTCTCTTCATAATAAAATTGTTGCTAATCTGATTGATAAATTAAAGGTAACGGTACGATAAATTTTATTGCGTAATAGATGTCCCTGTGCTATAAAATTTCTCCTTTTGATTCAGTGCATTAACTGTTAAAGATTGAGGTAAATATGACAAAAGCAGACATAGTCGAACGCATTCACCAGAGGATTGGTTTTTCAAAAAAAGAAGCCGCGGAAATGGTGGAGACAGTCTTTGGGCTTCTTAAATTGACGCTGGAATCTGGTGAAAAAATCAAGATTGCCGGATTTGGTAATTTTGTCGTAAAAC
The DNA here is from genome assembly GCA_019162745.1 of Deltaproteobacteria bacterium. GTDB lineage: Bacteria > Desulfobacterota > Desulfuromonadia > Geobacterales > Pseudopelobacteraceae > JACRCG01. The sequence continues at coordinate 591 of JAFLLC010000121.1, read as the reverse complement.
AGAAAGCAGACCGCCGCGGTCGTAATCCGCAAACCGGTGAAACCATAACAATAAATGCTCGTAGAATCCTGACGTTCAAGCCAAGCCAGGTCTTGAAAAATGCAATAAATGCAGAGGTTAAATAAGTTGTAGTGCAGGCTTATTCTGTTATGGCTTCAACATTACCAGAAAAAATGTATTATAAAATCGGTGAAGTAGCCGAAGCTGCTGGTGTAAAAACATCTGTATTAAGGTTTTGGGAATCTGAATTCTCCTTTCTCAAACCGGCTAAAAGTGGTTCCGGTCAGCGGCTATATTCAAGGAACGAAGTTGATCTCGTATTACAGGTCAAGCATCTCTTATACGACGAAAAGTTTACTATAGAAGGCGTAAAAAAACGGATTACTACAAAAGGGAAGCTGATAAATGCAGAAGACCTTTTAGTCGGTGCCGTTACTACAGATTACAGTGCTGTCTTGAGAATAGTCAGGGATGAGCTGAAAGTATTAAGAGATTTATTGTAGATTAGTTTTATCGGTGCGTAGCGCAGCCTGGTAGCGCACTAGACTGGGGGTCTAGTGGTCGCAAGTTCAAATCTTGTCGCACCGACCA
>JAFLLC010000192.1 GCA_019162745.1 Deltaproteobacteria bacterium | reverse complement strand
GTTTATACGGCGGCTCCGCTTTGCTTCGCTACCGCATAAACTCTTAATCGTTCAATTTGGACTACCCGTAAAAGTGTATATTTAGTGACAGACGTTATGCCCGAGTGCAACTCCCCGATGGCAAGTAGGGTGAACTTGTAGACATAGTCTCCACCAAGCCTGTGACAAGTCAGACTTCAACCAGACAGGATTCACCCTGTCATTCAATTTACCGGGCACACTAATCATGCATATGCTGAACGCCGGGGCGAACCTGCAACTTTTGCTACACCTGTTAATCTGTATTACGGCCGCTTCAGCTCAATTATTACCGGCTCCAGAGCCGAAGCGGCCAGCATCTCCTGTAATATTTATTACCCCACCCTTAAGCGATCAGCCGAATGCCTCCGGCGCAATGCCCTGATTTATTTATACTTATATTTTTTATTTTAAATGGCACAGACGATGCTAAACTATTTGTTTCCACGTGAGATGGTATCCACACTCATACTGGATTAGTTTACGTTTCCCGCCAGACAACAGAGCCGGTCTTTCCCGAGTAGAAGTGGCACTATGTCGGAAAACTTTACCACCAAGAGTCTTGGAGCCCAGAGCAGCGAAGCGGTCGTCGCCTGGTTCCGTTGCCATCGGTGATATTCGGCAACCACCGCATAGTCACAGAGGCATGGCGAAAGTCCGGCGAGCGTGAAAACGGCATCTGACTTGGGATTACTCCTTCGTGTACATGACCGCCACCGCCCTGGCATTGCTGTCTCCGACAGCTACCCAGCCGTGCGGCTGGCCGGAATCGTAATAGATGCTGTCGCCGCTCCGCATACGGAGCACCTCATTGTTGTAGTGAAAATCCAGCTCCCCGGTGATGACATAGATAAATTCTTCGTCACCCTCATGTTTGAAGAAGAGCTCGTCATTCCACTCCCTGTTCTCGAATTCAACCAGAAACGGCTCCATATGTTTGTGCCTGAGGCCATGGGCCAGCGAGTGGTACGTGTACGGTTTGGCAACTTCATTAGATGCCGGGCGCAGGATCTTTTCATCCTCACGAACGTCCTCGCGTCTGGTCAATACATACTGCTGACGATTGCCGGCATCCTCAAAGAAAAAATGGATATCGACCTTGAGACCCTTGGCAATCTTGAGTAGAGTAGCGATGGGAGGGATAACCTGCTGGTTCTCGATCTGCGACAGTAGCGGCTTGGAAAGCGTCGTCAGTTCAGACAGCTCCTGAAGGGTCAGCCGTTTCTGCTGGCGAAGCCCCCTGATCTTCTCGCCGATTCGGAACTCTCTGATCTGTGCTTTGATGTCCGTCATCATATCCCCCCCCACCGACTGTTTGATTGAGAGGGTACTTTTACACAAACAGCCCGGCGTTTCAATAACATAATTATGCTGGATAAAACGCTGCTGGCACTGGACCGCAGAATGTTTGAACTCTTGACACACCGATAAAATTTAACTACAGTTTCGGCAGGTTAACCGCTTACATTTAAAATTTACGCTATCAAAGGTGGCGCTCAAAATGAATCATCTGTCACGTATTTCCCTCCTGCTTGTAACCTCCTGGCTCTGCGTCGCCGCTCTGGGCGGCTGCAGCGGAAAAGACGAGGCCCCGCTGTTTCTTGAATCGAATCGCAAGGGGGGCGAAGCTGAAGCTCCGGTGAAGGATGTGCCGGGCGATATCCTTTCCACCCAGAGGGCATTCAGCAATGTATCGAAAAAGGTGACCCCTTCCGTTGTCAATATCTCGACCATCAGCCGAAAAAAAATCATTCAGCCTTTCTTTGAAGCCAACCCGCTTTTCGAAGATTTTTTCGGCGCCCCGCAGACCCGGAGGGATAAAAGCCTCGGCTCCGGTTTTTTGATCAGCAGGGATGGCTATATCGTAACCAATGACCATGTCGTGCGCGATGCCGAAAGTATCCAGGTCAAACTCTCCAACGATAAGGTGTATGAAGCCAAAGTGGTTGGCGGCGATCATAAAACCGATATCGCCGTCATCAAGATCAATGCGGCGGATCTCCCGGTTGCCGTATTGGGTGATTCCGATAAACTTGAGGTCGGGCAGTGGGCGATTGCCATCGGCAACCCTTTCGGCCTTGACCGCACCATGACGGTCGGTGTCATCTCCGCCACCGGTCGCTCCAATATGGGCATTGAAACCTACGAGAACTTTATCCAGACAGATGCTTCGATCAATCCGGGCAACTCTGGAGGGCCGCTCCTGAACGTCTACGGAGAGGTGATCGGCATCAACACCGCCATCGTGGCAGCCGGTCAGGGAATCGGCTTCGCTATTCCGATCAGCATGGCCAAGCCGATTTTTGCCCAGCTGATCCAGAAAGGAAATGTCAGTCGCGGCTACATGGGAGTAACGATCCAGCCGGTTACCGAAGATCTGGCGCAATCATTCGGGCTGAAGCAGGCCAAAGGCGCCCTCGTCAATGACGTGATAAAGGGGGGGCCGGCCGACAAGGCGGGAATCCGCCAAGGGGACATTATCACCGCTCTGAACGGCAGCGAAGTCAGGGACCCCTCGCATCTCCAGCGACTGGTTGCCGAGGCGGGAATCGGCAAGATTGCAAAAATTTCCATCTTCCGCGATGGCAGGACACTTGAACTGGGCATCACCCTGGCAAGTGCAGACAGCGCCCCCAAACAGCAAAAGCGTGGTGAGCGGAGCCGGCGGCAGGGGGAGGGCGAAGCTGATCTGCTCGGTCTGACTGTCGAGAATGCCGAGGGGGGTGGGGGTGTCGCCGTCGTCGATGCAGAACGGGGCGGAATCGCCGCTGAAGCGGGTATTAAACGTGGTGACGTAATTGTGTCAATAAACAATAAAAGGACCGCCACTACGGCTGAATACGCCCGTGCCATCCAGCAGGCCGGCCGGAGTGGTCGTCTGACAATTCTGGTGCGGCGCGGTGATGCGAGCATCTACTTTGCATTACGCTTAAAATAGTGCTATATTGATTGCCCATAGAAACTGGATTAGTTCGTTAGCCAAATTGTTTTCTGTCAGAAGCGCAAAAGAGTATTATTACTCACTAAACGTTACTGCATGAGGAAGAGCATCCATGAACTTGATTGATAATCCGGATCAGGCAAAGCGACTGGCGAGAGCCATCCTCTCCGATGTGGCCATGTACAACAAAGAGAAGGTCGAAAGCGGCATCAAAAACGACAATATTTTTGATGTTCTAGAGGAAGAGCTTGAGGAAGGACGCCAGCATTTTCTCTCCCGCGTATCCACCGATGTCAATCCTGAAGTCATTTACGGAACTGCCGTTGTCGATGTCCTGATCAAACGCGCCGGCAAAATAGAATCATCCATCTGGTAACTGACTGTAATAACGGTTATTTCTGCAAGGCGTGCCTTACCTGGTGCGCCTTTGCTATTTTTTAAGGAACGCTATGAATCATTTTTCATTCACATTCTCCCCTGAAAACCAACCGATCAGAATTGATCTTTTTTTGAGCCACGCAATGGAGGGAGAATCCAGGGCTACGGTCCAGAGACTGGTCGAAACCGGCTTTGTACTGGTAGACGGCAAACAGGTGCGCACTTCGCTGAAGCTTAAGGGTGGAGAGCAGATTGAGGTCGATATTCCGCCGCTGCTGCCGGCCCAACCGCTGGCCGAGGCGATCCCGCTGGAGGTGCTGTACGAGGACAGCGATCTGATCGTGATCAACAAGGAAGCCGGAATGGTGGTACACCCAGGAGCCGGCAATACGAGCGGCACCCTGGTCAACGCCCTGCTGGCGCACTGCAGTGATCTGGCCGGCATTGGTGGTGAGCTCCGCCCCGGCATCGTTCACCGCCTCGACAAGGGAACCTCCGGTGTGCTGGTGGCAGCCAAGCATGACCGGGCCCATCAGGCCCTTTCGGAACAGTTCAGTGCCCACACCGTCAAGCGCATCTACCAGGCGCTGATCTACGGCGCTCCACAGGAGGATACCGGCAAGATCGAGGGGATCATCGGACGCCATCCGACCGAGCGACTGCGCTTGTCCGGACTGGCCAAAAACGGGAAACACGCGATTACCCGCTGGAAGGTGAAGGAGCGCTACGGCAGGGTTTCACTGGTGGATCTGCGGCTGGAGACCGGGCGCACCCACCAGATTCGGGTTCACATGACCGAAACCGGTTTTCCGCTGCTGGGAGACCCGCTCTACCCGGACGGGGGACGCTGCAACAACCTTCCCGACACCAAGCTGCGCGGCATGATCAACCGACTTGGGCGCCAGGCCCTGCATGCACGCTGCCTCGGTTTTATCCACCCTTCGACTGGCCAGTATGTGGAGTTTACGACTGAACCGCCGGAGGACATGCAGGAGCTGCTGGCTTATCTGCGAGGGAAGGCGGAATAAGCAACCCTCCCAGCCGCAACAGCTGCTCCAGATTCTGGCTCAGATACACGGGGCAGCCGAGCTGTTCCGGCACGCGCAGATCGACGTCATAGCGGTCGCCGATAAACAGGGTCTCGTTCGGAGCAAGCCCGATCACCTCCAGGACCCTGTTCACCATCCCCTCATCAGGTTTGCCCCGCCAGGCATCCTCAATGGTGAAGATGCCGCATATTAAACCATCCAACCCCAGATAATTGATAATACGGGTCGTCAGGGGGCGATTGTTGTTCGTATAAATGTAGAGCAAAAACCGCTCTGCAAGACCTTCCAGCAACCGGACTACCCGCTCGTCCCTGAAAAGATACTCTTCCGGTCGCAAAGTCCTCTCAAAGAAGCGATGCAGCTCCTGGACACTCCCCCCCAGCGCCATGCAGACCGCAGAAAGGGTCTGAACAGTACCGCTCTCTTCAACAAGTCTCAGCCTGGTGGCGGCCATCAGCAGCCCCGCTTCCGCTTGACTGATCCCCTTGACTCCGGCGATGTATGCGGCTGCGGCATCCTGGATCTCGGCGGCAAAGCGGTCGCACACATAGAGGGTGCCATCCAGATCAAAAACTATGCCGCGTATTTCAGCAGTTGTGAACTCTGACATTCACCCTCCGATCCGGCGCTGGCAGAGCAGCCGTGGAGCAGTCACTCTCTTGGACTGGATCAGCACCCGGAAGGTGTCACCCATACCACCCTGGGGCACGATCAATTTCTTGAGGGTCAGCCGCAGCCGCAGCTTTTCCTCATCGGAAACGTCGGAACGCTCCAGATCTTCAAGCTCTTCAATAATGCCGGCCGACATCAGAAAACGGTACTGCTCCCCAAACCAGGCGTTCTGCAGTCCCAGCTCTTCTCCGTATTCCATCAGCGTCGTGAAATCAACATGAGAGGTTATATCCTGCAGCCCGAGGCGGAGGTAGGGATTCTCCTCTGTCTGGTGACGGTAATAACAGAGCAGCGTCCCCAGCTTGCGGAGCGGCGTGTACAGTTCGTGGGCAGTATAGCCGTAGTCAATCGTTAGAATAAAGCCGCGCTGTAGCGCCCTGGCAGCGGATGCCAGCCATTTAGGAGCGTTCAGATTAACTTCGGCCTGCTGGCCGGGATGAAGCTCCACGGCAACTCGTTTCAGATAGGCTTCAAGCTCCGGGGTGGAGGGTTCGCCGGCCTCTTCAGCATACTCGCCATTCGTGCAGGTCACATAAACTTCCTTCAGGCCATCGGAGGTCATCACTACCCGATGGGTTGGCAGTGCATCGATCAGCTCATTGGAGTAGAGGCAGCCGCTGAAGGTGAAACTGCCGGAAGCGAATTCATCCGGGGAGAGCCATGAAAGACTGTCTATGTGGACGGCCAGCATCTCGCGCTGTGCCGACTCAAGGGAAGGCTCCTGCTCTACCAGCACGAGGCGCAGACTTTGGTGCATCACCGGCTCACGCTCGGCCAGAAAATCCATGATGTCGCACGCCAGACGGCCATTACCGGCGCCGCACTCGACCAGCGTAAAGCCGGCCGGGCTCCCCATATTGCGCCACATCTGGGCTATCTCGCGGGCGACCACGCGCCCGTAGGAGGCGTGCACGGTGATGCTGGTGTAAAAATCCCCCTCGGCGCCGACTTTGCGCCCCGGTGACGTATAGTAGCCGAGGCCCGGTTCATAGAGGCAGGCCGCCATGAAGTCGGCAAAGGTAATGCGCCCCTGCCGGGCGATCCGGGAGGCGATGATGTCGTTGAGTGGTGTGGTTTCAGTCATGTTTGTAGGTTTCCTGTTTTTTATTGATTAATGGAAAAGGTGCGGCGGGTACTCTTCAATAAGCTGTTCAACCAAGTCCGCTTGAATTTTTTTTAACCGGTTTTCCTTTCAGCACCGTTCCTCCTTGCCGAATCCAAATATATCGCTACAATGAATGGGCTAAAGAACACCGGAACCGGGGGGCATTGTAGCGGTTTGAGCCATTTTGACAACCAATTTCTGACATATACTGTCATGCTGCATGACTGGCTCAACCAGCCCGGTTATCCGTCGCTGTTCTTCATGAGCTTCCTTGCCTCAACGCTGCTGCCGCTCGGGTCGGAGTGGCTGCTGGTGACCATGCTGGTGGGCGGATACGATCCGTTGTCAACTGTTGCCACCGCTACCGTCGGCAATTATATGGGGGCTGTTGCAACCTATCTGATCGGTATATGGGGTGGAAGCTGGCTGATAGAGAAGGTCCTGCGGGTCTCCCCGGAGCAGCAGGAGCGGGCACGGAACTATTACCGACATTATGGTGCCTTCTCGCTGTTTTTTTCCTGGCTGCCGATTGTAGGTGATCCACTCTGTCTGGTGAGCGGAATGTTGCGGATCAACTTTGCTCTGTTTACGCTGCTGGTCGCATCCGGCAAGCTGGCACGCTATGCCGTCACGGCATGGATAACCCTGGCTGCGGCCGGATAAGCCGGGCACACACCCAGCCGGTGATAAAACCCGGTTAACAACACAGACTGTCGGGAGGAGCGTCATGAAGATATTTATTGCTGGAGGAAGCGGTTTCGTAGGTGAACACCTGATCAAGGAATTGCAAAAGAGTGGACATTCCGTACGCACACTGGTTCATAGTCGCAGTAAACCAAGGGGAGAGATCGAGCAGGTCTTCGGGGACGTGACCCGTCTGGAAACCTTCGAGCAGGGGCTCAGCGGCTGCGATGCCGTCATCAACCTGGTCGGCATCATCCGGGAGTTCCCCGCGCGCGGAATAACCTTTGAAAGGCTGCATGTTCAGGCCACGGCTAACCTGCTGGCGGCTGCAACCGGAAACGGAATCCGCCGTTATCTGCAGATGTCGGCTCTTGGATCCAGACCGGCGGCAGTTTCGGCCTATCATCAGACCAAGTGGCGGGCGGAAGAATCGGTGCGGGGGAGCGCTCTGGAGTGGACTATCTTCCGCCCCTCGCTGATCTTTGGACCGCATGATGCGTTTATAAATATGCTGGCGGCACAGCTCCGGCTCGCTCCGCTCATGCCGGTTATCGGCAGCGGCAGCTACCGTCTGCAGCCGATTCATGCCGATGATGTGGCGCGCTGTTTTACACTCGCGCTGGCGATGCCGGAAACAATCGGTCAGGCGTATGAGTTGTGCGGTGGCGACCGGGTCAGCTACGAAGCGCTGCTCGATATGATCTCCGCCGCTCTTGGTCGTCCGCGACCATTCAAACCGCACATGCCGCTGGGATTAATGAAGCTGGCTATCCCGCTCATGCAGAAGATCCCGCAGTTTCCGATCACAATGGACCAGCTGCAGATGCTGCTGGAGGAGAGTATCTGCGGCGGTGAATGGCAGAAAACCTTCGGATTTGAACCGCGTGGCTTACAGGACGGAATAGGTGAATATCTGCACAAAACTTGACCGGAGTGCATATGTATTGTATAAGGTTTACATGAACAGACTTAATTTCAATATGATAGCCGCATATATCGCACTGGTGGTCTCCATCCTGTCACCGGCGGCCCATGCCGGCAGCCCTCCTGACAGCACTCAACAACCGGCCCATAAACTCTCCTTGAAGGCCGTTACCGATCTGGAAGAGCTTGTCAAGAAAAGCAGCCTGTACGAATCAGTCAAAGGGTTTGCATCATATTATGCTGGCCGCTTTGTAGGACGCCGCACGTCCTCAGGACACCGCTACAACCCGGACAAGATGACCGCCGCACATCAGAGCCTGCCGCTCGGCACGGTGGTACGGGTTGTCAATCCTGCCACCAAACAGGAAGTCCATGTCACCATCAACGACCGCTGTGCCCCAAAATCATTCCATTTCATTGATCTTTCCCGTGCTGCCGCCAAGAAAATCGGTCTGTGGGGGAAGGGTAAGATCAAGGTTGTCATCACGCCGCTCCTCGAAGAGAAACTGGAAGAACCGGCATAACTCCACTTCGCTAATCCAGGTGCACCGTTCTCCTGCCCGGAAAGATTCCAAATGACCCGGAAATCCTTACGGATTCCCGGGTTTGTCCAGCCTCAGGCAAACAACAGCTACTTCTTCTTGGCACCCTTTGCATCACCTTTAACATCAATGGTCACAGCCTTCATGGTGTACATGACTGTTACCTTGCTCCCTACCTTGAGATCTCCGGTTATTTTTACATCTTTGTCCTTGGCGATCTCCCACTTGTCTTTTCCTTTCTGGACAACGACAATGTCATCCTTCACCTCCAGAACCGGTCCGGTAACCTGATAGCTCTTCGGGGCTGCGGCAAAAGCCGTGGATGCGGCAAACAGAGCGATTCCTGCCAACGTTGCACTTAGTCTCATGTGTAACCTCCTCGATTAGTTTTTATCTATTTATGCTATCACACCCTTCAACAATGTCAAAGTCAGCATCGCGTTTCTCTCTGTAGCGTTTACAACACTATGGATGTCCGACCGTGCCGTAAACGTCAATACCGGCACGAGGGTATAATAGAGAAGAAGGTGGCGTCAAGCAGGGCGGCAAAAGAGGCCGTGGTTCTGCAAAAAGTATAGTTGTTATTGCCATAGAAATCATAGATCCCAAGGGGTTCGGACGGGTACGAATGCGTCATATACCCGATGCTTCCGGTGATAGTTTGGTTCCGTTTGTGTGCGATGTAACTGATCCTGGTTCTGTTGTTCACACTGATGGATGGAGCGGATACAGTGGCTTATCTGAACATGGGTTCACCAGACAAATTACTGTGCAATCATCTTCAGGCGATCCCGCACATGTGTCCATGCCGGGTGTTCATCGTATAGCAAGTTTATTGAAACGCTGGATCTTGGGAACACACCAAGGCTCAGTAGTTCCTGAACACCTTCAGGCTTATCTGGATGACCCTGAACAGTTGCGCCCGTACCCTCAGCAACGATTACGTCAGCAGAGTACTTGAGCCACCAGTAAAGGAACTGCACAGATAAAACTTTAGAGTTAATTGGGACAATACCACGCAGGTCTTGATTGATGGCAGTATCTTGCCCCAGCAAACAAACCTTGCCCAATCCTACTCTGGTGGCAATCACTACATTGCCACCAGGAATAATATTGGTTGAGCTAGCCTTGACAGCTTCCTTGGTAATCTTACATTCCGTATCAGTAATAACGTCCGAACGCATGTCTCGAACGGTTGCCCACGCAATCTCCCCAGAATAATATTCTGGCTTATCTTTAGATGGAGTGCCACCGCCAATAACATGGCACAAGTCGCCAAGGTTTTTAGTTTTCCACCCCGCTTTCATCCCTGCACCCCGCCTTTCTCCGCGCCCTCCGTGTCTCCGCGTGAGTCCGCCTTTCCAGCTTCCCGCTCATAAAAAACCACCCCGACCCGCTCGATATGCTCCCGCAGACTATCACTACCAATTTGACTAAAAATAGATAGATCGATCATCCACGGCAAAAGCAGGTCGTCCAGTTCATCAAGGATTTTCAGCAATAGAGTGTGGTTGAGATCATCACCATACATCGTTAGATCAATATCCGAGCCGGTTTTGTAATTTCCCTTTGCGCGCGAGCCGTACAACACAGCTCTTTCCACCTCCGGGTGAGAAGCTAATACGCCCTGTATTTTTTCTACAGCATGCAGAGGCAATCCAAAGGTGAGATCGTTCATCATGATTGTGAACTCAGGGCTTCAAGTCGTAGGTGCAAGCGTATAAATTCAGGGTAATACTGGGTTACAATTTTACTGGAAATATCATCGGCGACATCTTCGTTATAGGTGTGACTGGTAAGTACACGGCTTTTTATCATCTCCATCCAGGCTTCACCATTTTCAATCAATCCACGCTTGAAAGCCAGACGGAAAGCATCGCGGGTGCCAATGATACCAACTTCACCCTGTGCTTCAAAAACGTCCTTGATACTATTCCATGCCAGTTCGTAGGTGTACTCGAAACATTGAATCAAACCCTGCTGTTCCAGTTCATTCAGCTCACCTTTTTCAATAAATTTAGTGAGCTGGCGGAGTGCCTTTGAATAATTGTCAAGCCGTTGTTTCCAGCGAATATCTTCGGACATACATTCTCCTTTACCTACCATATACTTTATAATCCCATCGAATTCGATGGGATTATAGGACTATTGTAGCAGCACCCTTATATTCGCCAGCACTTCCGCACTCTCTGCATCCAGCACGGCAATCTCATCCATAATATCCAGCGGAGTCCGATGCACAACCACCTCACCACCATCAGGGTTCTTCACCGAAAGATCAAAGGAACCCTGATCAACACCAGCAACATCAACACTCCAGCTCTTTGGTGAGTCTGCAAACGTACTCTGCAATTCAATGAAATCAACCAGGTCTGAATCATTGAGCGGGTTGGTCTTACCCATGTTGCGGCCAACATCAAGCGAGTAGTACCAGATCTTGCGGGTCGGTGCGCCCTTGTCAAAGAACAGCACCACCGTCTTCACCCCGGCCCCTTGGAACGTACCGCCAGGACAATCCAGCACCGTATGCAGATTGCAGCTTTCCAGCAGCAGTTTACGCAGGCTCACCGAAGCATTGTCGGTATTGGAGAGAAAGGTGTTCTTGATAACCACGCCCGCCCGTCCACCGGCCCTGAGCATCTTGATGAAATGCTGGAGAAAGAGGAAGGCCGTTTCACCGGTGCGGATCGGGAAGTTCTGCTGAACCTCTTTACGCTCCTTGCCGCCAAAGGGGGGATTGGCCAGCACGATGTCGTAGCGGTCTTTTTCCTGCACATCGGCCAGATTCTCGGTCAGGGTGTTGGTATGGATGATGTTGGGGGCCTCAATGCCGTGCAGGATCATATTCATGATGGCAATAACGTAGGCCAGTGACTTCTTTTCCTTGCCGTAGAAGGTACACTCCTGCAGCGTCTTTACATCTGCGGTGGTCAGATTGGGCTGTGCTTTGAGATAGTCGAACGCCTCACATAAAAAGCCAGCTGAACCAACTGCACCATCATAAATACGCTTGCCGATCTCCGGCTTGACCACCTGCACGATGGCGCGGATCAGCGGACGGGGAGTGTAATACTCGCCACCGTTCCTGCCGGCATTACCCATGTTCTTGATCTTGGCTTCGTAGAGGTGGGAGAGTTCATGCTTCTCGCTCTGGGAGCGGAAGCGGAGTTCGTCAATGTGCTCGATAATGTCGGTCAGGATGTCGCCGCTGTGGATCTTGTTCTTGATCTCGCCGAATATCTGGCCGACCTTGTACTCAATAGTATTCGGCCCACTGGCCTTTTGCTTGAAACCATGCAGATAGGGGAACAGCTTGCGATCCACAAAGTCCCGCAGATCATCGCCGACCAGCGCCTTATTATGGTCGAGCTTACCGTCTGCATCCTTGGGCGCTGCCCAGCTTTCCCAGCGGTAAGGTTCATCAAGCAGAAAGGTGTACGTTTTCCCCTCCAGTTCCGCCTCCATGGCCTTATCCTGCTCCAGGCTATCCAGATATTTCAGGAACAGCAGCCAGGAGGTCTGTTCTGCGTAGTCTAATTCACTGGCACAACCAGCTTCTTTCCGGAGTGCATCATCGATATTTTTAAATGCTTGTTCAAACATGGAGTTCCAATCTGTATGTGAACTTTTTGAGTTGGCTGTGGATACAGCATTTAGTGTGTATTCATAGCAGATTACAGCCGCACAATCTATTGGAAATACTCTGAATTGAGGGAATTGGGGTTGTGTGGAGATTCCTTTGACCTTAATTATTGCGACTAGCAGCTACCTCTACAGATTAACTCTGTAACATTTGCAGAGTGTATTAATTGTGGCATTTTTGGTCCAGCCAACGGCGGTATTGACTGTCCACCAGGCCAACGTCCTCATGTATAGTGTTCTTATACCGGTATATGGACTCGGCCGCGGCGAAAAAGCAGCCGATCCGGCAACACTCATAGCCGTTAATCTACAATCAAAATAGTGACTGATTATAGCCGATATTGAAAGATAACAAGGGCGATAATTGCGGTTTGTTGTAAATTACTGCACTAAATCTGCACTAAATCCATTTTCGGGGGGAAAAAAGACAAAAAAAAGGCCTTACGGAAAAACCGTAAAGCCTTATTCTTACTGTTGGTGCCCGGAACTGGACTCGAACTAAGCTGTAACTAACTGTATTATTTGGTTTTAAATATTGGATGCTGATAAATACCACTAAATACACCACCAAAAGTTTTTATGAAAATACAACACTTCACTGCGTATGGCTGCTAATTTATATATTTTTATGGGTATGTAGACAATACAAATAATGCATCAATAAGCACCGCTCTCGAGAAAGGCGCATTCGATCTGGTGTAAACATGCGGTTACAGAAGGTACCACAGCTAGACTACTTCGTGATAACAGATCGATACAATTATGTTCCACACTTACAACAACCCCTTCTTGCCAGATTTAGTCGGATCGAATGCTGCTTGGCAGTCCCCACTCATTGGCCATAACCCCTTAATATCTAACCATTTCAAGCACCTACTCCGCTGAGCAAAGTCCATTAAAGTCCAGCAAAATACAGTAAAAGTTGTTAGTTTAGTGAAAGTTTGGTGAAAGCCATTTTGAGATGGCGATCTCAATTGGATAACTTTCTATTTGACCGATTTTTTCAAGAAGTTTCCAAAACCAGTCAATTCTTCAGAAGCCAATTTAAAGGTGTATTCAAGGTTATTCACAAGCAATTTTAACTTTTCCGGTTTCAGGTGATACGTATAAACATTGCGTACCACGTGTCGAAAACCTCTGTACTCTTCCAACGCTTCTTTAAGGTCGTATGAAATGATAGCTGGGCGGAGAGATGGTATTTCTGTCTGCATCTGAGTCAGCAGCTCCTGGTGTCAGTTTGCAGCGGTGGGAACTGCTCCATCTATAGTTGATGCCAGCTTTTCAAATATCCGCTCTAAACCGGAATAGAATGCATGGAGATTCAGCGCTACGCTATCCAAGTAGAAATCATCATCTTGTTTTACTGCCTTGTCCCAAGCTTGCAAAGTTCGCTCAACGACAAGTTTGAGCTCAGACAGCTCAGTCTCTATTCTGGCCGATAGGATCGCTGCTTGTGGGTTCATAATTCAATCCCGTGTTGGGTAATATGAAGAAGTAACGACTGTGAACAGTCTTCTGCATCCACAAGATCAACTTTGAAGACGCTGCTGTAGCCACTTGCATAGGCTACAGCCCGATAATAGTCAGAGATAGAAATACCCCAGACAGCAAGATCAATATCCGACCACTGACTGAAATCAGTACGTGTTACAGATCCAAAAAGCACGACCTTTGAAGCATGGAAATGCTCTTTCAGAACTTTGGCCAAAGCGCCGGCAGTCTCTCTTGCTGATTGCTGGCGAACGGAAGAGACTTCCTCCCCTCCCGGATGCATAATGAAAGGATGGAACTGCTTCAGCGCTTCAGGAGATATATTTTTGGCTGTGCGTGATGGCATTAGCTTCTTACCTGATTTAGTGAATATTAAAGCTATAAATACCTTATATCATAAAGATCGCAAAACCTGTTTGTAAAAATATTTTGGGCGACTACTTCAAACCACAAAATAACATTCCTCTACGATGCCTGCTCATACCCCATCGTCTTGAACCCCTTCATCCGTTTCCTCATGCATCTTCGCCAGCATCGGCACCGAACTGTCCACATAGTCGTCTACCTGTACCTCTACTTTGTCGGGGTGCAGGCGATGTAGGCGACCAGCGTATTGTATCAACATTCCTTTCAATGAAAACGGCAGGGCAAGAAAGAGGGTGTCCAGTCGCGTATCGTCGAAACCTTCGCCAATATAGCGACCGGTGGCAAGGATCAGTCGCTCTTCGTTCTCAGGGATGGAAGCCAGATGTTCCATCACCTTGCGTCGTTGCTTCACTCCCATTCCCCCGTGGAGAACCAGCAGGTGCTTCACAGTGTCACGTAGTTCTCTAGCAAGGTATTCAAGATGATCCTTCCTCTCAGTTAGAAGAAACGGTGATCTCTTTTTGGCAAGAGCCTGTCTGGTTTCACTTAGTATCCTGAAAATCGGATAAAGCGCACACTTTAAGGCAAAAAACGCCCCCCTAAGCACGGTTTAGTTGAAAAACCGTGCTTTTTCTTGCATTTTTAGCGTGTACGTATTAATATTATACGTGCATTTTAAAGGGAGGTTTATTCATGCCTAAACCAATAACAGGAAAAACTCACATCGGGGA
>JAFLLC010000207.1 GCA_019162745.1 Deltaproteobacteria bacterium | reverse complement strand
CCACATCCTAACCTTCGGTTCAGGAGGGGGAATGCACTCGCATTTGTTCAATACGGCCATAGTCCTTCGAACTGCCAAGCTCCATATCTTTGCCGACACCATCGAATTTAAGAAGCCAGTGTTCAAAACCTTCTGCCACATTGAACTGTCCGGAACGGATCTCGCCCGTTTCCGGGTTCCAGGCAATTGCGGCTTTTGCCCGTGCGCCACCGGCCGAGGTGCCCACTTGAATGATTTGGGTGAGCGCCGCTTCCGCCATGTCATCAGTTTGCATAAAGCCACTCACTACCAGACGAGCGGTCTCAACAAGACTCGACATCTTGAGTGCGGTAGTGCTTGAAACGGAAGTATGTGATCGTGATGGTTTGAATTCAAGAGCTCCCATGCATCTCTTGCCCATATACGCCAATCGATCAAGAGATGTAATATCTTCCTTTCGGACACCTTTTTTTGCCATCCAGGCATCGATAAGATTGTTGCCGAAATCATCCGGGAGAGCATCGGCCAAGAGAGCCGGCAAGCGCTTGAATGTTTGCTCCGGAAGGTAGGCGAATACATACGGAGAAAAGGACGCCGGCATGTGGATTGGGGTAAGTTCAATACCGAGTTTAATAAATTGGGGGTAGTACGCAAAAACATAATAGCCACTTGAAGGATCAAGTACGACAGCGCCAACTTTTTCGTTCCATGCAAATACCTCTATTTTTTTTACTGGTTTATACATATTCCCTCATCGTGATTATTGCGGATGGGTGACCAGCTGACGTCTCGGGAGGCATCCGCCGTTGTCAAATTTATGCTGATTTTGCAGTAGTTTTTCTTGATCTGAATACCTTTTGCCGGGGAGCTTTAGACGTTACATTTTGTAACGGATTGACTGTAACCTGGGGCGCCAAGGTGTCCAGCCACTCTGTGCGATTAAGAACTTTCAATACTTTTACTAATGATTTTGTTGTCGAAGTTTGCCCCGATTCAAGTCGTTTAACTGCGTTCAGGGCAACACCTGCCCTTTCGGCAAGTTCACTCTGTGCCAAATTGCGAAGAATTCTGAGATTGCGTATCTGTTGCCCTAATTTTTCTTCCAGTTCTTCTGCTGTTTTAAATTTTTGCACAATAGCCTCTTTATGGTTCTTATTATGGCTAAAAATACAATAAGGGCTATAAAAAGTCCATACTAATTTATATATTAAGTTTTTATATTAGCCTTTATATAGACTATATGAGTTAATATCATAGCTTATAGCCCTTTTATGGGCTTATGTTACCTATTGATTTCTGGAAATGTGCAGCGCAATGATTCAGATAGAAAAACTGTCTGTCGTATGTAAGCCTGAAAAGATTCCTACGATTCAGTCCGTTTCCTTCAATTTCGCCATCTGCTCCACATCCAGACTCTCGAAGGTGGTGTTGATATGGAAGAAGAAAATGCCGAAGATAAAGGCCGCGATGAGGAGATCAAGCGCCACACCCAGTTCCACCACCATCGGCATGCCGTAGGTGGCGCTGGTGGCGGCAAAGAACAGGCCGTTCTCCATCGCCAGAAAGCCGAGAATCTGGGTCACAGCATGGCGGCGGGTGACCATCATCAGCATCCCGAGCATGACCGTTGCCAGGGCGACCGCCAGGGTGGAGCGGGTCATCAGGTTGGAGAGCTCACGGATCGGCGCGGTGAGGTGATAGCTGAAGACAACCAGCATGATCCCGAGCAGCATGGTGGTCGGAATATTGACAACCGCATCGATGTCGCGGTGTATCTTCAGCTTGCGTACCAGAGTGTAGAGTATATAGGGGAGCAGAATAACCTTCATCACGAGTGTCAGCAGGGAGGAGATGTAGAGGTGATGTTCACCGCTGGCGTAGCCGATCACCGCGGTGCTGAGCGCCAGAAAAAAACCCTGCCAGGCAAAGATATGCACCAGACCCAGAATCTTGCGCTGTGCCAGCAGTGCAAAGGCGGTCAAGAGAATCAAGGCCGCCAGCAGGCTGTTTAACTGGACTGCAAAGGCTTGAGTCATGGCATTACTCCAGTATAAAAAAGGCGATCATGCCGAGGGTCGCCAGCAGAAAAGCACTCCCCAGATATTCAGGAAGGCGGAAGAGGCGCATCTTGGCAAGACCGGTCTCGATCAGCACCATAATCAATGCACCGACAGCCAGTTTGAACACCAGCAAACCGAACGCCAGCAGCAACGCGCCGATATCACCATCTGCCGCAATCCCCCAGGGAGAGAAGGCGGCAATCCCGAGCGCGAAGAAGATCGTCAGCTTCATCATGCCGGCCCACTCGAACAGCGCCAGATGACGCCCCGAGTATTCCAGGATCATCGCTTCATGGACCATGGTCAGTTCCAGATGCGTCGCCGGATTATCGACCGGGATGCGGCCGGTCTCAGCCAGCGCGATCATGATAAAGGCCGCGAGGGCAAAGGCAAGCGACGGGCGTATGGCAAACTCGGCTTGCCCCATAACCGCCACCATCTGGGTGAGGGAGGAGGAGTTGCTGGCCAGCGATACCGTAAAGACCGCCATCAGCATTGCCGGTTCAGCCAGTGAGGCTATCATCATTTCACGGCTGGAGCCCATGCCGCCAAAGGCCGTGCCGATATCCATCCCGGCCAGGGCGGTAAAAAAACGCACAATCCCGAACAGCATCACCAGGGCGATGACATCAGCCGTGGCTGACAACGGCAGATCGACCGAGAGCAGCGGGATAATCCCGGCCGCCACCGCGGTGACGCCGAAGACCAGATAGGGGGTGAAGCGGAAGATCCAGGAGGCGTTTTCGGCCAGCACGATATCCTTGCCGAACAGCCGCCGGATGTCGCGGTACGGCTGCAGAATCCCGGGCGCCGTGCGCCCCTGCGCCCGGCACTTCAGGATCTTGACCCACCCAGCAAAGGCGGGTGCCAGTCCAAGCAGCAACACGAACTGGAGCAGTTCTATGGCAAACGGATGCAGGCTCATCCCAGAAACACCAGAAGTACAATCAGGGTAACGAACGAATAGAGGAGATAGATCTGGATGCGTCCCTGCTGCAGCCTGCCGACCTGGCGGGCAACCCAGTAGGCAGCATCACCCTGCGGCGCATACAGCCAGTTCCAGAAACGATCCCTGATGCGCAGGCGATATTGCAGACTGCCAGGCAGTGCGGGGTGGTTGGTATGCGGCACGATCTCGACCTGCTCACGCACCGCAAAGAGGAAGCCTAATACACGGCGGATCGGCATGGAGAAGGCCGAGGCGGTGTACTGCATGCGGGGTGTCAGTTTGACAAAACCGCAATCCCAGATCGGCACCCGGCTGACACTGGTCGCATGAACATGCAGCAGCAGCCAGGTGACGGCCACCACCACCAGAATGCCGATAAAGACCACCGGACCGGAATAGGAGGCGCGCTCGTGAGCGATCGGCGTCAGCCAGAGCCAGCCGAATTTCCCGGCCGATTCAGCCAACTTGGCGCCGCAGAGCTGTTCAGGGATAGTATCGAGCCAGCCGATGACCCAGGTCGGGAATATCCCCAGCAGCAGACAGGATATCGCCGCCAACAGCATCCCAACAAGCATGGAGGGACCGACTTCATGGATGCGCTCCGGCTTCTGGTGACCACGCCACTGCCCCAGAAAGACGACGCCGAAGACCTTGACAAAACAGGCCGCAGCCAGCGCTCCGGTCAGCGCCAGCAGCGCAGCCCCCAGTGGGATCAGCAATTTCAGGAGCGGATGTGGCAGTGCCGGCGAGAGTAGAAAAGCCTGGAATGTCAGCCACTCCGACACGAAGCCATTGAAGGGTGGCAGCGCCGAGATAGAAACACAACCGACCAGAAAGAGCGGCGCCGTCCAGGGCATCCGATGGATCAGCCCCCCCATCTCCTCCATGTTGCGCACATGAGTAGCGTGCAGCACCGCCCCCGCACCCATAAAGAGCAGCCCCTTGAAGACGGCGTGATTGAGGGTATGATACAGGGCGGCCACCAGCGCCAGCGCCGCCAGAGTCGGCATCTGAAAAGCGGCGAAGATCATCGACAACCCCAGCCCGATCAGGATGATACCGATATTTTCCACCGAATGATACGCAAGAAGGCGCTTCAAATCGTGCTGCATCAGCGCATACAGCACCCCCAACACCGCCGAGAGCAGCCCCAGCGCCAGCACGACTCCGCCCCACCACCAGGGAAAAACCTTGATAAAGTCAAAAGCAAAGCGACAGATGCCGTAGATGGAGGTTTTGAGCATGACGCCGCTCATCAGGGCCGAAATGTTGGAGGGGGCCACCGGATGTGCCTCCGGCAGCCAGACATGCAGCGGGATGACGCCGGCCTTGGCGGCAAAACCGAAAAAGGCCAGAAAGAAGGCGGCGGCAGCCCAGCCTGACGACAGCTGCGCACTTCGCATGGCGTTAAAGGTATAACCGACAAAACCAGGCGCTCCGCTCTGCCCGGCCATGACGCCGAAGGCCAGCAGGATGGCAAGCGCCCCGACATGGGCGATCAGCAGATATAAAAATGCTGCTCGACGGTTTTCACCCTTCTCGTCCTCGTACATGACCAGAAAATAGGAGGCGGCCGCCATCAGTTCCCACGCTACGAGGAAAAAATAAGCATCATCGGCCAGCACCACCAGCAGCATACCGGCCAGAAACAGCGTGTAAAAGCAGATCATCTGCGTCATTGACCGGACGCCGCCGTACCCTTTGACATAGCCGATTGAATAGATCGACACGAACAGCCCCATCAGGCCGATCACAACCAGAAAAAAACCGGCCAGCGGATCCAGCCGCAGATGAAAGGGAAGCCCGGGCAGGCCGATGGAAATCGTCGCAGAAGCAACCGAGCCGGACGCCACCGTCATGATACCGGCAACGACAGCAGCCAGCGAGGCGACCGCACTAAGCGAAAAAGCCAGCGGTATCTGGATCGTGCGGACCGAACTGAGCAGCGGCGCCAAGACGGCCAGCGCCAGGAGCAGCAGCACCGCAAATCCAGCTATGTCAAGGGATGCCGGCATAAAGAGCCTCGGAAATGGTTACAGATAATCACTCAAAAACAACACGACCAAGGTGATCAGAATATAGAGTACATACTGTTGCAGGATGCCGTTCTGCATCCTGCGGATCGGGAGAAAGCGCCGGTAGAGTCGTTCCAGGGCCGGGGTATAAACCAGTTCCAGCACCGCCTCCGGGACGTGGCTGTGGAAGCGGGTGCCGGCAGGAAAGATTCCGCTGGCAATGCCGGGGCGGTGGGTGCGCGGCTTCAGCACGAAGGCGTACAGGCCGGTCAGCAACTCGGCAAACGATGAGGCACTGTACTGCATGCGCGGGGTCGGACGCTGATAGCCGCAGCCCCAGGTGTCGGCCTCCCCCTGCGGCGCCGCAGTCAGGCGGCGGCGATACCAGAAGGCCAGTGCGGCAAGCAGCACCAGCAGCACCAATGCGGTCATCGATACAATCGGCAACGGCGCCAGTGTTGCCAAAGAGGTGTCGGCGTCAGCGCCTAAAGAGGGAAAGGCGTTCAGGCTGGCGCGCTGCAGCATTCCGCTCAGCAGCACCGGCGCCAAACCGACCGCAGCGCAGACGACCGCCAGAATTGTCATCGGCAGCAGCATTTGCCAGCCCGCTTCATGATGTGCCGCATGCTCTTCCGTGCGCGGCGCCCCCAGAAATACGATGCCGTAGACCTTGACAAAACAGGCCACCGCCAGTCCGCCGACCACCGCCAGCGCCGGAGCAGCCAGGGCCGTAGCGGCGGCTGCGATTCCGCTCCCCTGAACGCCACGAAAGAAACCGAGATAGATCAGCAGCTCGCTGACAAAACCGTTCAGCGGCGGCAGGCCGCAAATGGCAACGGCGCCGACACCGAACAGCAGCGCCGTGTATGGCAGTTTCCGGGCGACTCCCCCCATCAGGTCGATTTCACGGGTACCGGTGGCGTGAATGACCGAACCGGCCCCCAGAAAGAGGAGCGCCTTGAAAGTCGCATGATTGAGGACATGCAGCAGCGCTCCGGCTGTTCCGAGCAGCACCATAGCCGCTGAAGCGGTCGTCTGGCCGATCAGCGCCACCCCCAGCCCCATGAAGATGATGCCGATATTTTCAATACTGTGATAGGCCAGCAGGCGCTTCAAATCATGCTGACCGATGGCAAAGGCTACGCCGACGATACCGGAGACAGCTCCCAGCAACAGCACCAGCGCGCCCCACCAGAGCGGTACACCGTAAAAAAAGGAGAGCGTGCGAATGATCCCGTAAACACCGACCTTGAGGATAACGCCAGACATGGCGGCCGAGACGTGGCTGGGGGCATTGGCATGAGCTGAGGGGAGCCAGATATGGAGAGGCATGATGCCGGCCTTCATGCCGAAACCGAACAGAGCGGTCAGGAACATCGCCGCAGCTGCCGGTGAAGAAGCATCAAGAGAGCCTGCCGCCGGAAAAAGCCAGGAACCGGTTGTCATTGTCAGAAAGGGGAAGAGCGCAAACAGACCGAGTGTGCCGATATGGGTAGTGATCATGTAGAGCGTGCCGGCTGCGTTGACCTCCGGCTTTTCATCCTCGGTCGCGACGAGAAAGTAGGCCGCCAGCGCCATGATCTCCCAGGCGAACAGAAAGGTAATGCCATCACGGGCCAGCGTCACAGCGCTCATGGAACCGGACATCAGGCCGAAGAAAAAAGTCATCTTGCGAACATTGCGGGGGGAATTATCGGCATGCCAGTAACTGCGGGCGTACAGCGCAGCACAGCCGGGGATAAGAAAGATAGGAAGCAGAAACCAGGCAGAAAGGGGATCGATGCCGATTTCGGGCCGGTCAAAAGGGAGAGTCCAGGGGAGTGTAAAGAGTTCTGTACGCCCCAGGAGCAGAGTCAGTATAGCACCGGTCAGCCCGATGGCAGAAGCCAGCAGCATCAAAACGGTCGCCAGCAGTTGGCCGCGGGAGGCGTTCAGCAGCCTGGGAACCAGCAAGGGGGCTCCAGAGAGGGCGGCAAGAAGTGTAGCGGTAAAAATCAGTGTACTCGGGGAGACCAACTCCAGCGCCATGATGCAGTTACCTCCTTGGCCCCGATAAACGGGATAAGTGCGTAAACGCAGTTATTTCCTGCAAGATTGGATACAGAAAACAACTTGATTACTTTCTAATAGTTTCCTCCAGCGTTCGAACCGCCTTCATGATCTCGGCCTCTGACCCGTGGCGGTGCAGCAGAGCCTGAAATTTCTGGTCATGCAGCAGAAAAGCGAGCTTGGCCAGCAGATGCAGATGCGCCTTGACGTTGGGGGTTACAAGGGTAAAGAGAATTGTGACCGGCTTACCGTCAACCGCGTCAAAGTCTATCGGATTTTTGAGAAAGCAGAGACTGATGGCCGATTCATTTGTCTGCCCGACAATAGGGTTGCGCACGTGCGGGATAGCGATACCGTTGCCAAAAGCTGTTGAACCGAGCGCTTCACGCGCCAGCAGGGTTTGCAGCAGAAATCCGGGGTCGAGACAGGGGGGGAGCTTAAGACGGGAAACGACCTCACTAAGTGCACTCTCAGGAGTATCGCCCGGCAGATCGTAATAAATCCCTCCATTCAACAACGCCTCAGACACCATCGGACGATAGGTCGACTCATCATTGCCGGCAAAAATGTCAGGGGGAATTGTGATGCCGCTGTTGGTGGCCCACTCCAGAAGGTCAACCCGGTTGATCTGATAGCGGTCGTCCTGCTTGTGAGCCGGAAGACCCTTGTTTTTTATCCAGTGCAGCACTGTTTTTTCATCAACACCGGCTACGGTGGCAAGGTCGGTAATTTTAAGAAACATATAAATAACTCCGGATAGTTACATACATAAATCGGCTACGTTTAAAAAGATTGTAGCTGACGGGGATCAAACAATATGTTATTAGACGACAAACGTCAATCCCATTCTCTGCGCGGCTTCAGCACGTTTACATCCTCAAAAGAAGGCGGCACCATGGATCCCGAATTACAATCACAACTCAAACAGGTTCTCAGCTCACTGCAGCAACTGCTGCCAAAACCGGCGGCAGAAATTAACTGGGAGCTCTGTTATGCCGCTAATTGGCGGCGGCACTCGTTTTCAGGCTACCTGGAAGCGGTTGACGGCATCGAACAGATCGCGCTTGATGACCTGCTGGGCATTGAAAAACAGAAACAGGAGGTTGAAGAAAACATCCGCCAGTTTCTGGCTGGATACCCGGTCAACAACACCCTGCTGTGGGGAACACGAGGTACCGGCAAGTCGTCCCTGGTGAGGGCCGTACTGAACCACTATGCAGCCGAAGGGCTGCGCATCGTACAGGTTGACAAAAACGATCTGGTCCATCTCCCCGATATCGTTGACTGCATCAAACTCCTCCCCTACCGCTTCATCATCTTCTCCGATGATGTCTCCTTTGAAGTGGGGGAATCGAGCTACAAGATGCTGAAAAGCTCTCTGGATGGCGCCGTCTATGCCCCGCCCGATAACATCATGATCTGCGTCACCTCCAACCGGCGTCATCTGCTGCCTGAATATGAGACCGATAACCGCGGTGCCATGCTGGTTAATAACGAGATGCACTACGGCGAGGCGATTGAAGAAAAGATCTCGCTTTCCGGCCGTTTCGGACTCTGGATCGGCTTCCACCCCTTTACTCAGGAGCAGTACATTACGGTCACCCGTCAGTGGGTCAACAAGCTGTTTGCCAAACAGGGCTCCGGCCTTCGCTGGACGGATGAAGTACGCGCCGCAGCGGTCCAATGGGCCTATGACAAGGGGGACAACAGCGGCCGGATCGCCTACCAGTTTGCCTGCCGCTGGGTCGGCGCCGAGTTGCTGAAGGCGCAGAGGCTGGGCAACAGTTGATGAATCCACATCTCCACGTAGCCTGTGCCATCATTGAGCACGACGGCTTGGTCTTTGCCGCCCAGCGGGGTGCAGCCATGTCCCTGCCGCTGTTGTGGGAGTTTCCCGGCGGCAAACTTGAGTCCGGCGAGACAGCCGAACAGGCTCTGATCCGTGAAGTGCATGAAGAATTGGGTATCAGCGTCACGATCACGAAGGCACTCTCGAGCAGCAGCCACAGCTACCCGGATTTCACCGTCACCCTCTATCCGTTCACCTGCCGCTGGAGCGGCGGCGCGATAACCCTCCACGAACATAATGCCATGCTCTGGCTCAATCCGGAACAGATGCGGGGGTTAGACTGGGCTGCTGCCGACCGGCCGATTATCTGCGAGTATCTATCCCTGACCGATCCCGCGATCACCCCGGCCTCGCCTTGAACAGTTCTGCACAGCCCTCTAAAGGCCGGGTCTACTTCTTTCTGACCTTGACGACACTTTTCTGGGGGGGGAGTTTTCTCTTCACCAAGATCGGCGTCGCCACGGTCCCGCCGCAGCTCTTCGTGCTGCTCCGTTTCACACTGGCGACACTGATCATGCTGATCGTCTTCGCCCGGCGACTCCCCCGGCTCAACAGCGCCACCCTCTACCGGGGGGGAATCGTCGGAGTCGCCCTCGGACTTACCAACCTGAGCTTTGTCTTCGGTATCCAGGGGACCAGCATCTCGCGGGCAGGGATCCTCAACAACCTCTTCGTCCTTTTCATCCCGGTCATCACCAAGGTGGTCTGGCGCGACCGGATCGGGCGGGTCAACACCGCCGGCATCGTTCTGGCCGTGGCCGGGATCGTCCTGCTGGCAACTGGTGGCGGAAGCGGATTCAGTCGTGGTGATTTTTTCTCGACCTTCTGCGCCTTTCTGATCGCCTGCCACATCGTATCGGTTTCAAAAGTCCTCAAAGACGATGACATATTTCTGGTCACACTCGTCCAGTTTGCCACCGTTACACTGATCGCCGGAGCCGCCACGCTGCTGCTCCCCCTCCCCGCTTTCACCTTTACGACACCTGCCGCCATATCAATCATTTACTGCGCCGTACTCCCGACAGTATTCTGCTTTACCCTCCAGAATATCTACCAGCGCTATGTTACCCCCACCCGTGCCGGACTGATCTACACCCTTGACCCGGTATGGAGCCTGATCGCAGGCTTTTTCGTACTGGGAGAACGGCTGAACAGCCGGGAATGGCTCGGCTGCGGCATCATTTTTCTGGCCGCCCTCCTGCCGCTGCTGTTCCGCTTGAGTACCGAGAGCCGGCTGATCAGATTATATATCAAGCGGAGTAACTGATTGGATGGCGTCAACACGCCATGCCCGGCGCAGACGTGAAAAGGGCTTCCGGCAGCTGCTGGAAACCCTTTTGTTTTTATCTGCAGATCAGCGGACTGATCTCTTTTTACCGTTATTTCTGGATCCAGCGGCCATTCGGAAGCTGGAGCCACCACCCCGGTTTCGCCGCTTCGCGCCTGGTCTCGGCATAGGTTGCTGCCGCTTTGCCCAAAACCTGATCCAGCGCACCCTTTGATTCTTTCACTTTCGTAATCTTTAAAATCGCCTTTGCCATACTGTTGACGATCACCTTACGGCTCTGGTTTTCAAGATTCACCAGACCCTCGTCTTGAACGGTCATTTTTTTACTGTCTCTTACCGTTATCAATCCCTGGCCCGTCAGGCCGATGGCGGCGCTGTCAAACAGGGCATTGAGCCGGGGCATCCGCCTGTTCATATCCTCATAGGCTTTGATAACTTCCGGCATACCGGCCAGCTCGATCGCCAGATCATCAGCATAGTTCTCGGCAGCGTGGGCAACCTGGCAGAAAGAGAAATCCGGCAGCCCATTAAACAGATTGCTCTGCGGTTTACTGTCAGGCGCGCCAGGTTCTGCCGCCGGCAGTTTCTCCGTATCAGGCACTTTTTGCGCACCATTTTTAAGGAGGACATCGTCCAGCGATTTATAGGCCTCTTTCACCGCCTTCTCTGGAAAGTAGACATTAACGGTGATGACTGCACACGCGGCAAGAAGAGCGCACATCCCCGCCACCAGCCATTTGATATATTTTAAGTGCATAGGTGTCTCCCCGGTCAAATATTTTTTAAAACTATAGCATAACGCTTCGAGAAGAAAAACATCCGCCTTCAATCTCTGATAGATAGCTCATTCCAGCCATTTGAATTCCTGCTCTGCGGGTGGAGCACCTCCTCCGGTGTCGCCCTTGCCACGGACCGCGGCCTGCTTGACGGCATTAAAAAGATGGTCCAAAGCTATCCGGTTCTGCGACGGCGCAATAGAAACGCTCAGATCACGGACTCCGAAAAAATTGGTGTTCGAGATATCAAGCTTGTCGAAAGTCAGATAACCATTCTCCAGAACAGCGGCAACCTCCGCACGGTCATAAGGGCGGTCCGATCTGAAGAAGAACCCGCTCAGTTTCTTCCCTGACAATTCCTGGAGAAAAACCTTGCTGACGAGCATCTTTTCTCCGGATCCCTCGCGTACCCAGAGGTCGGTAAATCCGGTCAGTCCCGCCATACCATTCCCTTCACTGTTAATACTGATGACACCATCCAGACGACCGGAGATGTAGTCCTTTATTGACGGGATTGTCGCACAGAACCGTTTCAGGCTGAATCCGTTGATCAGCAGGTCAGCCCGGCAGGTGATCCCTTTTTTCATCGCTGCGAAGCCGGTACCAAGCAGGGCCCCTTCGTAGAGTGATGAGCGGAGGGAGTCGATCTTAGTGATCCCGCCCCCGGCGCTGATCTGCAGCAGCACTTCTCCAAGAGTTAATGAGCCGAACTCGACACTGCCGATGGTGACCGGTTGGCCGGTGTCCGGTGCAGCACGGAGCTGCTTCAGGAGAGCGGGGTAGTTTTCCCGGGTAAAACTTACGGTATCCGGCATTTTAACGGGCGTATTTCCGGACAGATCGAGAGAAAAAGGGATGCGGCCATTAATGTCTGCCGCTCTCAACTGCTGCGACGGCACCTCCAGGAGGACACTATTCAGCAGCAGAGCGCCGTCCAGCAACTGCCTGCCGCCACGCAGAACGATCCTCCCTTCTGATGCCATCGATCCGCCCACCGTCGCCTCCTGGATCAGTCGCGGGAGGACGTTCACAAATGGATCGATGATACTGTTCAAGGATGTCCGGGGGAGTGAGAAGGAAAAACTTCCCTCCCGCTGCCGTGAAAGAGGATTATCAACCTCCCCGTTCAGCTGCAGGGCAACCGCTTTTCCGGCCGAAAGGAGAGCATTGTCGACCACGAGCCTGGATCCGGATATGCCGCCGGAAAGTCTGGCAGCTCCGCCGCCGAAGAGGGTTTTGCTGCCGCTGCCGGTAAGCGCTATATCGCTCCCCACCGCTTCAAAACGGCATACGAGCCCGGCGGCGGCGGAATAACTGCCGTTGACCGTGCCGTCAAGCGTGCCATCCGAAAGAGATGCCGTCCCGCGCCGGGGGAGCATCTTACCGAGAGCAGACAACCGGACATTCCTGATACCCAGCTGGAATTTCCCATCCTCACGCAGGGCAAACGGATTGAATGCGAACGTTCCGCTCAGCGCTCCCTCCAGCAGCGTGCTGTCTATAGTTCCCACTCCTCCTCTCCGGGAAAATGTGACGTGCGCTGCCGGTGCAGCAACAGCACTCCCCTGCCAGACGACCCGAGCCGAGGAGGCATCGGCGGTCCCTTCCAGCCATCTGCCGTGCCGGTCTGAAAGATAGCTGCCGCGCACGCTGCCGGAAAAACCGCACAGTTCACCGTCACCCCGCCGGACCTCTCCGCCGGCAACCTCAAGAAAAAGCGGGTAGCGAACTGTTCCTGCGCCGGACTCTTTTACAGGAATCAATGCCTTGAGGCGGTCAATGGCACCTGTAGCGCCGGCAAAACTGAATCTGGTGTTGTCAAGAAAAGCCGTGCCGCCGGCGACCCGGTATGAGAAACGGAGATCCCCCACCCTGTCGTCAAGCGACAGGGTGGTGAAGCGGGCATCGCCGGTTGCGCCGGCCTCACCTTTACTCATGATGATGCGAGAATCGACGGTGCCGTGTTTTATGCCGAAACGTGCGCCGCCCAGCGTCCCCCGCATGTTTGCAACCCGGGCAGTCGCCGCAGCGGTGAAGTCCCGCAGCCCGCGCCACGCAGCCTCAACGGTGAGAGAGCCGCTACCGGAAGTTATCTGTAATCCGAGTTTTTCAGGAAGGTGCTGCAGAGATGAAAAGTCCGCGGCCGGTACCCGGAGTGCGGCGGTAAAGGGAGCGGGCGCTGCTGCTCTGTATCCGAAGCGGCCGGTAACGGCGAGGCCCATGACGTTGGCTGTCAGGGAAGGTATCCCGGCCGAGATGAGTTTCAGCCGGTGTGACAGGAGGATCTCAAATGGTGCCTGAAGGTTTCCCAGAAACCCGCTCGCGCGACTCACATCCTGATAAGCCCTCCCTTTTGCCAGAAACCCGTCCGGTACCATAGAGATCCTGGTCTGGCTGTTGAGATTTTTAAAGATGATCTCCCCCTCTCTCTGGAGGGAACACTCCTTCAGCATCAACAAGCCGGCTGCGCCGGTGATCCCCCGGCTGCCGGACCCTGAGACGCTAAGCTCCATGTGCTGCAGTATGCCGCCAACTGCCGTTTTTCGGCGTTCCGCTTCAGGGAGCAGAAAAACCAGCGCAGCGAGATCCATCTCGTCAATACCTATGTCTACGGCAAAGTTCCGTTTACCTCTCATCCTGGTGATTGTTCCGGAAGCGTGCCCCCTCATGAGGTTGTCGGCCGTCACGGAGAGGGACTCAAGGCGGGCCTCATCCGTGCTGGTATCATAGAGAGCGGAGAAGGTGATGGAACCGGTCACCGGAAGCGTTTTTTGCGGAAGGGGGAACTGGAAGCGATTGAAATCGAATCTGCCGCTGGAGCGGAGTCGGCCATCATGAAGGGAAGCGGTCAGGTGCAGACTCCCGGCGCTCTCAGCGGGAAGAGAAGGACTGTTTTCCCGTTTCAGCATCCCGGCCAAACGGTTCAGGGAGAGCGACGGAGCCTCCAGGGTCAGATCAAGAGTTGGTCTGGGCCCGGGGCGGGCTGTCCCGGTGGCGGTGTAGTTATTCTGTGCGGCATCCTCGAATGAAAGTTTGATCTCTGCGTTATCCGAGCCTTTGGTCGCCAGATTGAAAAGGCGGAGCGAAACCCCCCTCGCTCCTTGGCCGTTGACCTGAAAAACGCCATCTTTGACAACGAGCTGTCCGATGAACAACTCCCTGCCAGCCGGTTTTTCAGCACTCAAAAGACTCTGCAATCCTGAAAAGTTCCAGACACCCGCTCCGCTCTTCACCAGATTGAGCCTGACCCCTTCGAATGCGACGGTACGGAAACTTCGCCGCCCGCTCAGAAGTCCTCCCCAGTTCGGAGCAATGATGATAGCATCGACCTCGACAAGATTGCCTGGCGGGATGTCAGAGGGATTGCCCAGCGAGACCCCCGTGAGATGGATGGAACCGCCTGCGGTATGCAGGCCGGTCACCCGGGCCGACTGGTGGAGAGAGGATGTCAGCGCTTTGGAGAGCAGAGAGGCTGCGTGAGGTGTTCCCAGATAGATTTTCAGGGATAGGACACCGAGAGCACAGAGAAAAACGGCAACAAGGAAGCTGACGAGCAGAAGCTTTCGTGCAGTTCTGAATTTATTCTTTCCCATTGCCGTTTGTCACCTGAACTTTTTGGCTATCTTTTCTTTTCATCCTTTTTGATCTTTTTGTCGGCCTTTTTTTCCTTCGGGGTTTTAGCCGGATCCTTTTTTTCCGTTTTCTTGCTGTCCTGGCCTTTGCTCATGATTTTTGCTCCTTTTCATTGAAGTTGCGATCTGTACATGACAGGTTTAACATTATACCACTCAATTTGTGCCGGGTACGATTTTATTACCACACGGCAGTCGTTAGCACCAAAAATTAATCTTTGCCTCAACACAGCCCGTCAAATACAACAGTTGTGCCAAACCTGACGGATTCTGTTGGCGACCTCCCGTTCACCCCCCACGTTTCCACACTGTTTAACCTGCAGAATCAAACCATTGCTACACCGGTTTCTGCAGTTCTTCTCTGGCACGTTAGTTGCTAAG
>JAFLLC010000128.1 GCA_019162745.1 Deltaproteobacteria bacterium | reverse complement strand
TGGGAGGAGCCCTCATTAACTTTACAGTACCACCTTCCTCATGTATCATTCCACGCCATGATTGCCCCTCACTTCGACATTGCGCAAGAGCAACGCTACCGTAGTCACTTTCTGCGGCGTGACGCCGTCTCCTTCAGTCTGCTGGCCGGATTGGTACTCCTGTTTAATTTTCTGCTGTTCAAAGCCGATGCCCGCTTTTGGCCGAACGGCCCGGTCCACCAGGCGCTGGTTGCCTTGCGTATTTTTATAATCCTGGGCTCTGGCGCTGCTATCTTCTTCTCTCTGCGCACCAAAGAAATCGTCATTTTTGACCGTTGGGCCGTTGGTTGGGGGATGCTGCTGGCCCTCACAAACATTCCGGTCATCCTTTCCCGTCCGGCGACCTATACCGGCAACATCGTGCCGGAGCTGTTGGCGGTGGTCTGTCTCTTCGCCGTCATGCCGGATCGAAGGCTCTACCGTCTGACACCACCAATTTCATTTGCTTTCGGTTCCCTGATACTCCTGCTGACGGTCAAGCAGCTTCCTGAACCGGTTGCCTTGTTATCCATCCTTATCTCCTATCTGACAGCCATCGTCATGGGCTATCGGATTTCCAAAGCCTTCTTCAGTTACCGTCGTGAGGCGTTTCTGGCTGCTGAAGAGTTGGCAGAGGCGCACCGTCAGGCGTATGAAAGCGAACAGCTGTACCGGCTGCTGGTACAGCATAGCCATGGCATCATCTACTCAATCCGGCCGGATGGATGTATGGGATTTGTCTCCCCGTCGTGGACCCGTCTTTTGGGACAACCGGTTGACCAGGTAGTCGGCAAGGATTTCCGCACCTTTGTGCATCAAGATGATGTCCCGGGTTGTGAAGCCTTTCTGCAAAAAACGGTTGAAACCGGTGAAGTGCAGCAAGGGGTCCTCTACCGGGTTTTTCATGCCGACGGCACCATGCGCTGGCACCGTTCCAACATCGTTCCCTGTTTTAACGAAAAAAGGGAGATCATCTCCTTTGTCGGTAATGCTGTTGACGAAACCGAACAGGTGCTGCGTGAGGAGGAACTGCGTCAGGCCCGTCATGAAGCTGAAGCCGCCAGCCGGGCCAAGACTGAGTTTCTAGCCCTGGTCAGTCATGAAATCAGGACACCGTTAAACGCCCTGGTGGGGTTCAGTACCTTGGCACGCAAGAGTCATGATCCTGACAAAATAACGCGCTACCTCAGTATTCTTGAAGAATCTTCCCATTCGCTGATGGAGCTGGTCAACGATATACTGGATATGAGCAAGATAGAGGCAGAACGGATGACGCTTGAAGCGGCCCTGTTCAATCTGAATCAACTGCTTGGCAGCCTTGAAGGCCAGTACCGCCAGATAGCGGAGCAAAAGGGGCTTGCATTTCAGATGGCGTTGTCTGACGGCTTGCCGGAATGGGTTCTGGGTGACCAACTCCGTATCCGGCAGATACTGGCCAATCTGCTTTCAAATGCCGTTAAATTCACCCGGCAGGGAGAAGTCTGTTTCACTGTTACAGCCGAGTCACCGCACGCTTCAGATGCCGTCGTGCTGCGTGTTGAGGTTCGGGACAGTGGCATCGGCATACCTGAAGGCAAGATCAGCCAGCTCTTTCAGCCGTTTCACCAGTTCGATCCCGGCATATCCAGAGAGTTTGGCGGAACCGGCCTGGGGCTGGCAATTGTACAGAACCTCGTACGGCTGATCGGGGGGAGGATTGCCGTTGAAAGCGGTGATGGAGCGGGGAGCTGTTTTACCGTGCTGTTGCCGGTTACTAAAGCCTCACCGCCGGTGTCAAGTCAGCCGCCAGACCCATCGGTCGCGACCCTTGGGGTGCTGGTCGTAGAGGATAATGAGTTCAGTCGCCTGCTGCTGCGCGACATCCTTGTGTCATTGGGGCATCAGGTCACTGTTTCAGACAATGGCCTGAAGGCGTTGCAGATCCTGGAACAACAGCGCTTTGATCTGATCTTGCTGGATATCCGTATGCCGGGTATTGACGGCGTTGAACTGACACGCAGGCTGCGGGACGATGAACAGCAGCAGGACGTACGGGCAGTGCCGATTATCGCGATTACTGCCGATGCCGATACAGCCACACGGGATGCCTGCCTTGCCGTCGGGATCAACAGGGTGCTGGCCAAGCCGATAGCCTCTGAGACACTGGCAAAAACGATTGCCGACCTGTGTGGCATTGGCATGCCGCTGACAGTTTCGAAAGAACCACTGCTGAACGCCCGGACGCTGGCCGGTCTGGGTACGGATCCCGAGCGTTACCGTCAGTATCGTGCCATGCTGACCCAGGATATACGGGAAAATCTGCAACGGCTGCAGAGCGCCTGCAGCCATGACGATCAGGAAGAGCTTGTCCGGAGTGCCCATACCTTGAAAGGGCTGTATGCTCAGTTTGAAAACCCCGAGCCGCTAAAACTGGCCGCCTGGCTGCAGCACAACGCAGCAACAGCCAGCCCGGTAGAGAAGCAACATACGATTGCCACCCTGCAAGCCATATTTTTGCAGGACCAGGCCCGGATCGACAAGGAGGAAGCCAGGTGAACAACGGCTCACGTATACTGGTGGTAGATGACACCCAAAGCTTCCGTTTTATGCTCAAGGGGTATCTGGATGATGCTGGTTACCGGACAACCTGTGTGTCTAACGCTGCTGAGGCTCTGGCTCTGCTTGCACAGGAACCGATCGATCTGGTGCTGTCCGATATGGTTATGCCGGAGATGGACGGTGTTGGTTTACTGCGCCAGATACGCAGCCGTTTTGCACCGCTCCCCTTTGTGCTGGTTACTGCCCACGGCACTGTTGACAGCGCTGTGGCAGCCATGAAAGAAGGTGCTGACGACTACCTGCTCAAGCCGCTTAACTGGGATGAGCTGCTGCTTGTGGTACAGCGTCTGCTTGAACAGGCCAGAATACGGGTTGGATACGACCGGATGCTCGATGACGAGCGGCAGAAGTACAGCTTTCAGAACATCACCAGCAGCTCACCGGCAATGGGAAATGTTCTGGCTGCTGCCCAAAAAGTAGCGCTATCACCCCATACAACCGTCTGTATCTATGGCGAAAGCGGGGTAGGCAAAGAGGTGCTGGCCCGCTCCATTCACAGTGCCGCTGGACACAGTATGAGCAGCTTTGTGGCGGTCAACTGCGCCGCCATACCGGAAACCCTGCTGGAAAGCGAGCTGTTCGGCCATGTAAAGGGAGCCTTTACCGGCGCAGATCATGAGCGGGCAGGAAAATGCAGCCGGGCACGGGGCGGCACCCTGTTTCTGGACGAGATCGGCGACATGCCGCTCAGTCTGCAACCCAAGCTGCTGCGGTTGCTCGAAGAACGGGTCTATGAAAAGGTCGGATCTGACCGGCAAGAGTCAGCAGACTTCAGAGTTATTGCCGCCACCCACCGCAATCTTGATGAATGCTGCGATCAAGGCGGTTTTCGGCGTGACCTGTACCATCGCCTGAACGTCTTTCCGATTACCATCCCACCACTGCGTGAGCGGAAAGAGGATATCTCACGACTTGCCGAGCAGTTCCTCGCCTCATTCCGCCAGAGCCAGGCCAAGCTGCTCCCCGGCCTTTCACAGATTGCCCTTGAACAGATGACGGCTCATAGTTGGCCCGGTAACGTGCGCGAACTGCGCAACCGCCTTGAATATGCTGCCATCATCACCAACGGCGAACTGATTCAGCCGGAACATTTACGATTGGTAGAGCCCGATGTGACTACGTGCCACAATCAGATAACCGCTGACAAGATCACCGTCTGCTTCAGCTTCCCCCGCGAAGAGTTCTCCCTTGAAGCCCTGAGCAGACAGGGCATCGCCTGGGCGCTGGAACAGTGCAACAACAATAAATCATCAGCCGCCCGCCTGCTCAAAATCTCCCGCAAACTCTTTTACTGAACATCGTCAGTGAAGATCGAAGATTTTTCTTTGTTTTTGCTCCGTTGCTCTGTTGCTCTGTGTTTCAAATTCTTTTTCCAGGTTTATCCATTCGTTGTACCCTGTAGAGACACCTGTAACCAAAAGGTACAGGTTGTTACTCTCCCCTCGGACATAACACACTGCAACCAAACAAAAAACATATTGGCCGGTTTTTTGCGACACTCTACTCCATACCTCAGTTTATTGAGTTGATCTGTACCCAAACGGGACAGGTTGAGAGTGATGGAGGATGCGCTATGTCACAGGAAGCGGTTGAACGATTTATGGGAAGGCTTGTTACCGACGCCGGATTCAGGTGTAAAGCTGCTGAATCGCTGGAAGACGCATGCCGGAACGCGGGATATCTCCTGACAGCAGCAGAACTGCTGTTGTTGTCTACCACTGACGTACAGCGCTTTGCTGAGCTTGGAGACGGGATCAGCGCCGGGCTGCGCCGGGCAGAGTTAAATAATTTTAGTCAACACTAAAAATACATATTTATCAAAGAACTTAAACTGTTACGAAAGCGGCAAGCAGTAAACATAATTTTTGTTCTGATTTCATAAACATATTTTTACGCAATAACCCGGCAGCACCACGGAGGAACAGATGGCCACTTTCCAGGAAATTCTTTTTGTCGATGCCTCGCTTACCGATCTGTCAACCATTCTTAGCGCCCTGTCACCAGATATCGAGATCGTCCGGCTGGATAAAAACTCCGATGGCCTGACGCAGATTGACCAGTATCTGCAGGGGCGCAGCGGTGTTACCGCCATCCACATTGTCAGTCACGGTGCTTCCGGGCAGTTGACGATCGGCAGCAGTGTCATCGACGCGGCGACGCTTTCCGGGCAAGCCGCCACGCTGGCCTCCATCGGTTCGTACCTGAGTGCGGATGCCGATATCCTGCTGTATGGCTGTGATATTGCTGACGGATCGGACGGCTTGGCATTTATTAACGCGCTGGCAGCGGCGACAGGCGCGGATGTGGCGGCGAGTACCGACGATACAGGGGCTGCCGCCCTGGGTGGCGATTGGGTGCTGGAAGCCGGCACCGGGGTTATTGAGGCGCCATCCTTAAGCGCTGAATCCATGCCGGGAGTTCTTGCCGCTCCGGCACTGAGCGGTCTGGACAGCAGCTTCACCTACGTTGAAAATGCTGCGGCGGTGACGGTCGATTCCAACATGGCCTACAGCGGCGGTTCAAGCTACGGCGGTGGCTACATCCGTTTCGCTGTGGGGAGCAGTAATGCGAACGACATATTTGCCCTGACCAGCGCGGCCAGCGTTAATGCCAGCGGCGCAATTTCGATCTCCGGCAGCACCGTGTATCTCGGTAATGGCAGTATTCGTGAATCCATCGGGTCGGTAGACAGTACGGAAAACGGATTAAACGGCCAGGCGTTGAAAATCAACTTCTCAGCGAACTTTCTCAACCCAAGTTTCGAAGTGGGAAGCGCCACCGGCTGGACGGTAGTCTCGTCGCAGGTAAAACTCGGAACAACGGTGATTAATGGCAATACAACGCCGTCAGATCCCACTTATGCGACCAACTCCGGGGGGGATGCTGATACCGGCTCTTTTACTTACAGTTCGCAAACTGTCAGTGGCGGCGCCAGCGATGGCACGTATTCGCTGCGCTTGTATAACAGCGGAACCACGGCCAATGGTTATGATGTTGTCCATGGTCCAGCGGCGTATTCCAACACCTTCACCGCCTCTGCCAACGATGTCTTGTATTTCGACTGGAAAGCTGTTGGTGGTTCCGATGCTTTCGACGCCTTCGGCTATTTAATGAAGGCTGACGGCAGCAACAGCATAATCGTGTTGAACCGGACCGGCGCGAGCGCCAGCGTCACCACCGCCTGGGCCACGGCCAGCGTCACGGTCCCGAGCAGCGGTGACTGGTATTTCGTTTTTGTCTCCGGCACGTGGGATGCGACCGGTGGTCGAGCTGCGGGGGGATCGCTGTACATCGATAACTTCAAGGTCTACGGCAACAAGGTTACGGATGCGGTCGCGACCAGCATTGTGCGTCAGGTAACGTACCAGAACAGTGCGGAAGATGCGCCCACTTCACGCACCGTTACCATTTCATCGGCCGATGGCTTGGGGGCGACCAGCAGTGCGACCTCAACCCTTTCTATCACCAATGCCAATGACGCCCCCCAGTTTCACCGCCAATGGCACCTTGGCTGCGGTCAGCGAAGACACTTTGGCGCCGGCGGGGGCATTGGTGTCCTCACTGCTCACCTTCAGCGATCCGGACAACACCTACACTCCTACCGATACATTTGCCGGCATTGCCATCGGTGGCGATAGCAGCACCTCCACCCAGGGTGCCTGGCAATATTCGACCGACGGCAGCACCTGGTTTGCGGTGGGATCGGTATCGACAAGCAGTGCGCTCCTGTTGTCCAGCACGGCCAAGCTGCGCTTTGTCCCGTCCACCGACTGGAACGGCACGCCGGGCAGCCTTTCCGTGTTTGCGGTTGATAGCACCTATGAGACCTTTACCAGCGGTGCCACACGCCAAACCTTCAATACCACCACCGATGACGTCACCTCGGCGGTTTCGGCCGCAGCGGTAACGCTTGGCACCTCGGTGACCTCGGTCAACGATGCGCCGGTGTTCACCTCTTCAGCAGTCACGCTCAACATTGCCGACACAGATGCTACCGATGCCCTTACCGCGTTAACCGGCACTATTGCCGCAACCGATTCCCATGCAAGCGCACCGGGCGAAGGCAGCACTGTCGCCTACAGCATCGCGGGCGGCACCAGTTCCGGTGGCTACAGCAGCAAAGTGACGACCTACGGCACCTTATCGCTCAATACCAGTACCGGCGCCTATACCTTTACCCCTAATTCCGCTGCGATCAATCCGCTGACGGTCAGTCCCGCCGCTACAACTTTCACCATCAATGCTTCCGATGGCTCAGCCGCCACAACGCAAACGTTTACCGTTAACGTCACCGCCGCCAATGACCGGCCAACCCTGAGTGCCGATGTCGTGCTGAGCCCCATCGCAGAGGACTCCATCGGAAGCGTGGGGCAGACGGTCAGCGGCCTACTGGCACCCCGTTTTGCCGACATTGATACCAGCTCAAGCCTGGGCGGGATGGTGATCGTCGGCAATGATGCAACTGCCAGTCAGGGCGAGTGGCAGTACAAGGTCAGTGGCGGAACCTGGCACGCCATCAGTACTGGCGTCAGCACCAGCAGTGGCTTGGCGCTCAGCTCAACCACCAGCATCCGTTTTGTTCCGGCCCTTAACTTTTATGGCACACCGGACCTGCTGATACGTGCCGCTGACAACGGCTACAGCGGCTACAGCACGGACAGTACCCCCGCCACAACCGCTGTGACAGCTTCCGGCATATCGGCTACCGACAAGACGATCTCAATTACCGTTTCGCCGGTTAACGACGCACCGGTTTTCGCGGGGGTCGATTTGACTGGGGCGAAAAGTGACACCAGTGCCCCCGACACTGCCAGTTCAGTGGGAACGATCACTGGCAGTGCCTTGACCGCCACCGATGTGGACGACGCAACAGGCCTCGTTTTCAGTCTCCGTGGTGGTTCTCTTTCGGGTGGTATCTGGACCATGCAAGGCCTGTACGGCGTTTTGAGCCTTGCAGCAGATCACACCTGGAGTTACACACCCAACCGGCTTGATGCCATTAACGCCTTGCCGCAAGGTTCAACTGTCCACGACATTTTCGATTTCAAGGTCGCTGACAACGACGGCGCCTTCAGTCTCAAAGGGTTGAATATAAGCATTACCGGCACCAATGATGTGCCGATTCTGGCGTCGTCCATAGCAGACCAGAGTTTCACCGGCAGCGGCAGTTGGAGCTACCAGATACCCGCAGCCACGTTTACCGATGCCGAAGGCACCGGCCTGACG
Source organism: Deltaproteobacteria bacterium (assembly GCA_019162745.1). Classification (GTDB taxonomy): domain Bacteria; phylum Desulfobacterota; class Desulfuromonadia; order Geobacterales; family Pseudopelobacteraceae; genus JACRCG01. Next base: position 7,277 of record JAFLLC010000128.1, on the reverse strand, counting down.
TATACCGTGGAAGTTGTGAATGCTGCTGGCGCTTTGGTGGATGACGGCACCCTGGCAAGCAATGCCGCCTGGCTCTCTTTCAGCGAATCCACCCGCACCTTCAGCGGCAATCCGCAGGCAAACAGTGCGGATATTTACGTCAAAGTGACTGCCACAGATGACCACTCGGTCACTGTCAGCGACATATTTTTCCTGGACCTTACCACTACAAACGACCTGCCCACCGGCAGTGTCACAATCGCCGTTAATAATGGGCGTAACACGACCAACCTGCAACAGGGCGATGTCCTGACAGCGACGAGCACACTGGCTGATGGCGATGTATTAGGCACCATCAGTTACCAGTGGTATGCCAACGGGGTGGTCATTGCCGATGCGAATACTGCGACGCTTACTCTGGCTCAAGCCCAGGTCGGCACAGCCATTACCGTGATCGCCAGCTATACCGATGCCGGCGGCACGGCAGAAAGCGTTGCCAGTGTTCACACCTCTCACGTGGTTAATGTCAACGACATCCCAACATCCAGCGCTGACAGCATTACCACTCTGGAAGACACAACCTATGTGCTGACGATGGCGGATTTCGACACCTTTGCTGATGCGGACGGCACCACGCTGGCTGCGGTGCAGATCTCGACGCTGCCGAGCAACGGTACCCTGCGTTACAACAATGCTGACGTTATCACGGTTGCAACCGTGGCAAATGTAACAAAGGCACAAATCGAAGCAGGTCTCCTGACGTTTACGCCGACCTCCAATGTCAATGGTGCTGACCACATTGATTTCAAAGTGGGTGACGGCACTGCCTTCAGTGCAAGCGACTACGTCCTGACCCTTAACGTCACCGCCGTCAACGACGCGCCGACGGCAAATGCCGCCTTCACCCAAACGGTTGCCTACAATGAAGATCCCGGCGCATCGGTTGGTCTTGGGGATATTATTGTGACTGATGTCGATGGCGACAACGTCACCGCTGTTCTGACACTCAATACCCCGGCGGCTGGCGCGTTGACCATCTCTGACGCAGCAACGTACATCTCCGCCACCGGCATCTGGTCGGTCACCGGCACAGTAGATGCAGTCAATACGGCCCTGGCCGCCGTGACCTTCACCCCGGCCACCAACTGGGAGACCGATGTCACCATCACCACCCTGATTCGTGACGCCTCCGGCACTGGTCCGGCGCCGGGCACCATCACCCTGGATGTGACCGCAGTCAACGACGCGCCTACCTCCACCATTGACAGCATTGCTGCAACAGTCACTGTCAACTCGGTAACTGTCAGCTCGGACAAAGTATTGACGTTGACGGACTTCGGCACCTTTGCCGATCTGGATACCGGCGCAGCACAGACACCGGCCTTCATCAAAATCACCCAGCTTGAATCGGTCGGCAGTCTGAAGTACACAACCGACGGTACGACCTGGCTTGATGTGACGCTGAATCAGGAAATATCGGCTGCAGAGATTACGGCAGGCCATCTCAAATACGTTCCGCCGACAGTGACCGGTGCGCAAGTGGCGACGGCGGTGGATGCTGCCTTTGGTGCTGGAGGAGGTACACTTTACAACGCAGACGTCAAGGCAGGTTTCAGTGATACCGTCGTATTGACGGCCAAGGCGGATGGCGCTCTGGCTGATATTGCCAGTGGCACCTTTTCTGGTGGAAGTTACACTGCGACAGTAACCCACCAAGGCGCTGCTGCGGTTGCCTCTACAGCGGTATTCGATGTTGCTAATCCCGCACTTCCTGCTAATTTTTCCATGAGTGTTACAGGTCTAAATCCAATAAGCCTTGGTAGTTTTGGCGGTAATGCAACAGGTGCTGATCTTGCGACTGATTTAAACCTGTATTTTGAGTCTGATTTAACTGGGAACGCCTCATCTCTTCTCGCTACATTTGCCAATGGGCAGCTTACGGTTGCCGAGCGTGCAGGACGAGCAATTACGAGTGCTTCGTTGACATCCGCAGGGAGTTCACTCGTACCATCTACCGTTGTTTTTGATGTTAGCAACGCAGATGCGATTTCTGCTAGATCAATTCAACTTGTCGTATCAGGTTTAGATAATGACGGGTCTCCTGGTGACGATATTATTTACACCGGCCTTGCAAGCACAAGCGGAGCTGACCTTGCTGCAGATATTAATTTCTATTTTACTGATCTCCTCCCAGGTTATGGGTCGCTACATGCCTCATATGCGGACAATAAACTAACGATTACCGAGTCTGCTGGGCGTGCCATTACGAGTGCTTCGTTGAAGAATAGCGGTACTGAAATTGATAGTACAATGGTAGTCAATGATATGATGGGATGGCAAACGGTAACTATTGATGTTACAAATGCCCAAGCTCTTACGGCGAAAACATTCTCGATTGTTATAGATGGCAGTACTTATAGTATATCTAATCTGAATTCTCCAGCGACTGTAGAGATACTAGCTGGACTTATTAATGCGGCAATACCATACTCAGTAGACGTTAGTTCTAATGCGACCTCAATTACTATTTCTGGTAATTACAATATTGGTGTCCCTTCGCTTAAAAATAATGTTCCTGCGGAAATTGATAGCTCGATCACTATTGCCAACGGCCATGCAGCTGTAGCCCCCGTTCCAATCGATAGCTCGATCACTGTTACAAACGGAACTGCGGCACAAACTGAAGTTGTCGAACTTGCCTTCACCGGCAGCTATAGCGGCGCTAGCGTCACGGTTGATGGTGTAACCGCCACAGCCGGTACCGCTGGCGGCGCCGGGTACGACAGCATCAAATTTCAGGTGGGTGATGGCTTCTCCGCCTTCAGTACCAACAGCTACCTGCTGTCGGTGGATGGTCCCGGCACAACGGCAACCCTGGCGGCGAACAGCCTGACCACGGAGGCGGCAAACACCTGGGCAAATGCCTACAGCGGCACGCCGCTGACCGGTTTCTCTGACATTGTTCGTGTCGTGGTTAATGCTACCGCTGGAAATATCAGGCTTAACGCCGCAAGTAACGATTCGGTAATTACTAATCTCAACCCAATACCAACGGGCTATGGTGATTTGCTGAATGGTACCGCTACCAGCATCGCCTTTGAAGGTACTCTCACCGAAGTCAACGCTGCTCTGGCGCTTCTCCAGGTCAACCGCGGCACCAATGTCGAAGCCACAATTTCGGTAAGTGCGATCAAGGGGGGTGCAGCTTACAACCCCTCCAACGGCCACTATTACGAAGTGATAACGGGCAGCGAGTTCATCACATGGACGGACGCTGCAGCTGCAGCGGCTGGCAGAAGCTTCAATGGCTTGACTGGCTATCTGGCAACCATCACCACGGCGGATGAAAATGCCTTTATAAAAGGTAAAATATCTGCCGATGGCTGGATCGGTGCAAACGATGCAACGACGGAAGGTGATTGGAAATGGGTCACGGGACCGGAGGCTGGTACCTCATTTTGGAGTGGTGCAGTAGCTGGTACTCCTGTCGGTGGTGCCTACAGCAATTGGGCCCCTGTTACTCAACCGGACAATTTTGGTAGCGCTCCGGGTGAAGATTACGGCGAGTTCTTCACGAGCACCGGCGCCTGGAATGATTTACCCAATGCCGGCAATATCACAACGTATATTGTCGAATACGGCGCACCGGGCGCTGTTGCCACAGAGCAGGTTTCCCGCACTTTTACAGTTACGGCGCCGGTTGTTGCAGTCAACCATGCACCGACGGCGACCAACCTGGATCAGGCGCTTGCTACCTATACGGAGGGGGATGCCTCAGTCGCGCTGACCAACATTGTCGTCGCGGATGTTGATGGCGACTCAGTCACCGCCACCCTGATCCTTAATGCCCCGGCGGCGGGAGGGCTGACCGTTGGCACCTTTGGGGATGGTACTACCGTAACTTCGAGCTTCACTGCCGCCACCGGAATCTGGACAGTCACAGGCAGCGTGGCAAATGTCAATCTTGCCTTGGCCGACGTCAGCTTCACCCCTGCCACCAATAACTCCGCCAACACCACCATCACCACCTTGATCCGCGACGCCTCCGGCGCCGGTCCGGCACCGGGCACCATCACATTAAATGTTACTCCCGCCAATGACATCCCAACAGCCAGCGACGACAGCATCACTATGCTGGAAGACACCACTTATGTGCTGACGCTGGCGGACTTTGGCACCTTCGCTGATGCCGATGGCACCACGCTGGCCAAAGTCAAGATAACGACGTTGGAAAGCGTTGGCTCGCTGCTGTACAACAGCACAGGCAGTACCTGGGTCGATGTCACGCTGGATCAGGAAATCATCGTTGCCGACATCGTCGCCGGCAAACTTAAATACCTGCCGGTGGCAGAAGCCAACGGTTCGCAGTATGCCACAATCGGCTTCACAGTGGGCGATGGTACCGCCTTCAGCACGGCCCCCTACGTACTGACCCTCAACGTCACCGCCGTCAACGACGCACCGACAGGCGCTGCCACATATACGATGCCGGTTGGTACCGAAGACGTGGCGTACACGGTCACAACTGCACAACTGCTGGTAGGCTTTGCGGATGCAGCAGACAATGAAACCGCCTCGCTGAGCGTAGTCAATATGTCAGCGAACCATGGCACGGTATCTTTCAGCGGTGGCACCTACACCATCACACCCACCGCCGGCGCCAATTACAACGACAGCGTTGTGCTGACCTACGACGTGGTTGATGGCCATGGCAGCAGCGTGGCCGGCACCCGGACCTTCACCCAGACTGCGGTCAATGACCCGATCGTGCTGACCACGCCGATCTCCGACCAAACAGCGCTCACCGGTACGGCTCTGAATATCAGTATTGGCACGCCATTCACCGATCCTGAAAGTTCAGCTATTACCTACTCCGCCACCGTCAATGGTCATGCCTTGTCGCTTTCCGGTTTGGCAATCAACGCCACCACCGGCACTATCACCGGCAACCCGACCGGTGATGCAGCGCACCTGGACTTTGTTGTCACCGGCACGGAAACGACCGGCGGCTCAACCGCGACGTCCAGTTTTACTGTTGATCTGAGTGACACCGCTACGGCTCGTGGAACTGTCGTCAATTCATTATATGGCTTAAGTGCCAACAACCCGGGCGGTGTGACCATTACCGGCACGGCCACGCAGGGGCAGGTGCTGACGGCGGCTGTACCGACCGATACAGACGGGCCGAGTCCGGTGACGGGCGCGGTCTATCAGTGGCAATATTCCAGCACCAGTGCTGCCGGTGGTACCTGGACCGATGTCGCCGGCAGCCGTGGCCTGGCCAGCACGCTGACGCTCGCCCAGACAGAAGTGGGGCAGTATGTGCGGGTGCAGGCTTTTTACACTGATGCGGGTGGCGTGGCCGAGGCACCGGTATCCAACGTCAGCGCCGCTGTGGCCGATGCAAATGATCCGGGTACCGTGGTGGCCTCTGGCACACCGGTACCGGGCTACGCACTGAGCGCCATCATCACCGATGCCGATGGCACCAGCAACGCCGCGCCGACCTATCAATGGCAATATTCCAGTAACGGTACCTCCTGGACCAACCTCGGCGGTGCAACGTCCAGCAGCTATGTCGTGACCAATGCCGAAGGCGGCAAGTATCTCCGTGTGGTAACCAGTTACGTCGATGACGCAGCGCACACCGAAACCAGTATCACTTCGCCTGCCACCGCTTTAGTCCAGTTGGGCAGCATCCCTCCCGTGGCAGTTGACGACAGTGCAGCGGCGGTCACAGAGGATTCCGGGCTTGGCAATGCGGTGCATAATGCCAACCGCATTGGCAGCGGCAATGTACTGACCAATGATACAGACGCCAATTCAGGCGACACCAAGGTTGTTTCCGGCTTGCGCCTGGGCTTTTTTGAAGGATCCGGAACCGCCGCTGATGGAACCGATCCCGACCCTGCAAATGCCGTTACTGCAACTCATTTGATTCTGGTCGGCACGTACGGCACCCTGGAAATGATCAAAACAACTGGCGCCTACACCTACACGGTGGCTCAGGATAATGCCACGGTACAGGCGTTAAATAGCGGCGAGTCGATTACCGAAGAATTCAACTACACCGTGATGGACTCGACGGACTTTACCGATATCGGCGTGCTGACGGTGACGATCAATGGCGCCAACGACCTGCCGACCATGTCCGGTGCAGCGGCGACGGCCACGGTGGTGGAAGATGTGGCCACGGCAGTGCCGCTTGATCTTACCTTTGTCGATCCGGATTCAAGCAGCCTGGCCATAACGCTGACTGTAACCTACGGCAGTCTGGCTGCCACCAGTGCCGATGGCGTAACGGTGACCAATAGCGGCAGCGCTGCCGTCACCATCAGTGCCGCTTCACCTGCTCTCTTGCATGCCTGGCTTGCCGACAACCCCGTCTATTATCTGACCGCCTCCAACGCCAATGGCGCGGTTGCCACACTGAGTTATCAACTTAATGACGGCACCGGAAATATCGCCGGCACCGGCAGCACCGCCATCACCGCCACAGCGGTAAACGACGCACCGGTGCTGACGGGATTGACGTCAACAGCGGCAACGATCACCGAAGACGCATCAACCAACAGCGGCCAGACCGTGGCCAGCATGCTGGGTACATTAACAGACGCTGATACGGGAACGCACGCCTCCGACAACGGCACACGCACCGGCATGGCGGTCTATGCCGCAATCAGTGGTGCTGCCGTCAGCGGGACCTGGGAGTACACTCTTGATGCGGGCGCAAATTGGACGAAAATTGACCCGACAACCGGTACTGCCCTGTTGCTGCGCAGTACAGATGAGGTTCGTTTTGTGCCGGATTCCATCGGCGGCACTACTGCCAACGACCTGACCAAACCCACGCTAAGTTACTACGCATGGGATCAATCCACCGGCACGGCGGGGTCGGAAGTAGATTTCGCGACCCGAGGCGGTACGACGTCTCTGTCCAGCGCTGGCGGTGTTGTGAGTATTGCGATCACCGATGTCAACGATGCACCCAACATTCTGGTACCCGGGGCACAGACGGTGGCTGAGGATGTACCGCTGGTCATCACCGGCATTTCTCTGGGCGACCCCGACATCTCCGCACGCACGGACGGTACCGATGCCAATGATGGGGTAACCGCCACTCTGGCTGTAGACCACGGCATCATCTCGCTTGCCGGTACTACCGGTGTCACCGTTACTCCCGGTGCCAACCACACGGGAGCCATGACGCTGACAGGTACGCTGAGTGCGATCAACACCGCTGTCGCCACCCTGACCTACGACCCAACCCCCAACTATAATGGCAGTGATACCCTTAG
>JAFLLC010000054.1:10923-15189 GCA_019162745.1 Deltaproteobacteria bacterium | reverse complement strand
CTCCAAAAGGGACTCGCTTTCTAGCATAAACTTTTAAATGTTGTCAAAAGAAAAACGGCCGCCTCTCAAAAATAAATTTTGGTTAGCGTAAATTGCCTGTTATTCCGGGGTGATTGATATTACCGTTCGTAGAAATAAATCGTAGCATTCGAGACTGTGGTAGTTTCTGCCGTCGATATCTTACCTGAGAACCTTTACATTCTCCCGGAGCGGAGGATTGCATAGACCAGCCAGAGCCCGATAAACCCGGCCACGGTATACCCGAAAAAGGCGAGCACCGGAAACTCCATTATTTTTGGCCCTTTATCGGTATGCATAATGATCGACGAGCCGATGATCATAGCCGCCAGAATCATGCTGATTGAAAGACGATTAATGGAACGGTCGAAGTCTGCGGTAAATTTGTCCAGACCGCGGTGTTCAAGATCTATCTTGAACTTGTTACGGTTGATGCGATTGATGATCTCTTTCAGGTCACGAGGAATGTTGCGGGCCAGATTCAGATATGAAGAAAGTATATGGTTGATATCACGCGAAACCCTCAGAGGAGAAAATTTCTGGCGGACCGCCTTGACGATAAAGGGCCGCAGCTGTTCAACCATATCGAAAGCCGGGTCAAGCGCCCGCCCCATCCCCTCGATCAGAACCAGTGACTTGGTCAACATCATAAGGTCTGGCGAGATTCTGATATTGTAGAGGGAAATGATTTCGATAAACTCCAACAGCATGCGACCCACTTCAATATCTTTAAGGGGAATTTCGTAGTAGCCGTCTATAAAATTGGAAAGGTCCCTTTTAAGGGCACGGGTGTCCAGACTGTCAGAGATATCGCCTGCAAAGAGGAGGAGAGAAACGACTTCGTCCATATCACGCTTGACGATAGCCGCCAGGATATCAGTTAGAAAAGTTTTGAGTTCATCATCGAGCCGCCCTACAATACCGTAATCGAGAAGACAGATGACATTATCCGGAAGGATCAGAACATTTCCGGGATGGACATCACCATGGAAGAAACCGTGATTGAGCACCATCTCAAGGAATGACTCGGCACCGCGACGGGCAATCAGCTTGCCGTCGAGACCATGCCTGGAGAGATCATCCTGATCGGAAACCTTGACCCCGGCAATGTATTCCATGGTCAGGATGGCGCGGGAACTCTGTTCCCAATATACGCGGGGGAAATACATCCACTCTGTTTTAGTGAAATTATCGCGGAATTTTTCGATGGTATGCCCTTCACGGGTAAAATCCATCTCCCTGCGGATTGTACGGGCGAATTCGCGCACGATACCGACCGGATCGTAGAGCTCACTGCCGGAAATATGGCGTTCTGCCATACCAGCCAGAGCCAACAGGGCACTGATGTCAGACTCCACAACCGCAACGATGCCGGGTCGGCGCACCTTGATGGCCACATCCTCACCCGTAATCAAACGTGCCCGATGCACCTGGGCAATTGACGCGGCGGCCAGGGGGACCGGATCGATCTCCGCAAAAAAACGCTCGACAGGGGCACCCAGCTCACCTGTTATCTGGACAAGCACCTCTTCAAACGAGAAACCGGGGACATTGTCCTGCAGCTTCTCAAACTCCCGCACAAATGAATGAGGTATGACATCCGGGCGGGTGGAGAGGATCTGTCCCAACTTAACAAAGGTCGGTCCAAGCTCCTCCAGCGCAAGACGCATCCGTTCTGCTGCCGTAAGCCTGGCAATATCAGGCTTTGAACGGCCGAATAACCGACGGCTCCGCCCCACTACTTCGGCAACCCCAAGCATCTCAAGCGCCTGATCAAAACCGTACTTACTGAGCACACGGACAACGTTCAGATAGCGCCGGATACTGCGGATATTCCGGTTGATCCTCAGAACTTTGAGCATAGACTAGTCGCTGCTGCGGGATTCCAGTTCCTGCACCCTTGCTGCCAGTCGGTCGAACTCTTCCCTGGAAACCAATCCCAGGCGGCCGACGACCTTCTGGACTTCGGTTTCTGCCATCGTCCTGACCTTCTCCTTACTTTCAGTCGCAATATTCTGAATCCTGTCAACAAGCTGCTTTCCTTCGTCCTCACTCAATTTAAACCGATCTTTCATTTCTGCGGCAAGTTCTTCAGCCTTCTTCTGGGTAATAGCAGCAACACCGATTGTCGTCATAACAGCTTTTTCTAACAGCTCCAGCATGGTATACCTCCCGGACTTATTTATTGTCACACTGCAACCCAGCTTAACATAACCGCCAGATAGTGCAAGCGAGACAGCGAGACACACTTCTAACGACAAATTTAATGCTTACTTCCCGACGCGATCGAGGAAGGTTTTCCATTTTTCCACGTATGCCTTTGTATAGGCGGGACTTTTACTGCTCATGCGCAGGTACCTGGCCGCGTCCATAAAACTGCCATTACTGACCCGCTGCCCCTTCTGCAGCCAGAACGATTCCAACCCCATGCCATCCTTTTTGAGATTATAGACCCGCCGCGATTCCGGTTCAAAGAGGAAGCGGGTCGGGTTATCGTGGCACCCCTCGCAGGTCACGCTCCCGCGCTGAACCGTATGCGGGAAATAAGCCCGCCATTCTGCAGCCAGCAGAATATTCTCCGGGCCGTTGTTTTTAGCGGTCATTATATCGGTATAGTAGGCGATGAACATCGGCCGGATCGGACTGACCTTGCCTCTGGAGTTGATCCCGAGCGGCGGTGCATCCTGTTTTTTCAGGTAGGCGCTGCGCAGATATTCCAGACTCGGCCCAGGTATAAGATCGAAATCATATTTAAGACGCTGATCGCGGAAACGGAGAAAGAAAGTGCCGTACTCCTGCGGCGCCCAGGCCGAATGGCACGCGTAACATTCCAGCTGCTGCAGATGTGCCGGAATGCGGTGTTCCAGAACCTTCATATCCGGATTGTGGCAGTCGCGGCACCCTTTTGATGACTTTTTCCCTTCTGCCAGGCTTTTCATTGAATGACAGGCTCCGCAGGTCATGCCGGCACTATAGTGTACATCGGGAAGCATTTTCAGGAACGTAGCGCCATTAACAACGATACCCCTCTGGTAACGCATATTGTCTTCACGCGGAGCGCGACCCGAATAGTCCCAACCGGTGTAATAACCGTTATGACACTTTTGGCAGACCGCGACAGACGGCTTTGCCTGACCCTTCTCACCGTGACAGTCAAGACACCCTTTCAGGTGACAGGAGTTGCAGTTTTTATCCCAGAAGCCGGAATCAAACTTCCCGTAGCTGCGCTGCACAAATTGCTTTTCTCCGGTACGCTGCCCCATGGCGTGGTCAAAGATCCGCTCATGTCCCTGATGGCAGGCAACACAGCCCCCTGCCTGACTCGAACGGACGGACCGACCGCTGGCACTCCCACCCTGATAGTGACACGACGAACAGGCCAGCCCGGCTTGGGCGGCAGACGCATCCAGATTAATGGCCAGACAGCAGCCGACGATGAAGAGTATCATCCAATGCACGCAGGTTTATTCCTTTCCGGTAGATTGGGTCACGCGCCTTCTCGTGACAAGGGAGACAGAGATTAACGGAGAGAACACGCTTTACTTCGGTGCCGTTCAAAGTGCGGGCATTTTCGCGGGTAACGGCAGAATAGGCGTTAACCTTCCCTTTGTCCAGCGTCAGAAAACCATCAAGCGGCTTACTGTCCGACCGTTCACAGATCAACGTCCCCTTGATACTGTTCCCCTCAACCACATGCTGGCCAAAACCGAGGAAAGCCGGGTTGCCGTGACATTCGGCGCATCCGATAGCCTTTTTGCTGGTGTTATGGGAATAAAACGGCGCAAAGCGGAGCTGCTGCTTCCCTTTGTATTTTGCAACATACTCTGTTTTTGACTGTGTGCCGTCCGGCTCAATCACCGTTATAAACGTCTGGCAGCCGGGAGTAACCGGAGAAATGCGCCCACGCTGGTTTAGCGCCAGCGGAAACGGGTAGAGCATCCGGTAATCCTCGGTCTCGCTGAAAGCGCCGACCGTATCAGCCCCCTTGATGAAATCATACCCGGCCTGCTCCTTGTCATAGGTGGTATGGCAGCCATAGCATTGCGGCACGGCGCGGGAGTGGCAGCTGTAACACTCCATCCGCTCATGCCCGACGATGGTGTGTGCCGGTGTACCGGTGATCACCTTGCTCTTGTGCAGCTTACCGCTTTTTTTACCGGCCACCCAGATCGTATTGTCCTGATAAAAGACATTGGAGTAGTTGCGCCCTTTGGATGTCTGAATCATTTTCATGCCGTAAGAGGCAGG
>JAFLLC010000054.1:0-10823 GCA_019162745.1 Deltaproteobacteria bacterium | reverse complement strand
TGGAGTAGTTGCGCCCTTTGGATGTCTGAATCATTTTCATGCCGTAAGAGGCAGGTCGTTTGTAATTTCTGGACTCCCGCAGCGCCTCCTCGTTTTCACGGGTGATCTCCCGATAACGGGGGACATCTTTGGCACCGCCGTGGCAATCTTCACAGGCGACTTCCGTCTGCAGATACATATTCCGGTAGGCAAAACCATCCCCCATGACATCACGTGAGGTGTGGCAGTCGATACATTCCATCCCTGCGGCAAAGTGAACATCCGCTGTAATGTGTGTAAGATTGCGCCCACTGCCCGCCTTCACCGGACCACCCTCACCCCGCAAAGTCGGAACAAAGCCGTTATTGCCGTCATACAACCCCTGATACGAGTACGCGATCCGTCCACTCCGGTTGTGGCAACGGGAGCAGACCTGCGTATCCGGCAGCGAGCTCATCGTATGGGTAGCAGAATGCCCCGCCTTTCCCTTCATGGTTTTATCATTCCCTGCGTAGACGCCTTCGTTATTCCAGGGGAAATGGCAAGCGGCACAGCCGGATGCATGGTTTGCACCGTAAACATGGGTGATTTGCCTTCTAAGGTGGCATTGAGCGCAACCTTTACGGGATAATTCACCAGAGATGTTGTCCAGTTCGGCTAACGGCTTGGGTAAAAATGGCTTGCCATCGGCATCAAACTGCTTTTCGCCATAATCGGTGTAACTGTTGCCATCTTCTCCTTCCCACGTCAACTGGGTGTTACGAATAATCCCGGCAGCGGTGTACATCAGGTTGCTCTGCATCCGCTCGAACTGATAGCGGTGGCAGGGAGCGCAGCCATTCTCCCAGCGCCCCATATATTCAGGGTTCCCAATACCAAACACACCCTGATGCGCCTTTTCCTTCACCTTCTCCAGCGGTTTGCCGCCATGACAGGAAACACAGTCGCCATGCGTTTTGGAAACATGTTCGATGCCTTTGTGGCAGCTGACACAGGAGGACTCTTTTGTTCCCCGCTGGCAACCGGATAGAAAAACAAGGAGGCAAAGTAGGAGCAGCAGGATGATATGGATTTTGCCGTGTGCGGCAGTATGGATATTCATTTTAGGAGTGTACCTTCATTATTTTAAGCATTTCCTTTATTAACAAAAGAGGTGATACGGATCGGTCGGACTCGGTTCAAAACCCCAGTGCAGATACCAGTTGCGGGCAGCATCATCCTTGGCATGTACCAGCACCGCACGAATACCCGCTATATCGGCTGCCTGGAGCGTCCGCAGCAATGCATCCTTCAATAAAGCAGTGCCAAGACCAGCACCTTGATGCTTCTGATCAATCGCAAGCCGCGCTAAAATCATCACCGGTACCGGATGTCTGGCTAACCCTTTAACTACACGTGATGCGGCTGTTGAAGGCTCAACGCTTCCCACCACCAGACTGTAAAATCCTGCAACTGTATTGGTTCCAAGTTCGCAGCTAACGTATGTTTGTGCGCTGTTAGCCCTCTGATTCACCAGAGCAAACCGCTGCAGAAACTGGTTCAATGCCGCATGGCCGCAGTCGAACGAGGCAACAGTATCCTCCGGCCCCAATTTCCGGACTGGTTCAAACATCAATCCAGAACACCCGGTTCGGTTAAAAGGGCTTTCATCCGTGGGTGGGACTGTACCGGACGATCAAGCGCTTGCTGGAATGCCTGCCATTGTATGCTATCCAACTCGAACCGCTGACGATCCGCTAGTGCCTGATTTGCCGCAGTTACCCCGGCATCAAGCAGAAATTCACTGACGCTTTTATGGCACGCACGCGCGGCATCTTGCAACAGTTGCTTCACCGTTACATTGGCGCGAACATCAATTCGTTCCGTCTTTGAAATAGTTAAAGTAGACATATAAGTTCACCTCTCTCAATAATGAGGCTATTGTAGCGTACGTACGATGTCACGACAAGAAATAAAAAAGTGACCTGACAGCGGTGAAAACCTGTCAGGCCACTTTTTTACTACATAACGTGCCTGCGGATTAGAAAATCAACTGCAACTGGGTAATGTAGGTCATGAAATCCTTGGAGCCGTCGACTGCTGTGCCGGTTCCTTTGTGGAAGCCGGTGTTGCTGGCCTCAAAAGTCAACTTCAGGTTCTGGTCTTTTATGTAGTAATTGAAACCGCCGCCGTACCAATCGACTCTCTGGTCGAATACATTGTTGAGGCTGGCAAACTGCCATCTTTCATAGCGGACGAACAGCTGCAACGGCATGCTGGGAAGCATATAACCAGCTTTCATATAGTAGCCGTTTTTCTCTCCGTTGATGCCGCAGGTCCCCGCGTCAGGGTTGGCACCCTTATAGGCGTCATCAAGGTCTACATCTTCGTAGGCAGCGGAAGCGGTGATTGTGCCCATTGCTGGAAGGGGATACTCGAAGAAAGCGTCAACCGTCCAAGCTTTGTAATCTTTCTTGTCTGCTTTGGTGACAATATCTCCGTAGGCAACTTCCGGCTCAAACTGATAGGCGGCACCGAAGGTTAAGACCTTCTTTTTACCCATGTAGGTACCTTTGTAACCATAATCGTTCTCAGGATCGAGCAGCGTTACATGGCCACGGACAGAATAACGGAAACTGGAACTGGGGGCGGTATCACCGGATACAGCCTTGCGCCCTTCCATAACATCGGCACGGTACTGGAACATGTCATTGAACAGGTTACCCCAGACCGCGACCCCTTGATCACGGGTGGAGGTGTAGGCGGTGCGGATAAAGAGTGAGCGGTCAAGAGTCAGCGGCATTTCGCACGCTTCCAGGTTCTCACGGGAAAGGTTGTACTTGAATTTACCGACGTTCACCTTGAAAGCGTCGTTGACGTTAAAGCGCATGACCGCATCAAGCATCTGGAATTCTGTCCCCTGGTTGCTGGAGGCGACACCGAGAGTGCTGACATTGGCATCTTCGGTAAATTCTGTCTGGACATAGAGGCTCATCATCTCACCATACTTGCCCATGAAGGCGAGTCGGTTACGACGGAAATTGAAGTTGGTGGTGGTATCGTCATTGTTGTCACCAGATCCGGTATCACGGACCGTCATCTGAAACTGCCCCTTGTAATCAATCTGCAGCGCACCCTCATCATTCGGGCCAAAGGTCATTTGCGGCCCAGCAAAGGCAGAACCCGCAAAAAGTATGGCGCCCGCTAGCACACCGCCAAGAATATTTTTTTTCATCTGTGAACTCCTTTTAAGTCAGTATCGTTCCCCCACCTACAGGAATGAAGGGATATTCAAATAAGTAACAAATTAGCAAGGTGGAACGCTGCTGCTGGCACCGCCACCGGTAGTAGTAGTAGGGATTGCTGGTGTTAAATATGCTTTGTCTGCATTTTCAATCTGGTTCATATCTAAATGCGTCGGACCCAATACAGGAGCAGTTGCAGACCAGATGCTCAGATCAGTTGAAGCAGGAAGTATACCTTGTGCACGGATAGGTGCTGCTAGATTGTCAAATGCCCATGCACTTATTTGAGCAGGTGTTGCTGCGGGGTATTTGGCAGATAAACGAGCAGCTGAGTACACATTCCACTGGCTGGATGAACCGTCATACATCATGATATCGCCTTCAGCTGCGCCAATTACTGCGTCAAAAAGGACAAAAGTCGGTGAGGCACTAAACGAAGATGCACACATGACTACTGTTTTCTTTATAGCTGAAGCATATACGTCGGAGATACCATCCTTTACGGCAAGGGTGGCGAGTCTGGTTTCAAATGTTGCTTTGTCTGGATAGACAAAGTTTCTGGTACTATCACCGTTCAGACGGGACAAATACATCGTGTAGGAAGCTGCATGTCCGGGTTGCAGGACCAGGCGCTGGGCATTGGTGATGTATGGTGTAATAGTGGCGCCACGGACATCTAAAATTTGCCATGTTTCTTCCAGGGTGGGAGTGTTAATCAGGGCATCAGTAGTGGTGATCATTTCTCCAAGAGAGTAACGGACAACATCCTTCAATGTACCATTCTGTGCCACGCTGTAGATTGATGCAGTATACTTTTCTGTTGCATCTGTTGAAAGAGAATAACCAGCAACATCCCAGGCGTCATCACCACCATTCAGGATTTTGATACGATCACGTGCAAAGCCCCAGTATCTGAAGTTCCAGAAAACAAGTGACTGATAGTAGATAGTAGAGTTTTTGGGGAGACTGATAACAATTGTGGTATTTCCATCGATTCCCAGGCGTTGGACAATGGCATCCATCATCGCGCCAGTAGGCATCATGTTTGTTGCGAGGGCAAGACCTTCAATACGACTATTTGCAACCTCGGTACTAGTATCCAGGCGAACCGCGCCAGGTATATGGCCTTTACCGGTCCAGTCAATAGTAGTTGAAGGCGATACCACAACTACCCTGTCTCTACTGCCATAAGGGGAATTCAGTTTACCTTCATCAATCCATCCCTTGAGGGTTGCTGCAGTAATGACAGCAGACGATTTCGTTGTTGTTGCGCTCGGATCATCATAACTGCTCGTCCCGCAGCCCCAGATGGTAAGTGCGGCAATCATCACTGTTCCAAGCAGGGCTGCTATCAGCCCTCTGCTCTTCTTCATAATCTTTTCCGACATAATTCCTCCTCGTTAAAAAGTATGAGAATACAACCGTTACCCTGATGCTTCATCCTAGCGCCCTACGGACCTTCACCTCCCTTCGGATTATTTGAGCCGATTTGCTGCAATGGCAGCAAAAAAGCGTAAAAAAAACCGACGGCAATTATACCGGCGGTTTATTAATATAGAAAATACTGTGGCAGACAGCTACTCTGTATCTTGGAAAACAAGTTGCTTGTAATAAGGTTGGAAATCAATTTATTGCTCCAATTTTCAGAATGCACAGCTTGTTGTAGCCGGTCTCAAACCATTAGGCTTCTATTGCCCGTCAATCGGAGCGGCCCATTTCAACTTGACCTTTGGTTTTGTCGGAATCTGCAGTTGCTCTGGCTGCTTTTCTTCATGCATCTGCGGTGACGCCGGACCATCAGCCTGTGGAGCAGCGGCTTGAGCCTGATCGCTAGCTGACAGATATTTCACTGTTGATATCGATTTGACAGGAGCGTCGAGTGTTACCGTTTGGGTTTTTCCGTCTGAAAAGGTGATGACAACCGAATCTGCCTGGCAGATTGAGCTGAATAAAAAAATAAGGAGGGCAGACAGGATTACTTTAAAAATACCCATGATTGTAGAATTCCTTTTTGTTTAACCTGTCCGTTACAAACATCACACAGTTGAGCGGCTGCACAATCTGCCAGCCAGCTTAAAACCTAAATCCAATGTTCAAATTTATGCATTCAGCTAACTTTTGACGCATCCTAGTCTACTCAATTGCCATATTGAAAACGAAATAAAATCATGAAGCTATGCGTTTTTATAAACAAACATCGGTTTACAGAAGATGCAAATAAAATCAGTGTATTTATAGACACTTACAGATTCTATCACTATCGATAGCTTCTCAAAGACGGTCGAATATATTTTTATAACGCTGGATATTTTATCCTGAAACAGCAGTAAACCGCCGAGGCACGCCGATACACGCCGAGAAACCAAAGGCTTAAGGGAAAACTGGTCTAACCCAAAAGTGTAATTCTTTTTTTTGAAGTAAGTCTTGGTTTTATCGGCGTGTATCCGTTTTTATCGGCGGTTAAATGCCGTTTACAAGTTTATTATGCACAAGCCGGATATGCCGGAACTTATTTTTTTAGAATGGCCAGACAAGGTTATCGTTGGAATACTTAAGGGGGGGTTACCAGGGGGGGGATAGAATATAATACGGTTTTTTGGATTATGATTTTGTTAATTTAAAAATTTTGGACTTGCGGGAATTATTCCAGACCTCCGGGATCCTAAAACCCCGGAGGCCTGCTTGACTACGCTTTTAACTGAAACTGATTCACGATCCCCTGCAGTTCGAGGGCCAGACCAGCAAGCCGGCTGGCCGCTTCTGCGGTCAGCTGGGAGCTGTGGGCGGTATCCTGGACAACCTCGGTGATGCGCTGCATGTTACCGCTAATCTCATTGGTAGTGGCGGTCTGTTCCTCTGCTGCCGTTGCAATCTGATTGATCTGCCCGGTCACCTCGTTCACCTGAGCCAGAATCTCCTCAAGAGCACTGCCGGAGCGGGAAGCGTCCTCGGTGCCGCGTTCAACCTCATGCACACCTTCCTCCATGGCAGCCACTGCACTGCGGGTCTCCAGCTGGATGTTTTTTATCATCCCCCCAATTTCCTTGGTTGCCCTGGTAGTCCGTTCTGCCAGCGCGCGCACCTCATCAGCCACCACGGCAAAGCCGCGACCCTGTTCACCTGCCCGGGCAGCTTCGATGGCTGCGTTCAGCGCCAGCAGGTTGGTCTGGTCGGCGATATCTTCAATAGTGCCGATTATTGCACCAATCTGGTCAGAACGTTCACCCAGGTTTTCCACGGTACGGGAGCTTTCCTGGACTTTTGCGGCAATCCGGGACATCCCGTCAACGGTTTTCTGGACTATGCTGGCGCCGCTGGTGGCGGTGCTGCAGGCCCGGTTAGCACTTTCCACCGCCATGGAGCAGTTGCTGGCGATGTCATTTGAAGTGGCGGCCATCTCCTCACCCGCTGTTGCAACTGTCGATGCCTGGGCAGCAACATGTTCCGAGCCGGTCGCGATTTGTTCGGCGTTGGCTCGCAACTCGCCAGCCGCAGTCGTAAGGGCGTCTGAACAGGAGTGAATCCGCTCCATCGCCGACTGAAGTGTGTTGGCAATCTGATTGAAACTTTCCCCGATCACACCCAATTCGTCACGGGAGGTAACCGCAGCACGTATCGTCAGGTTGCCTGCCGCGAGTTGCGAAGCGACATCCTTGAGAGAAACCGATGAGCGCCCAATTGAACCGCCAATAAGCATACTGAGCAACATACCGCAGACAAGCGCGCCCAAAATTGACCCGACGATTACATTGCGGAACAGAGTATACTGCTTCTGGCTTTTTTCCTGGGCACTCTTGGCCAGATCAACTTCATTCTTCATGATTGCTTCCATGGATTTATTGGCCTGTTGGACAGCCGGGTTGATAACATCAAAGGTCAGGCTGTATGCATCATGAAAATTGTTAGCCAGCACCGCTGCCATTGCGGGTTCCAGACCATCCTTGACATATTCCATACGGTCTTTATGGAAAGCATCAGCCAAATCACGAGATTTCTTATCCGTTAATCGGCCGTAGTACTCTTTCCAGAGTTGGTCAATATCAGCAATGTATTTTACAGCCAGGTCGGTATGTGCACTGGTCGGGTGATCATGCATGGCGCTGAATTCATTTTTTGGATCGTGCTGAAGTGCCGTCAGCATCTGAATACGGTTGGCACGCATCAAACCGTCAATTTTGGTTAACAGGCCGGAATTCATCATGTTGACCTGGAATACATTTTCCAGAGCCTGGTTGCTTTGGCTAAAACCAACAAGGCCGATAACCCCGACAACCACCATCATGAACAATAAAACAGATGTAATCCCCAGTAATTTGGCCTTAATGCTGAAATTCATAACCGTTACCTCCGAGCTCGCACTGCCAAGTTGAATAATTCAAACGGACAAGTTATAGCACGCTCTCACACAATCTTCCAGCCCCAATCACAGAAAAGACCTCACTGGTTTTACATACAAAAAAACCTCCGAGGCTTTAGAACCCCGGAGGTTGATTAATTGCGGTAAAAACTGATTTAAGAAAGTCTAACAGCCTGCTGTTTTTTTGAACAGTCTGGCAACATTCTTGCCGTCTACAACATTATATTTGCAACGGATCTCATCACCTACAACAATACGCTTGTCATTAATCTTATCAATTGTAAGGTCATCCTTTACTTCAATAACAACGAGCTCAGAACTCTTTGAATCTTTCAGGGTGGTAGTTGCTACTTTTTTATCAGCGGACATCTCGATTTTAGTGATAGTACCTACTATTGTAATTTCTGCAGCACTTGCGGTTGTTGAAAAAGTTACGAGGGAAACAGCTACTAAGGCCAGCATTGCAACAACAGAAACAAATTTCTTCATAGTGCGACTCCTTGATAGATATGGACTTTCATATACAATACCAGATCATATAAAAATCCGCAAAGCTTTTCTTGAATTTCCGGCAGCGGAGATGTCTCCACTGCCGGGAATCAAGGTGAGATTTAGAACTTCACTTCGAATGTTGCATACACGTCATGTGCTGTTTCTACTGGTGCAAGCAGCAGCATTCCGCCACCGGCCTGATATGCAGCCAGATCAGAAATTTTAACTGGAGCTCCGACCCAGTTGTTGCTGCCGGTGTACTCGAAGTCATAATACTGGTAGCCGATCTTGAAGAAAGCCTTGCTGAAGTAGGATGAAATCGGTTTGAGATCAAGTTCCTGAATGATGTACGGCTCATAGACATTGCCGCGTACGCCGACTTTGCTGGTCCACATATCGTCAGAAGCAGGGGCAAAGGTGATCCAGTTCTTCGAACCATGGTTAAATTCGAAACCGAGCTTGGTTTTGGAAGGGAGGTCATAGCGAACACCTGCGTATCCAGCCCAACCGGTTTTGTCTGATGGTGCTTCAGGAGCGAAGAATGCCCCTGTGCCAAGACCCTGGAAGCCAGCTTGTCCTGAAACATTGTCGTTAGGATGAGTGATACTCAGACCGAAATCGGCAAAGAAATTCAGGCTGCCCGGACCGACGTTCTTGAGGGTACTCATGGCGCCGGCACCGTACCAGTCGATAGAACCGAGATTGGTGGAAGGGGCGGTATCGCCGAACGTAGAGTTACTCATAACCGGGAAATCAAAGATATTGAAGCCGCGGTTCCACTGCAGCCACACACGTAGCGGATCGGTATCGACCGGGATGACAGCGAGACCGAGCATATCGGTGTCTTTGACGCTGTTTGTAGAGGTTTTAAAACCGCTGTCAAAGCCACGGCCGTAACAGAGTTTGGTATAAGCGCCGGGCAGCATTTCGATGTCCGGGGCCCAACCAATGGTCATACCGTCAAAGGCGTAATCAACCAGCAGGGCAGGAGTTCCACCATTGCCGGGACGCTCGTTGTTGAGCTTAAGATTGCTTGGTGCGCCATTGGTAGCAGGACGACGACCGACCGAGAACCATACCGGCTGCTCGGCGATGTTGCTCCAGGTTGCATAGGCACGGTCTACGTCCAGCAGGCCGGTTGATGGTACATGACCGAGAGTGCCGTCAAATGCGCCAACACGGTCTGAAAAATAATTACCGGTCGTTGCGTTGTCGTCCTGGGAACCGAAAGACTTGTACATGGCAAGCTTAACGTTGACAGTGACATCCTGGGTAGCCTTGGCATGCAGGTCAAGAGCGAACTTGTTGGTATAGAGGGTTTCATTTTTAGGCTTGTAAGCGGCGACTGGACCAGCAGTTGGGAACATTGTTGGCAAAGCACCCAGCAATCCCAGGGTGGTAGGAGAACTCATAAATGCACTTGCACCAGAGTATGTTGTTGTTTGTTTCATTGTGTTACCGAAAGCCATAAACTGACCCAGCATACCTGTGTACATTGGTACGGCCGAGAAAGCATCTGCTTGAAGTGCGTTTCCAACATCTGTAAACATTTTATTAGGATCAGTATACCCTACCGTCTCACCACGCAGACTATCAACACGGAAACGATACTCACCACCGATGGACAGCCACTTGCTGAGGGATTTGTCCTGAACTCTCTGCACTGTGCCCTTGAGGTCGTTGACCTCTTGTGTCAGTTTGTCGACCTTAAGCTGCAGGTCGGCTTCAGTTGCCTGAGCAGCCATAGGGAACATCATGCCTGCTACTGCGATACAAAGTAATTTCTTCGCCATCTTCTGTTTCATACTACCTCCATGGTGTAAAGTGTGTTACGGCCTGTCTTAAACATCCCAAACAAAACAATCCAAGCCAAAATGAGGCTCAGTTACCCCACCTCCCCTGCAGATTATTTTCCATACTAGTGAAGAGAAATCGTAAACCGGCAACTGTATACTTCATACATACTATTTTTGTCTATAAAAAAGTAGAGTATTTCTAATATCCATATCTTTGAATATCTCATATTCTGTATATTGCATATCCATATTAATAGACATTTTCAACGCAAAATCGGCAGTTCAATAACACGGAGAACACTGAGAAATCAAAGGCTTAAGGTTTAAAACAAAATATCCTTTTTGGTGAACCATAAAACTACTTATTTTATCTATAACTCTCAGATGTTACTCCGTGTTCTCCGTGTCTCCGTGTTTAAAATGCTTTTTCTGGGTTAAATTATATTTTTATTTTATTGAGTGGTGCGATGGGAGTAACGGAGTAAATACGGGGAGTTTTTGAAAAGAGAAAATTCTTTAACACAAAGCCGCAAGGACGCAAAGGGGAAAACATAGACTGTATTGTCTGCCGTTTATAGGTTCACTGTTTATTTATGTCATATAAGACGTCTTCCTCTACGCTCGATCATCTGGGTAAAACGGTTTGGTGGCGTAAGAGGAACGAGATCAAGTGGAAAATGGATTTCTTCCTCAAGCCGAGCAGCAAGTTCGTACAACTTCCAGCCAGGCACCCCGTCACAGGCAAGATCGATATCCTTTGCCGTATCAGGAGTGTCCTGCGCACTGCCAAAGAGGATTAAGCGTGTTGCTCCGTAACTCTTGGCCAGCGATGTTATTTTATCGAACTGCTCCTGACTGAATGCCATACTTATCACCTCCAAATAATTTATTCTGCAGCTCTACCACGGAGACACAGAGAAATCACACTTCCAGCGTATAGCCAACCAACGCAATCTGAAACTCTTTCGGGAACTC
>JAFLLC010000108.1 GCA_019162745.1 Deltaproteobacteria bacterium | reverse complement strand
TGCTAATCAGCCAACCAGCTAACCAGCTTCCCTAAAAAAACTCTTCCTCTTCATCCCAATTCGTGTCCATTCAGGCAAAGAAATCTTACTTCTTCACCCTAAGATGTGCTGAAAATGCTTGAGGACACTATCTAATACAACATAAAACTCATAAAGAGCAGGAGTCATTATTTTTATCTTTTTAGTATCTGATGTCGCTTAAAACAAAGACGATTAACGGTCTGGTTTGGAGTTTTCTTGATAATTTTGTGGTTCAAGGCGTTAACTTTGTAACAGGTATTATCCTTGCTCGTATTCTTTCGCCGCGCGAATTTGGATTGGTAGGCATGGTAACTATTTTTATTGCTCTTGGTCAGTCGTTTGCCGACAGTGGCTTTACTCAGGCGCTGATTCGAAAAAAAAAGTGTACACAAACCGATTACTCAACTGTTTTTTTCTTTAATGTGCTTGTTGGCATTGCCTGGTATTTTCTGTTGCTTGTTTCAGCAGGTTCTATTGCAGGTTTTTTCAGCCAGCCTGAACTTGTTCGTATTGTCCCTGTACTTGGTCTTGGAGTGGTTGTCAATGCTTTTTCTATCATCCAGACGACCCAGCTGACCAAACGAATTGATTTCAAGCTCCAGACCAGGGTGTCTGCAGTGAGTTCTGTTCTTGCGGGTATTATAGCTGTGGTGCTTGCTTTACGGGGCTTTGGCGTCTGGAGTCTTGTTGTGTTGACCCTTGCTAAGAGTATTCTTAATACGCTGTTTCTCTGGCTTTGGAACGATTGGAAACCTTCGCTGGTATTTGATAGGTCTTCATTCAAAGAGCTGTTTGGGTTTGGCTCAAAACTGCTTCTCGTAGGGTTGATCGATACAACATACAGGAATATCTACCTTGCTGTTATAGGAAAATTTTTTTCAGCGGCAGATCTCGGATTCTATACCCGAGCCGACCAGTTCAAGCAGTTGCCATCTAAGAACCTGACCACTGTTATTCAGAGGGTTAGCTATCCTGTACTCTCATCAATCAGAGGTGATGTTTCAGTGCTAAAAGCTGCCTATAAAAAACTGATCAAGAGCACCATGTTGATCTCTTTTGTCCTTATGATCGGTCTTGCCGCAGTAGCTGAGCCGATGGTAATGACCTTGATTGGCGAAAAATGGCTGATTTCAGCGGAATACCTCCAGTTGCTTTGTTTTGGCGGAATGCTTTACCCTCTTCAAGCGCTGAACCTCAATATGCTGAATGTGCAGGGTCGATCGGATCTGTTTCTTCGACTCGAAATCATCAAGAAAGCGCTTGCTGTACCGATAATCATTGTGGGGATCAACTACGGTATCAAGGTGATGATTATTGCCATGATTTTCAACAGCTTGATTTCCTACTACCTGAACAGCTACTGGTCAGGTCGCTTAATTGGCTACTCAATGCTTGAACAAGTCAGTGATATTCTGCCCTCGTTTATGCTGGCTTTCGCAGTGGGACTTGCGGTTTTCTTTACTGGCCATCTAATAGCGGCATCTCCAATTATTACGCTTGCTGTTCAGATTCTGGTCGGAGCTTTATTGACCATAGGTCTCGCCGAACTGATTCATCTGGATAGTTATATCTACATGAAGCGTACTGTTCTCGACAAAATCAGAAGAAAATCATGACACACCAATCCCACCCCCTCCAATTGCAACCATTTTTTCCATTCCTGAAAAGCGCTTTCAGTTCAACGGGTGCATTTCTTCAGACGGAAGAGGTTATGAACTGGTTGAAGGAGCAGAATGAATCCGTAAAACTTCGAATAGAAAAAATTCCTTTTGCGAATCTCTCGCAATGGGGCTATGAGCAAAGCGAAGGCAGGATCCGCCATGCTTCCGGGAAGTTTTTTTCTATTGATGGTATCCGGGTTAAGACGAATTGGTGGAATGTGCCTGAATGGGATCAGCCGATCATCAACCAGCCGGAAATCGGGTATCTCGGCTTCATTGTCAAAGAGTTCAACGGAGTTCTTCATTTCCTCATGCAGGCCAAAATCGAGCCGGGCAACGTCAATTATGTACAGCTTTCCCCAACATTGCAGGCGACGAGAAGCAATTATACCCAGGTTCACAAGGGAAAGAAGCCACTCTATCTTGAATATTTCCAGCAGGCAAGCCCGGAACAGATCCTGCTTGATCAACTGCAGTCCGAACAGGGGGCTCGGTTCCTTCGCAAAAGGAACCGGAATATTATTATCAAGGTCGCGGACGATATTGAAGTCTACGAGAATTTTGTCTGGTTGACGCTTGCCCAGATCAAGGAGCTCATGCGGCACAGTAATCTCGTCAATATGGATACCCGGACGGTGATTTCAGGAATACCATTTGGCCAGGTTTCGGCTCAGGTCATCGATTTCTTCAATTTCCTTGGCAATGGCCAGAAAAGAACAGTTACTGAAAAAGCTTTTCTCAAGTCCGCACTGTCGCAGAATGAAGCGGTACACTCGATCGAAAACATCATCACGTTTCTGACCCAACTCAAAAGCGTTTTTGATCTCGACCTGCAGAACGTTGATCTTAAGCAGATGAATGGCTGGGTATTCAGCGATGAATCCATTCATCATGAAACCGGTAAATATTTCAGGGTGATTGCTGTCGATGTTGAAATCGGCAACAGGGAAGTGGTGCATTGGGCGCAACCGATGGTCGAACCGGCACAGGAAGGGTTCTGTGCATTTGTCTGCAAGGAAATCGACGGATTGCTGCATTTTGCCGTGCAGGCTAAATTGGAGTGCGGCAACCACGATATCATCGAATTCGCTCCAACCGTCCAGTGCCTCACAGGTAACTATCGTCAGACAAAAGAAGGGGCATTGCCATTTCTCGATTATGTCCTTAATGTGCTGGAAGAGCAGGTCTATTTCGATGCACTGCAGTCAGAGGAAGGCGGTCGTTTCTTCAGGGAGCAAAACAGAAACATGATCGTCATTGCTGGTGATGAAATCTCCGACGAATTGCCGACGAACTATATATGGATGACCCTCAACCAGCTCTATACCTTCCTGAAATTCAATAACTACCTCAATATTCAGGCTCGCAGTTTGATCGCAGCCATATCTTTTGTCTGAACGAATGCAAATTATTAACATCGGGGTAGTGGGCTGTGCGAACATTGCAAAACGCTCTCTGATACCTGCAATTCTGGATTTGAAGGATGAGTATTGCCTTAAGGGAGTGGCAAGCAGGAGTGGAGAGATTGCCAAGGCATGTGCTGAGCAGTTCGGTACCGAATCTTTTACTGGGTACGAGGAATTGCTTGATAGTGGTAATCTCGATGCCGTGTACATCCCTCTGCCCAATGCATTGCACAGCGAGTGGATCAAAAAGGCATTGAACAGCAATATTCATGTGCTTGTCGAAAAATCGCTCTCATGTTCCTTCGAAGATGCGCAGCGTTTAAATCAGTTGGCGAAGGAAAAGCATCTCGTTCTTGTGGAAAACTTTCAGTTCAGATTCCATCGACAGTTGTCGATCGTCAAAGAGATTGTCGCCGAAGGCAGAATAGGAGAACTACGTTGTGTCCGAAGTTCCTTTGGGTTTCCTCCCTTTCCTGACAATGATAATATAAGGTATCAAAAACATCTTGGCGGTGGTGCGTTACTCGATGCCGGGGCCTATCCGGTCAAGATAGCGCAACTCTTTCTTGGAGATGATATAGAAGTAAAGGCATCAAGTCTGTATCTCGATCCAGAGTGTAATGTGGATATATGGGGTGGGGCATATTTGCAGCAATCCAATGGCCCCCTGTTTGCGGAACTTGCATTCGGTTTCGATCACTACTACCAGTGTACGCTCGAACTCTGGGGCAGCAAAGGCAAATTGACGGCAACCCGGATTTTTACTGCTCCGCCAGGTTTTTCACCTGAAATCCTGCTTGAAACCGCAGAGGGGAAAGAGGTGATCTCCGTTGAGTCGGATAACCATTTCAGAAACATGCTGATGCATCTGCACAGACTCATTACCACAGGGAAAGGGCTCGATGCAGAATATGAACAGAATATCGTGCAGGCACGATTGTTAGAAGAAGTAAAACTGAAAGCACATGCCGGATAAACCTGTATATGTAACACAGCCATCGCTGGCGCCACTTGAAGAATACGTAGAACTGCTGAAAGGAGTATGGGAGAGCGGCATACTGACCCATAACGGGCCCTTGGTACAGCGGTTCGAAAAAGATCTTGCAGCAAAGCTGGGGATACAGAATTTCATCGCCGTTACCAATGGAACCGTCGCCTTGCAGATGGCGATCAAGGCTCTCGAACTCAAAGGGGAAATTATTACGACACCCTTTACCTGGATTGCAACAGTCAGTGCCATCAAATGGGAAGGGTGTACCCCCGTGTTCTGCGATATAGAGCCGGATACCTTCAACATCGATTCAACGAAAATCGAGGCACTGATTACCGATAAAACAGTGGCAATCATGCCTGTGCATGTGTTCGGTAATCCTTGCGATGTAGATGCGATTGATGCAATAGCCAAAAAGCATAACCTGAAGGTGATATACGATGCCGCTCATGCGATAGGGTCAACCTGTAAAGGGAAAAGTGTTCTTGAGTTCGGCGATATTTCAGCGACGAGCCTGCATGCAACAAAGCTGTTAAATACAGGCGAAGGGGGAGGATGCGTGACAACAGATGAAGCACTGCATGGGAAACTCAAGCGAATTCGATTCTTTGGGCATAACGATGAAAAAGATGTGGTTGAGGATGGTTTTAACGGGAAGATGACGGAAATCCATGCCGCTCTCGGACTTGCAAACCTGAAATATTACGATGCTGTGCTTGCGGATAGAAAATACAAGTATGATCTGTATAAGGAAAACTTGCAGGACGTTGATGGCTTGGGATTTCAAACTTTGAAAATAGGGGAGCCTAACTACTCCTATTTTCCGATTCTTTTCAGAAGTGAAAAAGAGTTATTACGTGTCGAAGATTATCTGAAGCAGCATAATATCTATCCGAGAAGGTACTTCTGGCCATCAGTCAATACATATAAGAGAATTCTTGAATACGAACGAAAAGATGTTTCGGAAGATATAGCCAGCCGGGTGCTTTGCTTGCCCTTGTTCTACAAGGAAGCAGTTGAAGATGTGCTGTTCATTTCAGAGCTGATTCGTAACATAAAACTTTGAGCTAACGTTGATAATATTATCGCGTATTACCTTATGAAACACAATCAACAAAATACGTCATTCAAGTTTCAGTATGAGCCAGTCGAATTCAATAAGTGGGCCGATAAACCATTATTGCAATACTGTTTAGGAGGGACGCTATACATGCCTGGTACGCGGCAAATCGTTGATAAGTTGCTTGCTCGGCAGATGCCAGCCCTTAAATCAATGGTGATGTGTTTTGAGGACGCGATTCGGGCGGATGAAATTGAAGCCGCACAAGCTAATGTTCTCGAACAACTTGGTCGCTTGGCTCGTGCTCTTGACGAAGGAATCATCAATGAGAATGATATTCCGCTGATTTTTCTTCGGGTACGTAACCACGATCAGTTCATACGCTTTGCTCTTCAACTCAACAGTGATCAGGCTCGCATTCTTTCAGGCTTTGTGTTTCCCAAGTATTCAAGTTGCGAAGCGATAGTGTACCTTGAGCAATTAGTGGAGCTTAGTCAGCGACTTGATGCTAAACTTTATGGTATGCCGATTCTGGAAGGTAAGGCTATTGCTTATCGTGAAACTCGCGAGGAAGAACTTGAAAAGCTCAAGGAATTGATGGTTCCTTACAAGGATTATATTCTGAATGTTCGTGTTGGAGGGACTGATTTTTCCTCATTCTTTGGCGTTCGTCGTGCAATCAGTGCTTCAATTTATGATATTCTGCCGGTACGTGATATACTTTCAGATATTCTTAATGTTTTTAACCGTGTAGAAGACGGATATACTCTATCAGGGCCTGTCTGGGAATATTTTCTTGCTTACAAGCGTGATGATTTATCTCTTTTACTACAGCAAAATTTGAATCGCTCATTGTTAACTCTGCAACCGATACTTAACGATGCTATTGATGGGTTATTACGAGAAGTGCTTCTTGATAAGACTAATGGTTTTGTTGGCAAAACAGTGATCCATCCTTCACATCTCAAGTACGTCAACGCCATGCAGTCTGTTACATTAGAGGAATATGAGGATGCCCAGCAGATTTTAAATGTTGGTGACGGGGTAATAAAAAGTGAAAATAATAACAAGATGAACGAAGCTAATCCACACAGGAATTGGGCGCATCAGGTAATTTCTCGTGCTCAGGCTTATGGTGTAATAAAAAACGAAAGTGAATATGTACAACTCTTTATTGATAGTGCTGATACAATATAGAGAGGACTTTGTGAAATAAATTAGAATTAAAAAAGTAATAAATCATGAAGCTGACAAGAGAATTTCTAAAGAAAATCGGCTTGCCGTCTGGCGATCTGCATGAATTACCAGATTCTTCAAAAACCTTTTCAGACGGTACAAAATATCGGTTTGAAGTACCAGGGATTCAGGGACCTCTTGCGATGAAAGCGCTATTGGAGACACTTGCGGAAAAGGGGTTGCCGATTCATAGAGTAACGCAGACTAAAGGCATCATGCTTTTGCTGGACAAAGAAATAGAGCAGATGGTGGGACTGGCAAAAGATCACAGCGTAGAACTTGTATTGGCAATAGGCCCACGGGCAACCTATGACACCAGTGCTTCTGTGCAAACACCGGAAGGTCAACGAATGGGATACCGTTTGCGTGGCCAAGAGCAGATCGTTCGTGCAATTGAGGAGGTTAAGCGTGCGATTACCTTAGGTTGCCATTCATTTTTGATTTATGACGAGGGTTGTCTCTGGATTTTGAATGAAATGCGCAAGCAGGGTGAAATTCCTGCACAATGTCGTTTCAAGGTTTCTGCGCATTGTGGGCATGGTAACCCCTGTTCAGGCAAAATGCTTGAAAGTATTGGTGCTGACTCCCTTAACCCGGTTAGGGATATTCAGCTACCTATGCTTGCTGCACTTCGTGCAGCAATAGATATCCCTATTGATATTCATACAGAGAATCCAGCTTCTTCAGGTGGATTTATTCGCCATTATGAGGTCCCTGAGATGATTCGGGTTGCAGCTCCAGTCTATTTGAAAACTGGCGGTTCCGTCGCAAAGAACCACAGTTGGGATACCAGTGAGGCTGAAGCTCGCCAGCGAGCAAAGCAGGTCGCTTTAGTTAAGCGAGTGATTGATCAGTATTATCCTGATGCCATTTGTTCGATTAAGGCAAAGTGACTGAATAAGAGAGTATAAAAGAGAAAAAGGAAGTCAAGAATGAAAACTGAAGCGCAGGTGTTTGGTTGATACTAATCTTATACGGTATTAATGCACTTGCAGACATTACAAATAATGCATTTGCTGGCATGTGACTTGTAATAAGCGTTGAGATGCGTAGTCAGCTCTTTATGGCCTTTTCCGGTCGTATTTAAAACTTCGGAATTTGGATGGCAAAAAATTGTCGAACAAGATATTGCTCATTTCGGGGCTTTAATAAGTAGAGATTCAGAAGAACAACAAAGGCGAAATGAAACTGATATTGGGAACCATGAATTTCGGCCCACAGGTAGATCTTGCGGGAAGTAAAGAAATGGTGCAGCGCTTTCTTGAAGCGGGGCACTGTGAACTGGATTCAGCCTATGTATATAATAATGGAGAAACCGAACGGATTCTCGGTACCATCTTTTCGGAAATGGCGAATGGATCGTACAGTATCGCAACGAAGGTTCACCCCAGAATTACGGGAAAGCTGGATGGGGAAGCCGTGATAATGCAACTTGAAGAGTCTTTGCAACGGTTGTGCCTGGATTCTGTTGACATCTTGTATTTTCATTTTCCTGATCGAACCACTCCGAGTGAAGATGCCCTGGAAACCTGTGCAAAGCTTCATGCCGCTGGTAAATTCAGGGAGTTGGGTTTGAGCAATTTTCCTGCATGGATGGTTATTGATATTTGGCACTTGTGTAAAGAGCGTGGCTGGCCGGTACCAACCGTTTATCAGGGGCTATACAACGGCTTAAGTCGGAATGTGGAACGCGAGTTATTTGATGCTCTGCGAAAAACGGGTATGCGGTTCTATGCTTTTAATCCTTTGGCGGGTGGATTATTGACAGGGAAGCATGCGAACTTTCAGAGTGATCCATTGCCGGGAAGGTTCTCTCGTCTGGATAGCTATAAAAGTCGTTATTGGAAAAAATCCCTCTTCGAGGCCGTGGATTCTCTGGCTGAGAGTTGCAAAGAGGCAGGCATTAAACCGGTCGAAGCGGCGTTCAGGTGGTTGATTCATCATTCCAAGCTTGATTCTTCAAAAGGTGACGGGATCATAATTGGAGCATCCAGCATGGCTCAGTTTGAGCAGAACATGGCAGTGTTGAAACAGGATCTCCTGCCTGAAAAGGTGTTGACGGCTTATGATTTGGCCTGGACGGAAGCAAAGTCGGACAGCCCTGAATATTTCCGGTATTTCTAATTTGATCAAAGGCTGTTACTGCAGCCAGGAGTTATTGGATGCATGTGAATTTGAGCGATCAATTTATTGATGACCTTTTTGATTTATGTGAGGTAAGATTTCCTCATAATGTTGTGCACCAAGCGAAGCGGTGTTTGCTTGATTATTTGGGGGTTACTTTTGCTGGTGCTTGGATGCTGAAAGAAAAGGGCGAAAAGTTATTGGATTTAATGAGGGGGGGGGCTGGAGATTCCGCTGTGATTGGTTTCGATCGGAAAGCCAGTGTTGAAAATGCTGCTTTTATAAACGGCTTAAGTTCACATGTCGCAGAGTTAGATGATGGTGTTCGTTTTGGGATGATTCATCCGGGAGCTCCAGTTTTTTCAGCGCTTTTGTCAGTTGCAGAAAAGGAAAGAGTTCATGGAGCGGATTTCATAAAGGGTATTATAGTTGGCTATGAGGCTGAGGTGAGGCTTGCATGTGCGATTCAACCGTCGCATTATGGCCGTGGTTATCATCCGACCAGTACTTGTGGCACTATCGGGGCTGCGATGGGAATTTCAGCAATGCTTGGGTTCACGAAGAAAGAAATGAAGGATACGCTTTCTGCTGCTGCTGTTTCTGCAGCAGGAACTCTTAAGGTTATTGAAGACGGTTCGGAGATAAAGCCGTTTAATGTTGGACGAGCTGCAGTAAATGCATTGTTGGCAACATATGTTGCAAGAGCTGGTTTTAAAGGCCTTGACGATGTTTTCTGTGGCGACGCTGGTTTTTTTTCGATGATGGCAGATGAGTGTAATGTAGAGGAGTTGAAGAGAGTGGATGGTGGCCCATATGCTGTTGAAAAGGCCTATGTTAAGCCATATGCAGCTTGTCGACATGCACATCCGGCAATAGAGGCAGCGTTGAAGATCAAGGCAGATAAAAGAATAACCGTCGATACAATAAAAGAGATCAAGGTTCTAACTTACCGTACGGTTATCGGTAAGCATGATCATACAGAAATATCCGGTTCCCCTTCTGCAAAAATGAGTATTCCTTATGGCCTTGCGGTTGCCTTGATGACGGGGAAGGCGGGGATCGATCAATTCAATTCTGAGCATGTAAATAATTCGAATATTCTTTCACTGGTAGAAAAAATATCTGTTTGTGCAGATGATGAGATATCTAACCTTGTTCCTAAGCAACGCGCAGCAATTGTTGAAGTGCTAACGTATGCCGGGGATTATTTTTCAGAAAGAATTGACTACCCCAAAGGGGAGCCGGAAAATCCTCTTTCGGACAGTGAGCTTGAAGCGAAGTTTTCATTACTTGCAAGTTATGGCAAAAAAAATGACAAAGAAATTCACGAAATTACAAACGTTGTTTGGAGTTTGGAAAAAGAATTGCAAAAACTGTTTGAGTTATTGTGAGCAGTTTTGCGTATTGAACTGGATGTTTATAATAAAATAGGGGCTTTATGATTGACCAGAAAAAATTTCACGACTGCTTACGGAAGGCAGGTGTTGAGTTTATTACAGGTGTCCCGGATTCATTGCTTAATGATTTCTGTTTGTATGTCGAAGCCGAACTCCCACGTGAGCAGCACGTGATAGCAGCTAATGAGGGAAACGCCATTGCGCTTGCTGCCGGTAATTATCTGGCCACTGGTCATGTACCACTTGTTTATATGCAGAACTCAGGAATCGGGAATTGCCTCAACCCGCTTCTTTCACTCACCAATAAAGAGGTATATGGTATTCCCATGGTGTTGCTTATTGGGTGGCGTGGTGATCCGGATTCGCGGGATCATGCTCAGCATGACAAACAAGGCCGGGTAATGCCTGCATTGCTGGAGTTGATGGATATTCCCTGCAAGGTGATCGACAAGGATGAAGAGAATGCTTTTGAGGTTATTGAGTGGGCAGTCAAAACAGCGCGTGAACAAAGCAGCCCGACAGCAATACTTGTCAAAAAGGGTGTATTGGAAAAAGGGCATAAAAGGGCATTCGTTCCTGAAGATAGTTTATACGGAATGACTCGGGAAGATGCGATTGCTTGTATTCTAAAATGTACTCCGGAGAATGCACTTTTTGTAGCAACTACTGGGCGGGCGACTCGCGAACTCCACGCGTTGCGAGATCAAAATAGTGCAGGTCATGAAAGAGATTGTTTGAATTTGGGCGCCATGGGGCATGCCTCATCCATCGCCAATGGCATTGCCTTGGGAGCGAAAAATCGACTTGTTGTTTGTCTTGACGGTGATGCCGCAGTAATTATGCATTTAGGGTCGTTGACAACAGTTGGCAAAGTCGGCTCTACTAACCTGTTGCATGCGGTGCTCAATAATGGTGTACACGAGTCAGTCGGTGGCCAGCCCTCGGCAGGCTTTAATGCAGATTTGACTGCAATTGCCGAAAATGCTGGATATAAGACAGTCGGCAGGGCTGTTGAGACAGAAGAAGATCTAAAGGCTTCCGTGTTAGAACTGCTTGCCTCGGATGGGCCTTCATTTGTTGAAGCTCGGATACGCAAAGGGATTCGAGCCGATATGCCTGCCCTTAAAATTATTCCTTCGGATCTTAAAGAGTTGCTGATGAAAAATATCCGACAGGGTGCTTGATCTGTTGTCAACGATGACAGCATTTTTTACTATAAAACAATGATATGAATATTTTGCCTATTGCTGTTGTGCTGGGTGGAACTTTGCCTCACAAAGCCCTGATAACGAATTTGAAAAAGCGAGGCTATTATACTCTGCTCATTGATTATTATGAAAACCCTCCTGCAAGAGAGTTCGCGGATGAGCATCTTCAGTTAAGTACGTTGGACAAGGAGGCTGTACTTGAAATATCCCGAAGCCGGTCTGCAGAACTGGTTATCAGCACATGTATTGATCAGGCAAATGTAACCGCCTGCTATGTGGCACAAAAATTGGGTTTGCCTGCTCCTTACAGCTATGAAACCTCGTTGGCTGTTACCAACAAAGGTTTGATGAAGGACATGATGATTAAGAGTGGAGTTCCAACATCAAAATATATCATTGCTAAAGATATCAGTGGTTTTGAATTTGCCGGATTGAATTTTCCTGTTGCAGTGAAACCAACAGATAGTAATAGCTCGAAAGGGGTTAGAAAGGCGCGGAACCTTGATGAGTTGATACGTTATTTTGATGAAGCGCTAAAAATTAGCCGTTCCGATGACGCTATTATTGAAGAGTATAAGGAAGGTCGGGAAATCGGCATTGATTGTTTTATCAAAGATAATGAAGCCTTTGTTGTGATGACAAAAGAACGACGTAAGGTAGTCATTCGAGAAAAAGATGATCCAATTCAGCAGATATACGGTTGCATCTGGCCTGCTGATCTTTCAGAAAAAAACCTCACTGAATGTCAGCAAATTGCAAATAAAATAGCCCAAGCCTTCGGGTTAAATAATACGCCGTTGATGATTCAGGCGATTGTGAATGATGATCAAATTAATGTGATCGAGTTTGGAGCCAGAATTGGCGGTGGAGAAAGCTTTCGTATTATACCGTTAATTACGGGGTTTGATGTCATTGATGCGGCCGTTGACTCTTTTTTGGGTATTCCGGTTAATCTAAGGTACAAGCAACCAGAAATCTATTACGCAGAAAGTTTTATTTATGCAAAAAAAGGTCTTTTTGGATCCATTGTTGGTTGCGATAAACTTTTGCAATTTGGTGTGATAGAATATTTGGATGCCAATAAAACAAAGAATATGGTTATTGGCGGTGAACTTTCCAGTAATAACAGAGTTGGAGTATTCGCAGTTAAGTCTAAAGATAAAAATGGTTTGTATGAGAAAATAAATACAGCTATTGAAAAACTTGAAGTTTTTGATATTCATGGCAACCCCATAATGAACAAAGATATTTATTGATCTAAACGGTAATAATATAGAGTAGGAGATAACATTGAAATCTATAAGTATTCCAATTAGTAGCCAGGTTGTGAAACAGCTTGTTCCGGGAGATATGATAGAATTATCTGGCATTATCTATACAGGAAGAGACGCTGTTTTACCAAAGTTAGTTGATCTTTTTAAAACAGGCAGATTGGAAGAAGCCGGGATTGATCTTCAAGGATCGGTGATCTTTCACACTGCGGTGAGTCCGGCAGGAGTTGGCCCTACTTCCAGCAATAAATATGATATTCAAAGCACGATTCCCGATCTTTCTAAAGCAGGCGTGAAGATTCACCTTGGAAAGGGACGTCTTAGCCCGGAAACGATCGCGGCTTTGAAAGAACACAATTCTGTCTTTGCGGTGATTCCTCCTGTAACAGCATTGCTGGAAAGCAAAATTAGTGAACGACGGGTGGTTGCATTTTCCGAGGAAGGAATGGAGGCTTTACACGAACTTCATGTGCATGGATTTCCGTGCATCATCGCAGCCGCGCAAGGTGAAACGATCTATTAATATAGTATTGCGCAAGCCGGAACGCTTGCGGTACTTGGTACGAGAATAGAAAATGATTATGAACAATATAGAAACAAAAGTAAGAGAGGCTGTGATCTATGCATCGACGGTTTTTTCCGATGACAAGATAGCTGTTTGTCGCAAGGCGCTTGAGAAGGAGATGAATCCGAACGCTCGCTGGATAATGGAAACGATTCTGGAGAATGCGGAGACGGCTGAAAAAACTTTGCGTCCAACCTGTGATGATACCGGCATACCCCATGTGTTCCTTGAAGTTGGAGGTAAACAAGCGGTGAGCGCAGAGATGCTTTGCGCTATTCAGCGCGGTGTGGCTGAAGGACTGCGGGCAATGCCGTGCAGACCAATGGCAGTAAAAGGCGATGATGTCCAACGACTGGAACAGTCTGTCGGTCTGGATGACGATCCGGGAGCACTTGCAATGGCGCCGGTCGTTATCAAATCGGTTGATGAGGACGTGGTAAGATTGCACCTTCTTCTTCAAGGTGGTGGTCCGGAAATTCGAGGCAAAACGTATCGTGTATTTCATAAGCACAAGCTATCGGTGATTATTGATGAAATTGTAGAATGGGCTTCAGAGGCAGCAGGATTGTTGGGATGTACACCATGTTCCCCGGCAATTGGGATTGGACGAACACATTTTGAAGCCGCGTCGTTAATGCTTGAAGCGATGGTATATGGGCGGTTTGATGTTCAGAACAAGATTGAACAGGAAATTACAGAACGTCTCAACAAAACAAATGTCGGGCCGCTGGGACTGGGAGGGGGCACAACTGCCCTTGCCACTTTCCTGCGCGTCGGTCCACAACGAGCTAGTGGAGTTCGTATCGTTTGTCTTCGCCTATGTTGTTGCGTTGAACCTAGAGTGTCAAGTGTTCTTTTGTCGGATTAAGGGTATATTTACGAACTTATTATATTTGTTTTTTTTTGCTATTCGCGGATTTTAATGGGTTGAAGTAAAACGTTAATACGTCATCAGGCTACAACAAGGTTCAGTTTTTAAGGTAAAAGAATATTTTGGTTTGGTATTTTTCGAGGTTTTCGAAGCAGCTCGCCGAGGCATTTCGAAGGTAGATTTAGCTGTATAGGCCTATTCCTACTGTCTTGGTTGTTTTGTGCTTGCATAGTTAAAGATGTTGTCTCTATGGCTTATCGGCATGGTTTACTTCATCATAGGTTTATGTTCTGACTCTCTCTATGAATTGATATTACGCCAAGCGAAACCATTATTACTCTATTTCCA
The DNA here is from genome assembly GCA_019162745.1 of Deltaproteobacteria bacterium. Classification (GTDB taxonomy): domain Bacteria; phylum Desulfobacterota; class Desulfuromonadia; order Geobacterales; family Pseudopelobacteraceae; genus JACRCG01. The sequence goes on along the minus strand of JAFLLC010000108.1, from coordinate 1,218 downwards.
TTAAAATCCGCGAAGAGCCGTTTTGTATGAGCGGTGTTGTAATATGGTAAGCTTATTGTGAGCATTTTTGTTTGCAATAATAAGTTCATAAAGCCAAACGGTAACTAAGTTGAAGAGCCTGTGGTATATTTGTAGGCTGATAAGGCCTGTAAGCTGGTAATCGTTAAATAATAAGCATAATGAATGCAATATTAAGTGTTAAAGATGTTATTAATAAAAAAATTGAAGATTCGTATGAACTCAATAATAACGTTATAGAAATAGTTCCTAATCCTGTCGTTAGCATTAGAACAAGTACATATCAGCATGTTAAATATATAAGGCAGTGCATTGAAGGTGTATTAATGCAAAAAACAACATTTCCTTTTGAGTATATAATAGGGGAAGATTATAGTACAGATGGAACAAGAGAAATAGTATTAGAATATGCAAAAAATCACCCTAATATCATTCGTGTTATAACTGCAAATTATAACGTTGGGGCCAAAGCGAATGGGAGAAGATGTAGCCAAGCCATTAGAGGTAAATACGTGGCAATTTGCGAGGGAGATGATTATTGGACAGATCCCTATAAGTTACAAAAACAAGTTGATGTTTTAGACGCAAATCCACAGTATTCAATGTGCTTTCATAATGCTTATATAACATGGGAAAGTAAAAAGAAAAGACGTGAGTTTTGTCAGCATAAAAAATTAGTATACAATACTATTGATTTAATAGAAAAAAATTGGTTTATACCAACCCAAAGTATTGTATATCGAAAAAGTGTTTATGAGTATGAGGAGTGGATGAATTATGTTTTAGGCGGCGATTATGCTCTGCAGTTGTTTTTAAGCACAAAAGGAGACATTGCTTATATAAATGAGATAATGAGTGTTTATAGGAAAAATCCCGGATCTTTAGGTGCAAAATTAAAGCCAAATTATTCCACATTAAGAACACTTGAATTACTTTCATATTTTAATTATTATACGGAATTTAAGTATGATGTAATTGTTAAGAAGCGTATAAATATGATGAGAGATGCATTATACTTTTCTTTGCTTATGAGTCGGCCGAAATTTATAAAATATTTAAATATTGATACGTACCTACATGTCTTTCCTAAATTATATGCATTCTTAAAGAAAAAGTATTTAAAAATGTAAACTATTGTGGTGCGTTTCCCTATGTGTTAATATAGATGGCGCGTCCTAAAAGGAGGCGATCTATGGGTTA
>JAFLLC010000132.1:13117-15538 GCA_019162745.1 Deltaproteobacteria bacterium | reverse complement strand
GTTATACATGAACAATTAACGGGTTTAGAAAGGTACTTATCATGCAACAGAGTAAAATACTTCTTGAGAGCGATACCAATGAACTTGAAATAGTTGAGTTCAGAATCGACGAAGTTGACTGGAACGGCAACGTACTCCCCTGTTACTACGGTGTTAATGTTGCTAAAGTGCGTGAGATTATTCGTTTGCCGCAAATGTCGCGGGTGGTAAATGCCAGACCTGGTGTCGAGGGGATGATCAAGCTGCGTGACAAGGTTATCACTATCATTAATCTTGCAACGGTACTCAATAAATCGACCGGGGATCTTGTTGCAGACCGGGTCGTGGTCCTTGAGTTCAATAATCTGATGGTGGGGGTGCTGGTTCATTCCGTTTCCCGGATCTATCGAATCTCCTGGAAGAACGTAGAAGCCCCTGCGGCGACTGTGCACAGTGATGAGGTGACAGGTCTCGTCAAGATGGAAGACAGGATTATACTTGTACTTGATTTTGAGAAGATAGTTGCTGAGCTCTGTTCTGAAAGTGCTCTGAAGCCGCTCGATTCTCTTATGATGAACCGGGCGGAATCAAATCCAGACCGTGCCAAGAGAACAGTTCTGGTTGCTGATGATTCCGTTTTTATACGCAAGACACTCTGTAGCAGTCTTCGAGCTGCCGGATATACGGTTGTTGAGGCAGAAAATGGTGCCGAAGCGTGGAATATAATTCAGCAGACCATGCAGAAGGCTGCTCAGGACGGATGTGATTTCAAAAAATACATCCACATGTTGATAACCGACGTTGAAATGCCCCAGATGGATGGCCTGCATCTTACTTCGCTTGTACGCAAAGAAGATTCATTGAAGGACCTGCCTGTTGCGATCTTTTCCTCACTTGCTTCAGAGGACAACAAACGCAAATGGATCGGGCTTGGCGCCAATTGTATTTTGACGAAGCCGGATTTACCTAAATTGGTCGATGTCGTTGATGAACTGACGGCGTGTTTCACTCTTGACAACTGAGATCTCTCTATGATTAAATGTCCGGCATGAACTCAAACTGCTTCTACATCGCATTCAGCTTTTACTTTTGGTCCGGCTTTTATTTCAGGCCGTCTGCCCGGGTATAAGTGTAAGCGAAGAAGCTATCACACAAAACCACAAACCGGGGCAGACGAAAGTCTCCCCGGTTTTTTGCTGCCTGTTTATTCAGATCAGCCAGGGCCGGGGGGGACTTCCGGCCCTGGCTGTTTGTGGGAAAGGATCAGGGAATGATTATTGTAATGAAGGCGGGAGCTGCAAAGAAAGACAAAGATGAAGTCTTGAGGCGTATCAAAGAGTTGGGGTACACATCGCATGTAATTCATGGTGCAACGCGTGACGTTATCGGGGCAGTCGGTGACGAGCGCGGCAAGCCTGCTCTGCAGGCGCTGGAGTCTCTGCATGGCGTGGAAAATGTGGTTCCTATTCTGCAGCCGTACAAGTTGGCTTCACTTGAAGTCAAGAAGGAGCACAGCGTGGTACGGATCAGTGACAATGTTGTTATTGGTGGATCGCAGATCATCGTTATGGCTGGACCTTGCTCGGTTGAGAGTGAGGAACAGATTATTGAATCGGCTCTTGCCGTCAAAAAAGCCGGAGCCCATATTCTGCGTGGCGGCGCATTCAAACCGCGCACATCACCCTATTCTTTCCAGGGGCTTGAAGAGGAGGGGCTGAAGCTGTTGGCAAAGGCGCGTGATCTGACCGGGCTCCCATTTGTAACAGAGGTTATCGATCCTGAAACAGCCGACATGGTGGCAGCGTATGCCGATATATTGCAGATTGGTGCCCGCAATTCACAGAATTTTGCGCTGCTCAAAAAAGTCGGCCAGCTTAGTAAACCTGTGTTGCTGAAAAGAGGCATGGCGATGACAATCCAGGAACTGTTGATGAGCGCAGAATATATCTTGAGCGAGGGAAATCAGTCCGTGATTCTCTGCGAGCGTGGCATACGCACCTTTGAGACTGCTACCCGCAATACCCTCGATTTATCTGCAATTCCAGTTCTTAAAGGGAAAACACATCTGCCGGTAATCATTGATCCGTCTCACGGTACCGGCAACCATCATTATGTGGCTCCAATGAGCTATGCAGCTGTGGCCGCCGGGGCCGATGGGTTGATCGTAGAGGTGCACCCTGATCCGGAGCACGCGGCATCTGACGGTGCCCAGTCGCTCAAGCCCGCCAAATTTGAGGAAATGATGCAGAAGTTACGGCTGTTTGCCGAGGTAGATGGAAGAACTCTTTAGGGTCTCAGAAAATACTGATTTACCGCTTTTTAACGTAGGGGCAAAGCAATTGCCTTGCCTGCTTTGCCCTGTTGCCACGAAGATTAAAGGCTGGCGAAGCAGATGAAACTTGCTTAGCCCCTACAACCATAAACGGTATTTCGGTAAATTCC
>JAFLLC010000132.1:0-13017 GCA_019162745.1 Deltaproteobacteria bacterium | reverse complement strand
TTGAGTTGGTCGGTAAGCAGTTACTCATGGTGTTTGTTATAAGGTTGTACGTTGACAGTAATTACTCTACGATGTTTTTTATTTTCCAGTGGGGGGAACAGTGAATATCAATTCTTGGTGTGCAGCGGTTGTTGTCTTGAGCTCATTACTTGTATGTCCTGGATACGGAAATGCGTCGGAAACAAACTCCCACATCGAAAAAAGCATGTCTGATACTCTTGACCTCTGGCGCGAAGGGAGGTATGAACAGTTGTATGAACAGTTGGCTCATCGTGGTAAAACCTCTCGTGAATCTTTTGTAAAAAATATGCGTGATTCGTCAGCACGTCCCGCCTGCTGTTGGCAGAAAATGGAAAATTTCAGAATTTTGCATGAAAAAAGTAGCGAGGCCACGGTGTATGTAAAAATTGGCCTTGATGATGCCCCGGGTGCTGTCAGGTCAATGACTCGCGAGTTTAAACTGACTTACCAGGAAGGGGTCTGGAAGATGCAACTGGCGGATATTTTATCGATCGCAGGGGGTACGGGTAAAAAAGCGAGCGGCTCTAAACGCCAATCTAATAAGACCTATTTGTATCCTGGCTCAAACTGATCAAAACAACTTTTCGTCTCGTATTATATCGGCAATCAGGGGACATAGATGAATGACTCAACCGAACGAAGCGATTTAGCCGGTTATGCCTGTACCAGTTGTGCTTCACGCGGGCGTAAACATCCCGAAGAGTTCCGCGACCTTCGTCCGGCTTTTGAACGCGATCGGGATCGTATTATTCATTGCGCCGCTTTCAGGCGGCTTGAGTATAAGACGCAGGTTTTTGTAAATCATGAAGGCGATTATTACCGTACCCGTTTGACACATTCGCTTGAGGTGGCACAAATCGGCAGGGCCATTGCCCGCAAGTTGCATTTGAACGAAGAGCTGACGGAAGCACTGGCATTATCCCATGATTTGGGGCATACCCCTTTTGGACATACCGGGGAAGATGTCCTAAATCGGCTGATGCAGGGTTTTGGTGGTTTTGAGCATAATATGCAGTCTTTTCGTGTTGTGGACGAACTGGAAGAGAGATATCCAGGATTTAACGGGCTGAATCTGACATGGGAGGTGCGTGAGGGGATCATCAAACACTCAACACCCTATGACACCGCCAGCGAAATAATGGCAGAATTTCTGCCTGGAATTGTTCCTACCATCGAAGGACAGATTATTAATTATGCCGATGAAATTGCGTATAACAATCATGATATTGATGATGGCCTGAAATCAGGCTATATAACGCTGGAGATGCTGGAAAAGGTAGACCTGTGGCATAAAGTATGTTCCGGTGTGCGCCAGAAATACCCGGTAATAGACGATAAACGTCTTATATACCAGACAATCAGTGCGTTAATCGGATTGTTGATCAGCGATATATGTACAACGACATCAGCCAATCTTGCGGCTCTTGGCATAGCATCACTTGATGATCTGCGGCGCGTAAATCGTGCCGTGGTCCATTTCAACGAAGAAATAACCGGTCGTAATCTGGCGCTCAAGCGCTTCCTGTTCCAGAACCTTTATCGACACTACAAGGTTGACAAGATGCGGGTAAAAGCTGAAATTTTTATTACCCGTTTGTTCGAGACATATCTGCGCTATCCCAACCTGCTGCCGCCGAAATATCATTCACGCATCGAACGCTTCGGGCTTCAGCGGGTTGTATGCGATTACATCGCCGGCATGACCGACAGGTTTGCGCTGGACGAATATAAACGGCTTTTTGAACCGTATGAGAGAGTATAGCAATGAAAGAAGCTGCAAAGCCTGAACAGTATGACTTTTTCGCCTTTCTCTCCCGCATGCGCTATATCAGCCGTTGGGGATTGATGCGCAATACAGTTCCGGAAAATATCCAGGAGCATAGCCTTGATGTCGCGGTCATTGCACACGCATTGACCATGATCCGCAATACCTATTATTGTGGGAACCTCGACCCTTCCCGTGCGGCAATGTACGGGATCTTTCACGATGCCAGCGAAATATTTACCGGTGATATGCCGACTCCGGTCAAACACTTTGATCCAAATTTAAAAAAATCATTTCATCAATTGGAGGATAAGGCCCGCAGGAAACTTTTGGCGATGCTTCCTCCTGAGCTTGCCAGAGAGTATGAGTCTTTATTCTTCTTTGATGATCAGGAAGAGTATGTTCATCTGGTGAAAGCTGCCGACAAGATCGCGGCGTTAACAAAGTGCATTGAAGAGGGAAAGAGTGGCAACCATGAATTCCGCCGTGCGGAAGCAGAGCACTTTGAGCAACTGTCTGCCAGTGCACTGCCGGAGGTGATCTATTTTATGGAAAAACTGCTACCCGGTTATCGATTATCCCTGGATGAGTTGAATCTGGGGTAAAAAGCGTAACGTGTCTGTGACTTTTCTGCCGGAGGCCAGTTATGCTATAAGCTTTAATAGTCACAATGTGGGTTTTTTTACGGAAATCTGCAGACAGGATTAAATAGTTTATTATGCCACCAGATACTTCTCCACCGCTTCCGCCCCCATGTCGTTAATCACTGAAAAAATCCGTTGCAATTTATTTACCCGCAGCTTAATTCGACATTCTGCACCAATTTCAGCTTTGGTATATCGGAGCAGGATTTTGGCGCTTAGTTTAAAAATATCATTATTTTGGCTACCTATGATGATGGCGACAGGGGTGTTGCCGTCCAGCCAGGTCAGTGCGGCTTCTTCCGGTTGTCTCAAGAGTTCGAGCTGGTTATTGTCCCCTTCGTTGCGCCCCATAATTGCCTTGCTCTCCGGGGCAAGGCGGAAATGTCGCCCGGTCTTGAGTAAACGGAAATCTCGCAGGTGGAGTTCTACTGCATGATCGAATACGTCGCGAATCTTTGGGATGTATGACAATTCGGTCAACAGGCAGCCACCCGCCGGTGGTGGGTAGTCCTTGACCTCCAGATCCTCAGCCATCTGCATCTGAACCGAGCGTGACCTCCCTTCGATTGCAAGCAGCTTGTTCCGATCCACCCACCCTTGCTTTTCCGGGATTGTTGGCTCAAAATGGCGGGCGGAAAGAGGCCGCAGTAACAGCCCTTCCAAACCACTCTCTTTCTCAATAACCCGCATTGTGTCACGCCGCTGGCTCATCGGCCTTTGACCGAGTACCTCCCCGGTGAACACAAAATCAGCGCCTGTTTCAATCATGTACTCTTTGGCTTTCTTTAAAAGATATATCCGGCAGTCAATACATGGATTGAACCCTTTGCCGTAACCGTGAACAGGATTACGAATCATTTCAATATATTCCAGTCTTTCATTCATTACTTTAATAGGAATATTATATTTACTTGCGATACCGATTACCTCGGATCTACAGTCAGAGTTTTTATCGGTATATGCGTAAAAAGGAGATGTGAAATGCAGGGCTTCGACTTCTATATCGAGAGCAAGCATCATCTTAACGGCGAGGATGGAGTCAAGTCCTCCCGAGAGGAGGGCGATGGCTTTTCGTTTCATAATTTTGCTCCTGGGATACTACGATATAAAATGCAGAAAGATGGTGATCTTCAGAGGATCGCTTTTTGGTAAGGCTAGCATGACGTGCAAGAGAATGTAAAGCTGCAAGACGGAAATATGACACTTGAATTCTGCCAAACTTCTGTTAGAATAACGAAATATTTGTAACTTTCAGAAAAAAATAAAGCAATATGGTAAAGGTTTTTATGGGGACACCTTCCGAAAAATTCTTTTTAGGACGCCAACCGATTCTTGATCGCAATCAGGAAATTGTCGGCTATGAACTATTGTTCCGTTCGGCCGATATTGATCATGCCGTCTTTGAAAGCTATTCCCACGCCAGTTCTTCTGTAATCACGCATGCGCTTGCTTCGTTTGGCATGCATGAGGTCCTGTGTGGTAAATTTGGTTTTATAAATGTGCACCTCGGACTGTTGCTGTCAGAAATGCTTGAACTCTTGCCGATAGGCCAAACGGTGCTTGAGTTGCTCGAAATTATTCAGCTTGATGATCAGGTCATCAAGCGCTGCCGTGAACTGAAGGAGCTCGGTTTTCTGCTTGCGCTTGATGACCATGAGTTCGATGCCGCTAATAATGAAATCTACTCTGTTGTTGATATTATTAAAATCGACATTCTTCTGACAGGTATGGATGCATTGCCGGAGATAGTCAGGCAGTTGCGAAAGTATCCTGTCAAAATATTGGCAGAAAAAGTGGAGAAGATAGAGCAGTTTCAGATCTGTTATGATTTGGGTTTCGATCTGTTTCAGGGGTATTTCTTTGCGCGTCCGGTCGTTCTCAATCGCAAAAAGATAGATATCTCCAGTCTGGCATTGCTGAAGCTGCTGCAGCAGTTGACAATGGGTGCCAGTATTGAGGTTATCGAAATGACCTTCAAAGAGAACCCAGGTCTTTCCTTCAATCTGCTGAAACTGGTAAATTCAGTGGCACTAGGGATGCGTGAAAAAATTAAAACGCTCCGCCATGCGATTCTCCTGCTGGGAATGAATCAATTGCGCCGATGGACACAGCTTTCACTGTTTTCCGAGCATGATGCCCGCGGTATTAATCACCCATTACTCGAGATGGCGGCTGTCCGCGGCCGGTTGATGGAAATTATGGTGAAGCAGCTGGCTGGACGCGCTGGCAGCGATGAACAGGCCGAAACGGCTTTTATGGTGGGTATTCTGTCATTGCTGGATGTCCTGTTTGAAATACCTATTGAGGAGATTATTGCCAACCTGAATCTGACTGAGGATGTCAGTTCGGCTCTTTTAAAGCGGGAAGGTAAGCTTGGCAAGATGCTGATGCTGGTTGAAAAACTTGAGGTAACTGATTTTGATGCGGTGACTGTTCTGTTGGAGCAGTGTGGTGTTTCTCTTGATCACCTGCTGACTGCACAAATTGAAGCGTTTAACTGGAGAAGCACGATTGTGCATCAGGAAGATTAGCCTGGAAGGTGTGCCGTTTTTCACGCTAAACGGCGTGTGATAGCAGCGAACACCCCTCGTTAACGAATTTCGTCTCAGTGCCCCTGTCAACGACCCAATAGAGGTGATCCTCTCCAAGTATGATCGTAACCGGAGTGTTCAGTGACAGCGCATACATCTGGGCAACTGAATAGAAAGGAAATTTTGCGTACATAAGAGGTACCCCTGAAATATGTGCGTAATAAATCGGCTGTCATTGATTTTCTGTTTTATCTATGAGCACAATAAGTGCCAAATAGTATATATTCTATAAAAACAGTCAGTTACTAGTGGTAGTCGGGTTTTTGACAATGAATATTGTGTAGAATAGTTCCTGTATTCAAAATATTGACTGGAGCAACTGTGTGTGGACAATTAAACTATTGGCTCGTTATCTTGAGGGTAAAGCGCTCGAAATTGTTCTTGAACACAGCCGGCACGTTGCCGGTCTTGCCCTGGAGGTTGCTGACCGCCTGGCGATAGCGGGTGATGACCAGGTTTTTATTGAAGAAGCGGCATTACTGCATGACATCGGTGTCTGTCAGGTACATGCCCCTGGACTCGGTCTGTATGGCACTCACCCATACATTATGCATGGCGTTCTCGGACGTACTATTCTGGACAAGGAGGGATATCCGCTTCATGGGCTGGTATGTGAACGGCACACCGGTGTTGGTATTACCTGCGAAGAGATTATCCGGCAGAGGTTGCCGCTCCCGCATAGGGATATGTGCCCGCAGTCGCTTTCCGAGCGGATAATCTGTTTTGCCGATTTATTCTACTCGAAAACACCGGGTCGGTTGGGAGAGCGCAAGAGCGTGGTGCAGGTGAGAAAAAAGCTCCTTCCTTTCGGTGAAGAGAAGGTTGTTGTCTTTGACTCCTGGCTATCTCAGTTTAAGTGGAGTGAGCCAGACAACTGACCCCTCCGCTTTCTTGACGCAGTTTTTGTCAGATACCCCTGAATTAGATTGCTTTTTTTTACTCCATGTTTTACATTCACCCTCCTTTTCAGCTTATTATAACGGCTACCCACCAGGCGGTTTCCCTTGCAGAAGAATGCATTAACCATTCAGGATCTTCGTTCGCGTATTGATGGCATTGATGATAGCATCCTTGATCTATTGAATGAACGGTCGCAGCTTGTTCTTGAAGTTGGCCGACTAAAATCAGGCCATAACCTGGACTTTCATGTTCCGGGGCGCGAACGCCAGATCTATGAACGCCTTCTGAACCAAAATCCGGGTCCATTCCCGAATGATGCCCTGAAAAGCATTTATCGCGAAATAATCTCTGCCTGCCTGGCGCTTGAATCTCCGATGAAGGTCGCATTTCTGGGCCCCAAGGCGACGTTTAGCCATCTTGCGACTATGCAGCAGTTTGGACTTTCGGCCGAACTGGTCCCAATGAAGTCAATCCCGGCTGTTTTTGAAGAGGTCGAAAAAGGGAGAGCACTTTACGGCGTTGTACCGGTTGAAAATTCCACCGAGGGTGTTGTCTCGCATACGCTTGACATGTTTGTCGAAAGTGGTTTGCAGATAACTGCCGAGATCATGCTTGAAGTTCATCACGACCTGCTCTCGCGGACCGGGCGGATTGAAGATGTGAAAAAAGTGTATTCACACTCACAACCGATCGCTCAGTGCCGTCAGTGGCTTGATGAAAACCTGCCTGGAGTTCCTGCTGTCGATGTCGCCTCTACTGCAGTTGCCGCCCAGATTGTCAGCGATGATTACACCTCGGCAGCGATAGCCAGTGAACTGGCCGCATCACTCTACGACCTCAAGGTTGTCCGCAGCCGTATTGAGGATCAGGTCAATAACTTCACCCGTTTCCTGACAATTTCCCGTAAAGGGTGTGATCGCTCTGGCAGCGACAAAACTTCGGTGCTTTTTTCGGTTAAAGATGAACCGGGAATATTGTACCGGATGTTGGAGCCTTTCGCCTCCCGCGGCATTAACCTCTCCAAGATAGAATCGCGCCCATTTAAAAAGAAGGCCTGGGAATATATATTTTTTCTGGATTTTTTCGGACATGTTTCAGACCCGGAAGTCCATGCTGCTCTTGATGAACTCAAGCAGTGCTGCCAGTTTTTGAAAATTCTCGGATCGTATCCGCGTTCAATGTAGGGTGTGTCTCCGATGATCATAAAACGTCTTACGGTAATAGGAGTCGGGCTGATCGGCGGCTCGTTTGCGCTCGCGCTCCGCAGGGCTGGGATCGTTGGTCATATTACCGGCGTCGATACAGATACAGATAATATCGCTCGCGCACATTCGCTGGGAATAATTGATGAAATCGCTGCGGACGCGGCCTCCGGAGTTTCAGGGGCGGACGTCGTATTTATCTCTGTACCGGTCTGTGCGATTGCGGCAATCGTGCGGGATATATCCCCGGCACTTCCTGTCGGTTGCATCGTTACGGACGGCGGCAGTGTCAAGGCGGCAATTGTCAGCGAGTGTGACACTTTGATGCCGTCAGGCTGCCGTTTTGTCGGCGGTCACCCCATAGCCGGTACCGAGCATTCCGGAGCCGCTGCGGCATTCCCAGAATTATTCACCGGAAAACGCTGTGTGCTGACCCCCGGCCTGACCTCCGATCCGGTTGCCATCGAAACGGTCTCACGTCTCTGGACGGCAGCCGGCGCGGATGTGTGCAGTATGGAGGCCGGGCATCACGACAGGATATTTGCCGAGATTTCACATCTGCCGCATGCCATCGCGTACACACTCGTTCGTGCAGTTGGTACAGCCGATGTTGAGGGAGAAAACGTTCTTTCTTACACGGCGGGGGGGTTTCGTGACTTCACACGGATCGCTTCTTCCGACCCGGTCATGTGGCGAGATATCGCCCTGATGAACCGTGAGGCACTGCTTGCAAGCGTAGACGGTTTTTCTGCCAGCCTTGCCGAACTGCGCAGGATGATAGACAACAGCGACCAGGCCGGATTAACGGAGTTTTTTACTACTGCAAAAAAGTTTCGCGACGGCATTGTCTGATTAAGACCACCATCTGTGGAGATCCTTTGAATTCAATCACCATACAACCAGCAGCTTCAATCAGGGGTGAGATCATTGTCCCTGGTGACAAATCCATTTCCCATCGTTCAATCATGCTCGGGGCAATAGCCAACGGCGTCACCACAGTACACGGTTTTCTCCGTGGCGAGGATAACCTGTCAACCATGCATGCATTTCGCGCCATGGGGGTTGTAATCAATGATGATGGCGAAACAATTCAGATTACCGGCCGCGGGCTGCATGGGTTGAATGAGCCTGGCGATGTTCTGGATTGCGGTAACTCCGGCACTACAATCAGGCTGATAACCGGACTCCTCTCCGGCCAGTCATTCTTTTCGGTTGTGACCGGTGATCAATACCTGCGAAAACGCCCCATGAAGCGGATCGTTGAGCCACTTTCCCTGATGGGGGCCCGTATTTCAGGTCGCAACAGCGCAACTTTAGCGCCGTTAGCCATAAATGGCGGCCCTTTGAAAGGGATTGATTATCAATCTCCGGTGTCGAGCGCCCAGATCAAGTCAGCGCTTATGCTGGCCGGACTCTATGCTGACGGCGAGACGAGTGTCAGCGAACCGAGTCTGTCACGGGATCATTCAGAACGGATGTTTCGTCACTTCGGCGCATCGCTCGTCAGAAATGACAAGGGAGTTACGGTCCGAGGGGGAGTTGAGTTGACCGCCCAGGAAGTTACCGTGCCGGGAGATATCTCATCAGCCACCTTTTTTATCGTGGCCGCCTTGATCACGCCGCACTCCGAACTGTTGATAAAAAATGTCGGAGTCAATCCTTCCCGTACCGGTGTAATCGATATACTGCAGGAGATGGGTGGGGACATTCAGCTGCTGGATCTGCGCGAAGTATCAGGTGAGCCGGTAGCCGATATTATGGTGCGCTCCTCAAGGCTCAAAGGGATCGCAATTTCCGGCAGTGTCGTTCCACGCGCAATTGATGAGTTTCCGGCAATCTGTGTTGCAGCGGCACGTGCGGAAGGGGTTACCTCTATCAGGGATGCCAGGGAGTTGCGGGTAAAAGAGACAGACCGGATAACCGCCATGGCCGGCAATCTAAGGAAGCTTGGCATCACTGTTACCGAAACTGAAGACGGCATGGATATTACCGGGTCAGAGCAGCTTCTCGGCGGGACAGTCGACAGCTCTGGAGATCACCGTATCGCCATGTCCATGTCGGTCGCCGCCTTGGTCGCCTCAGCTTCAATCACGGTGTCAGATATCGCGTGTGTCGCAACATCCTTTCCGACTTTTTTCCCTCTGCTGGAAAAAGTTGTCTCGAAATAGCTGATGTCTTCACGTCCTGACGGCATTGTCATCGCAATTGACGGCCCTTCTGGTGCCGGGAAAAGTACCATCGCCCGGCTGCTGGCTGAGCGTCTCGGTTATATACAGATAGACACCGGCGCCATGTACCGGGCTGCCGCCTTCCTGCTTGCCCGAGCCGGTGTCAATCTTGATGACCCCGCCGCTGTCGAACATTTTTGCAGTAATATTGATATACGCCTTGACTCTGTTTCCGGCAGGCAATCGGTCTGTGCCAACGGTTTGGATGTCACCGACCAGATCCGTACGCCGGAAATGTCATTACTGACGTCCCGTATCTCAAAGCTTAAACCCGTTCGGAAAGCGTTATTGAAATCGCAGCAACGGATGGGCAGCAGAGGAGGCGTTGTACTCGAAGGTCGCGATATCGGCACGGTGGTTTTCCCAGATGCCGAAATGAAATTTTATCTGAGCGCTTCCGTGGATGAGCGCGCCAGAAGGCGCTTTGAAGAGTTGACCTGTAAAGGGGAAGCGGTTACGCTCGCAGGTACTATTGCCGATGTGACCGAGCGGGACAGGCAGGATTCGGAGCGGGATATCGCTCCGCTCAGGCAGGCTGACGATGCAATTCCGATAGATTCTTCGCATCTTTCTATCGGTGAGGTGCTTACCAGGATGGTTACAATGTGCCGTAATAAAATGGAGAGTATGGAATCCTCGTTATGAAAATTATCCTGGCAAAACAGGCCGGTTTCTGTTTCGGGGTAAAACGCGCAACGCAGATGGCTTTTGAGGAGGCCGGCAAGGATCAGAGCACTTACACACTTGGGCCGATTATTCACTCACCTCAGGTTGTCGGTAAACTTGAAGAATTGGGAATCCGTGTTCTTGATTCTCTGGATGGCCTGGAACACGGAACCATTATTATCCGCTCTCACGGTGTTGAACTGAAAGAGATCAACGAGGCGCAGCAGAAGAATCTGCATATTGTTGATGCGACCTGCCCATTTGTAAAAAAGGCGCAGGAATATGTGAAAAGTTTGTCAGAAGCCGGGTATGGGGTTGTTGTTGTCGGGGATGTGGATCATCCTGAAGTTCAGGGGATCGTCTCCTACGGTGGTGAGAAGGTATTTGTTATTTCCTCCGGTGAAGATCTCAAAAAACTCCCTAAAATGGATAAAATTGGTGTGGTGGCCCAGACCACCCAATCATTCGAAAATCTTAAAAACGTTGTCTGTGAATGTTTGCTGCGGGGTGGTGAGATACGCGTTTACAACACAATCTGTGACGCGACCGCAGTCCGGCAGGAAGAGGCAAAAGATCTGGCTGGTCAAGTCGACTGCATGCTGGTAGTAGGGGGTTTTAACAGCGCTAATACCCGCCGGTTGCTTGAAATATGCGCCGAGATACAGCCGCATACTTATCATATTGAAACTGCAGCGGAGATTTACCCGGCATGGTTTGAAGGTGCCAAACAGGTCGGGGTCACCGCCGGCGCTTCAACCCCGAAGTGGATTATCGATGAAGTTATGAACAAAATTGAGGAATTGAATAAAAGCGATTGAAATATTTTGAGCATATTGGTACATTGCCAAGCTCAATAAAAACGGAAGAACGATAAACGACCAGGGGGTATGGTGTAATGGTGAATTTTAAAAGGCTTGACGCTGCCGGAGAAGAGAATGAAGAATTCGACGGCGATCAGCAAAGCAGTGAATTTGCAGCGCTTTTCACTGAGAGTTTAAAAGATCGTCCCGAACGGGATAAAATCATAGAGGGAACTGTAGTGCGCGTGGATGTTGATACGGTCCTCGTTGATATCGGATTAAAGTCGGAAGGTCATGTTCCTGTCGCTGAATTCCTGAATGCGGATGGCGAACTGTCGGTACAGGTAGGCGACAAAATTCGTGTACTGATGACTCGCCAGGATGGTAAAAAAGGGTATGTCCTTTCAAAAAAGAAGGCAGACTATCTTTCTGCATGGGATAAGATTGGTGATGCCTGTCAGGAAGGGGGCATAGTTGAAGGCACCATTACCGGCAAGGTAAATGGCGGTTTTACCGTTGATATTGGCGGAATCCAGGCCTTCCTCCCCTCGTCACAGGTTGATATCCGCCCTTCATCTGACTCCGACAGCTATATAGGAGTTAAAGGGAATTTTAAGGTAATTAAAATTAATCAGCGCCGCGATAATATCGTCCTGTCCCGCCGGGCAGTTCTTGAGGAAGAACGTACAGCATTACGCGATGTCACGCTTGAAAAGCTTGAGGAAGGACAGATGGTCGAGGGGACAATCAAGAATGTCACCGACTATGGGGCCTTTGTTGATCTGGGCGGCGTTGACGGATTGCTTCATGTTTCCGATCTTTCCTGGGGAAGGGTAGGCAAACCGACGGATGTTCTCAAACCGGGTCAGCAGATTACTGCCAAGATACTTAAATTTGACCGAGCCAAAGGTAAAATATCGCTTGGTGTCAAGCAAACCCTTACGGACCCCTGGATTGATGTGCCTGCTAAATTTCCGATCGGGGAGCGTGTACGCGGCCGGGTTGTCAGTTTGATGGAATACGGTGCGTTTGTGGAATTGGAGTCCGGTATTGAAGGACTGATCCACGTTTCGGAAATGTCATGGACAAAGCGGGTTCGCCGTGCTGCCGACATTCTGAATATCGGTGATGAAGTTGAAACGGTAATTCTCGGCATTGACATGGGGAATCGTAAGATTTCTCTGGGACTCAAGCAGGCTTCCGAAAATCCCTGGACCTCAATTGCCAGTAAATATCCTGCCGGCACCAGAATTGAAGGTCAGATCAAAAATATGACTGATTTCGGTATGTTTATCGGTATCGAAGATGGTATCGACGGCCTGGTACACGTGTCGGATATGTCGTGGACAAAGCGCATCAAGCACCCGGGCGATGTTTACGAAAAAGGGAGCCTTGTGCAGGCGGTTGTTCTGAAGGTTGATGTCGAAAACGAGCGTCTTTCTCTCGGTATCAAACAGCTTGAGCCGGATCCTTGGAGTCTTGCTCCTGGTAAATACCGTGCCGGAGCACTGGTCACCGGCAAAGTTACTTCGTTGACTGACTTCGGAATCTTTGTCGAGCTGGAAGAGGGTATAGAAGGCTTGATTCATGTATCTGAACTCTCTCGAGAAAAAGTCGCCTCAGCAAAAGAATTTGCAGCAATCGGCGATATGCTTGAAGCTGTTGTATTAAGCTGTGATCCAAAGGAGCGCCGGATATCCCTCTCCATCAAGTCGGTACATGTTGCCGCAGAAAAAGCTGATTTTGAACAGTACATGGGGTCACAAGGTGAGTCTATGTCAACGTTTGGCGATTTGATGAAAAAGGGACAAAACAACCGATCCAATTAATTTATTATGTGCCAGAGGGATGTATGACCAAAAGCGAACTCATTGAAAAAGTAGTGCAATCACATGTAATGCTTAATAACAAAGTTTCGGAAATTGTTGTCAATACGGTTTTTGATTCAATTGAAGAGGCCCTTAAATCCGGTGATAAAGTAGAAATACGCGGATTTGGTAGCTTCACTATTCGTGAGCGCCTTGGGCGTGAAGCTAGAAATCCGAAAAGTGGCGAAGTCGTACGTATCCCGTCAAAGAAGACGCCGTTCTTTAAAACAGGTAAAGAGCTTAAAGAGCGAGTAAACTGCTGATAAATAGATTGCTGGTAATTACGCCCGAATGGCGGAACTGGTAGACGCAAGGGACTTAAAATCCCTCGG
>JAFLLC010000012.1 GCA_019162745.1 Deltaproteobacteria bacterium | reverse complement strand
AGGACACCGCCCTTTCACGGCGGCGACACCGGTTCAAATCCGGTAGGGGACGCCAACAACTAATCCGGTACAGTCCGGTTAAGTACAAAAAGTCTTGAGAAATCAAGGCTTTTTTGTTTTTGCTTGTCCGACATGATCCGCCTTGGTATGATGAAATCCAGATACTTTGATGGTGTTTTTGGTGGCGTCTCCTAAAACCACAAAAGCAAACACCACCAAAAAATGGAGGAAGCCATGCCTAAACGAATTGTGCCTCTTACGGATCTTCAGCTTAAAACTGCAAAACCAAAAGTAAAAGAGTACAAGCTTTCTGATGGCGGCGGCCTTCATCTGCTCATCACACCCAGCGGCGGGAAGCTGTGGCGATGCAATTACCGCTTTGATGGAAAGCAAAAGACCCTCTTCCTTAAATCCTACCCCGAAATAACCCTTTCAGAGGCACGAAAAGCTCGTGATGATGCTCGACAACTACTGGCGAATGGCGTAGATCCTGGCGCTGTTATTAAGGCCCAGAAAATACAAGTGCAATTGCATGCCGAAATTGTTTTAAATACGTTTGAAAAAGTTGCGAAGGAGTGGCTACTTAAAAATTCTCCGCAATGGAGCGACAGCCATATCAAGACGATTACAGGTCGACTTGATCGCGACGTTTTCCCTGTTTTTGGAGATCGTGCAGTTACCAGCATAACCAGAAATGATGTTAAATGTTTGATGGAAAAAGTTGCCGCACGTGGAACGATAGAGACTGCAGACAGAATTAAGCTCTATTGCCGACAGATTTTGCGGTATGCCCTAAATAATGACATGATCGAATCAAATCCGATCGACGACATGAAAGATATATTAGCCAAGCGGGTACCAGGTCATCATGCTGCATTGACGGATCCCAGGAAAGTTTCTCAACTTCTGAGAGCTATAGATGGATTCGATGGGTCATTTGTCGTCAAATGCGCATTACAGCTCGCACCGTTGCTGTTTGTCCGCCCTGGTGAACTTCGGGCGGCTGAATGGTCAGAGATTGATCTCGATAATGCTGAATGGAACATCCCTGCAATAAAAATGAAAATGAAATCAGATCACCTTGTACCTCTTTCTCAACAGGCGATCGCAATTTTGAAAGAGCTGGTGCCTTTGACCGGTGGCAAGAAATATGTTTTCCCGTGCTATCGCACAAATTCACGTTGTATGAGTGAGAATGCTTTGACGGCCGCTCTTCGCCGGCTAGGTTACATCCAGGGGGAAATGACTCCTCACGGATTCCGGGCTATGGCAAGAACCATCCTTGACGAAGTATTGAACCAGCGCGTTGACTTCATTGAGCACCAGCTTGCACATGCAGTCAAGGACCCTAATGGAAGAGCTTATAACAGGACAGCACACCTTGATGAACGTAAAAAAATGATGCAGTTGTGGGCTGATTATCTCGACAGTATCAAAGTGTTGCGAACGCTTTAGACTCGGCAGCGCACCTGCTGCCTTCGTAATCCAATCTGAGCCACATGCAACGGCCATTACCTCGATAGCGGGGTAATGGCCGTTTTTTAGTTTAAACGCATAATTTGCAGTCATTACACAAAGGACCTTCCCCCCCCTACAGATATTCCAAGTAGGACAATATGTTCCGAACAAGTCCGGACATGTCCGTTAATCCTAAATCTGTACCATGGAGGCTCTATGCACAACTCATCCCTTCCCGAGACCGGCTTTGTCCGGCTACCCGACATCATCGGCAACGCAAAGGCCGATCCGCCTATTAAACCTGTATATCCTGTAAGCCGTTCGACTTGGTGGGAGGGTGTGAGGTCCGGACGCTATCCCCAGCCAGTAAAGCTCGGTCCCCGAATAACAGCCTGGCGGGTTGAGGATATTCGGGCACTGATCGAACGACATTCAAGGGGGTAATTGATGAGCGTAGAACATTTTATCGATACCATCCGTAATGTTACCGGCGGCGCACCGGCATATGAAGCACTCGTGCCGGGTAAAATGATCAGATTCGCCACCAGTGACCGGAGAGGTGATGATTCCGGTTGGTGCAAACTCTTCGAGGACCGCGAAAGCGGAGTTTTCGGCTGCTGGCGTCACGGTATATCAGATAACTGGCAGTCCCGAAAGAACAGGACACCGGAAGAGCAGGCCGCCTTGATGGTCCAGGTGCAACAGGCAAAAGCCGAAGTCGCCTGTATTGAGGAAGAACTCAGGGCCAAGTGCCGGGAAAAATCAGCAAAACTATGGGAAAAAGGGCGCGATGTTGAGGCACGACATCTCTACTTGGTGGCAAAGAATATCAAGCCTTATGGAAGTAAGCAATTGGGGCGCTTACTCATGCTACCGGTACGGGACATCAATGGTGTGCTTCACGGTCTACAATTCATCATGCCGGATGGCACCAAACGCTTCAAGAGCGGTACCGCCGTTACCGGTTGCTATCACGCGATCGGTAAGCCGAATGGGAAGATCCTGATTGCCGAAGGCTTTGCCACCGGCTCATCCCTGCACGAAATCACCGGCTATGCCGTAGCCTGCGCTTTCTCTGCCGGCAATCTGAAACCGGTCGCCGTGGCTCTCAGGGAAAAGTATCCCGATACGGTTTTGGTTATTTGTGCTGATGATGATCATCTCACCGAAGGCAATCCCGGTTTGACCAAAGCCACCGAAGCTGCGATGGCTGTCTCCGGTCTACTTGCCGTCCCCTGTTTTTCTGAGACCAGGGAACCAAAGGATACCGATTTCAACGATCTGGCCAGACTGGCAGGACGGGAAGCTGTTGCAGGCTGTATCGAAGCGGCAGCAGTGCCTGCCGATCAGATCCCGTTATCTACTGACTCTGAGCCCGAAAACCCTGATTACCCGCTTGATGCTGTCATCCAGAGACTATCGAAACTCTCCCCGTTGCAGTATGACCAGGTACGCAAACAGGAAGCAAAAGCGCTCGGCGTCCGTCCCGTTACCTTGGATGCTGTTGTCAGGGATGCCCGCAAGGGAACTGTTGCCGACGATCTTCCTTTCGCCGAAGTTGAACCATGGCCGGATGCTATAGATCCGACGCAACTATTGACAGATATTGCCGCCACGGTTCGGCGCTTCATAGTCTGCGACAGAGAAATCGCCCATGCTGTTGCCTTATGGGCTGCCATGACCTGGTTTATCGAAGTTGTACAAGTCGCACCACTGGCAGTCATTACTGCTCCCGAGAAGCGCTGCGGCAAGTCGCAGCTCCTCTTTCTCTTGGGGAGAGTGTCTGCCCGGGCAATCACCACCAGCAGTATTTCACCGGCGGCCTTGTACCGAACCATTGATGCCTGGTGCCCAACTCTGTTGATCGACGAGGCTGACGCATTTATACGAGATAACGAGGAACTGCGCGGTCTGCTCAACAGCGGGCATACCAGGGAGAGCGCCTATGTCATCCGTACCGTAGGTGACAGTTTCACCCCAACCAAGTTCAACACGTGGGGAGCAAAGGCCCTGGCCGGTATCGGTCATGTTGCCGATACCCTCATGGATCGGGCCGTCATTTTTGAGTTACGGCGCAAACTCCCCCATGAAAAGGTTGAACGTATCCGCTATGCCGAACCTGGCCTGTTTGATGATCTGCGTTCGAAGCTGGCACGATTTGCCGAGGATTACAGCGATCAGGTACGACAGGCCCGACCTCCGTTGCCCCACAACCTGAATGACAGGGCCCAGGACAACTGGGAACCGCTTCTGGCCATCGCCATGGCAGCGGGCAACGAATGGTTTCAGCTCGGCACCACGGCTGCATTAAAACTCTCCGGCAGCGAGAGTGCTGCACAGACGATCGGAACTGAACTGCTTGCCGACATCCGGGAAATCTTTGGTGGTGACTTGGACCGAATCACCACGGCAGAGTTGATCCGGCTGTTGTGCTCCGACGCGGAGAAACCGTGGGCGACTTTCAACCGGGGCAATGCGATTTCCCCGCGACAGGTGGCGAAGCGTCTCAAGGAATACAGCATCCTCTCCCATACCATCCGTATCGGTATCGAGACCGCCAAAGGGTACACCGCCCATCAGTTCAGAGAAGTATTTTCACGTTATCTGCCAGATCCCGCCGAATTATCCGTAACAACGTCACAAGCCTGTATTCATGCGCCTTTTACTGTGACTGATAATCCGTCACGCTACCCTGACGACATGCAAAACGTCACACGTGAACCCGCAACCAAGGAGGGTTGTGACGCTGTTACGGATAAAAACCCCGAAACGGAAGCATTTACAATGATGAAGGTCGAATCGTCGGAGGTGCCACCATGACGGTAGCGGAGATTGCAGCGCTTCACGTGCTGCCGCACATTCCGTATTCACGCTGTCGCACGAAGCGGAAACAGAGGGTGGTTCAATAATTGCCGGTTCTGCTGTTGAAGCTGTTCAGAGTAAACGGTTTTGTCTGGTTTTTGCCTTACCCCCTCTTTTCCCGCGCTGTGTCAGCA
Organism: Deltaproteobacteria bacterium; assembly: GCA_019162745.1. Classification (GTDB taxonomy): domain Bacteria; phylum Desulfobacterota; class Desulfuromonadia; order Geobacterales; family Pseudopelobacteraceae; genus JACRCG01. The sequence continues at coordinate 11,298 of JAFLLC010000012.1, read as the reverse complement.
TACACGGACACAGCGCGGAGAGAGATCCAAAGCTAATTTTCAGGAATTGGCGCGACACAACAAGGAGGACATCCAAATGACGAAGAATCACGAGACATTTAACGCGCAGATCGAGGTTGAACAAATTCGTGCCCGGCGCACCGAAGCGAGACGCAAGCTTTACCGCAAGAGTCGTCTGGATAAGTATCGTGCCGAGTTGGTCGCAATGAAACGGGCAGGTGCTTCCTGTGCCGACCTGGTGGAGTGGCTCAGGTTGTTACATCGCTGCAAAGTTAATCGCAGCTCCGTCGATCGCTATCTAAAAAAACTGCCGGAGCTGTCCCTGTTTAAGGTGGACTGATAATGCCAAGTTTCCGTTCACCAAAAGCGCAGTCCAATCACGCTGTAGCTCAGAAGGTGGTTTTGGGCAAAGGGCGGCACGACCACCGGAATGACGGCAAAATTCACAGCGTTGGCACTGCACGGGGTTACAGTCAGGCTCTCAAGGGTTTTGCCGAATATATCCAAACGTGCCGATGGGGTGATCTCACCAACGCCACAAGTGACATGGCGATGCATTACCTGTCTGAGCGGGCGGCGATTGTCACGCAGAAAACCCTCGACCTTGATCGCCAGGCAATTCAGATGCATTTCGGTACTCGCCTTGAAGTCGTCAAGAGCGAGAAGGAATCGCACCTTACTACAAGGAGTTATACCTCCAGGCAGATTGAACGGATTGCTTCCGCCCAGTCTGATCGGAACAGCCTGGCCACACGAATCGCTTACAATGCGGGTTTAAGGGCGCACGAGCTGCTGACGATCCGGCCTGCTGATGAACACCCAGCTTCGCGGCACCGGGAGTGGAGTACGGAGCGTTTCGCTGGCCGTGAAGGGGTGCGATTCACGGTTGCCGGCAAGGGTGGGCTTGTGCGAGAGGTTCTTTTGTCGAAGTACCTGGCAACATTGCTCGCGGCGACACGTCTTGTCGAACCTCGACAGGTAGTTGATCGTGGTGTGAATTATACCCAGTGCTACGATCTGGCGGGTGGAAGGGCCTGGAGCCAGAGCTTTTCGGCAGCCAGTCAGCGGGAACTGGGGTTTTCCAACGGGGCACATGGACTTCGCCACAGTTACGCTCAGGAACGAATGGCAGAATTACAGCAGAATGGGATGAATCATGACGATGCCAAAGGAACAGTCGCTCAGGAAGTCGGGCATTTTGACAAGGAAACTACGGAGGCTTATTTACGATGAAATATATCAGAATTATTTTGTATATATCTATTTTATCAGCGTATTGCTGGTTGACCTGGTGGGTGTTACCCGATTTTGCGTTTATTCATCTCCTGGGTAAAAAGGAGCAGATCCCTGATTCCGGACTTATTCTGTTTGGCTTTGAAAAAGCCAAGTATACTGGGCATCGTGTTATATCCAGCATTAACTATGGCTGGTCAACATTATGGGCAGCATGGCCATGCACTATTGCTGGCGGGCTCTTCGGCTTAGGCATAGGGCACATAGGAGGCGAAATAACTCGCCGAACCTTTGCGATCGAACTTGCATCAGAGGAGGCTGTCCGTTTAGCCAAAAAGCATGAATCCAATGGAGACTCATCATGTGCGAACGTTGAAAAACTGCTGCAAAAACTGGAACATGATGTTTTACAATTCGAATCTGAAAAGAGAGGCTTTGAGTTTCAGCGCTTAGAGCTTCAATTAGAAAAAAAGCTTTTTAAGGATGGGGTAAGGAAATTTGAATCAGGCGAATTAAACAAGGCAAAATCAACTATCAGTAGGCTGGAAAAGAAAATTAAGCGTCTACAAGAGAAACCGGTTGACGCCAATCAAATCCAGGGATAAATTGTTCAACATATACCGCACGCCGTGATGCTTTGTCTCAGATGAGACTCACGGAGGCTCGCAGAGCCTGCCTTATAGGCAATCTGCAGTGGTTCTATCCAGACCGGCACCAAAGTGCAAAAGGATAGCAGCGGTGAACAGTCCCACGCTGAACAATCAGGGGGCGAATCGGGAAGGCAACTTCTCGCGGTGGTTAAACCATCGGCTGCGGCAGCAATAGCTGACCGTATGGCAATCTAAAAGCGACGCAAACTTAAATTCTTTTGAGTAATCCCCCACCTTTGGTGGGGGACTCACAAAGTTTGACAGTTCCTGAAATATGTAGAAGCCTCCTTAACGTGAACCGCTCAAAGTACACGAAAAGGAGGCTTCAATGGACGACGCACAAAGTTTATGTCACTCAGTATGGGATTGCAAGTATCACGTAGTCTGGATTCCGAAATGTCGTCGGAAAGTTTTGTATGGGCGCATACGTAAAGATCTTTCGGAATATTTGCATGAGTTAGCACGCCAGAAAGAGTGCAAGATTCTGGAAGGTCACTTATGCCCAGATCATATTCATATGTTGATATCGATCCCACCAAAATACTCCGTTGCCCAGGTAATGGGTTTTATTAAAGGCAAAAGCGCGATTCACGTTGCCCGAACATATCTTGGACAACGGAAGAACTACACAGGGATGCACTTTTGGGCAAGAGGTTACTTCGTATCCACTGTTGGAGCAGATGAACAGTCAATACGAGAGTACATACGTAAACAGGAACACGAAGATAATCGGGTGGACCAATTGTCACTATTGACCGAAGGATGACCACCAACAGTGGTCAGATAATTTTTTGAACAAACCGCTTTGAGCGGGTCACGACTTTGAAAGCCCCCACCTTTGGTGGGGGATGCTTACTACTGTCTATACTGAATCTCCGGCCTCCTTTATGGGGGCCTTTTCCGTTATGGATTAAGTGGGCGTGACAGTCATGAGTGGTGACATTTCTCACCCTTTTTCTCACCCTTTTTTGTGACAGTTTTTTCAATACTGTTGGAGTGTATTATGCTGGTTCGACCCTTTTCAGATATTCATGCCGAGTTCTGGCCGACAAACAAAATTGATCGCATCATCAGTATGGTAATTCCGCCGCTGCCAACCGATCAGGAAACCATTGCTCTGGTTGCTGGCGATATCGGATTGGCCCATAAACAGGAGACCTGGCTCAAGGTTATCAGCCTTCTTGCCAAGCGCTTCCTGGCTGTCATCTGTGTGGAGGGGAACCATTTTTTCTATCATAACGATTTCTTCGGGCGTATCCATGAACTGAAAGCCAAGCTGTCGATTCCAAAAAATGTCCATTTTCTTGAAAATGAATCAGTTGAGATCAACGGTGTCATATTTATCGGGGCAACATTATGGACAGACTTCCGGGAGAAGGATTTCTTCAAGATGCAGTACGCCCGGAAGAATATGAACGACTTTGTGTTGATCAAAAAGGCTGACGGAACACGGCTCATGCCGGAAGAGACAGTCGATCTGTTTCAGGAATCGAAGCGCTATATATTCGAAGCACTGGCAGCAGCCGGCGAAAAGAAGACTGTCGTGGTGACACACCACGGGGTTTCACCGCTCTCCATCCATGAAAAGTTCCGGGGAGACAGTCTCAATTGCGCCTTCATGACCGACATTTCCAGCGATATTATCGACCACGGCCCCGATCTCTGGGTTCACGGCCATACGCACAACTCGTTCGACTATACGCTCGGCAAGACGCGGGTGATTGTAAACCCCTATGGCTACAGGGATGTGGAGGTCAATCCGCAGTACGACAAACAGTTGCTGATCGAGCTATGAGCAAGTGGAATGAACTGGTGAGGCTTTGAGGAGGGGAAAATGCGACAAAAGAAAACGACACCATACGGGCAACTTTCCCGTCGTAAACAGCGTGACAATTTCATCCGCCTGCGGCAGAAGATTCGTAATGACACCTCAATTTATGGCGGACAGTTTACAAGTGATCATGTCCTGAACGAACCGGGACGTCCCGCTTTGTACAACCAATGGGCTGATGCATACTTCCTCGGCAGTGACGGGTTGACCATCTGGAATGCCACCATCATCACCGCCGCCAGAGAGTTCTGGGATGTCGTGGAAGAACTGTCCTTCACACGGGCCTGGGATATGCTGACTCCTGAAGAACAATCAGCAGAAGCGGAAATAAAGTTTGAACCGATCTGGTCGAATGGCCATCGTATGTTCCGCATGGCCGAAAGGCCAAAACTGGTCTATGAAAAATACAGCGGGCTCAGCTTTATCGAGTATCAAGACAAACTTGCTGAAGAGATCGTTCAGAACGAGCCGCCGGAAATATTTGAATCATTCGAGACAGACCGCTCCTACTGCTATGGTACCGGGCTGAATATGGTCGTTCACGTTGATGAGATCAACCAGGCTACGATTGAGGAGTCGATTCGTCGATTCCGCCAAGTTGGGGAAAGCAACTGGCGATCTGCTGCACCACTGCTCCGCAGTGAATTACCGATGGAAACAGAAAATGCCGCATTCAGCAGGATACGTATGCAGCAAAATACACCTGACGACACTGCCATTATTTAGACTGCCTGCCGTGTCGCCAACCATGCTTCGACTTCACTGCGTCGCCAACCGACACTGAAATCTGTAAGCCGGATGCGAGCCGGAAAAAATCCCTCTCGCTCCTGCCGCCAAAGGGTCGTCATTGATAGTCCCGTAATCTGGCAAAGCTCTTTTCTACGGATAACATCACCGGCAGCCCTTGTAGTGCGAGGAGCTTCTTGTATAACTATCGGAACAGTCCTTGCCGCAACTGACTTGGGACGTTCTGCTGCTTCCTGTACTTTGACGAGCAGAGGTGACAGTTTTCGTACCACCGCCTCTGCAATTGCCTGAAGATCGTCTTGTTCAAGGGTAATACGCATAATGTGCCTCCTATGGCAAAACCTGCCTGAGAGACAAGTTGGCAGGCTGCAAGATTTACCCGCGTCAGAGTGGCTTACATATTAAAATAAATACTGAAAATGTGCTATTCGTCCAATAAAGCTGTTGCACACGCATGGCAAATAAATTACAGTAACCGCCATTACCATTAAAACATTGACGGTGGTGTTGGGCTATGAAATTCTACAATCGTATCAGCGAACTTGAAGAGCTGGCCAACCTCCATGAGCAGTCGGCATCATCCGGCAGGATGACCGTCATCACCGGTCGCCGCCGGGTCGGCAAGACGATCCTGGCTCTTGAATCGGCAAAATCCGCCAAACACCTCTATCTGTTTGTCTCCCGCAAGGCGGAATCCCTTCTCTGCCAGGAGTACCTAGAAGAGATCCGCCGTATCGGCACCCTGCCGGTTATTGGTGAGATCCGCAATTTTCGTGATATCTTCACTCTGTTGATCGAGCTTTCCCGCACTGAACGTATCACCCTGATCATTGACGAGTTTCAGGAGTTCTTCAGCATCAATCCGGCTGTTTATTCCGAGATTCAGGGTATCTGGGACCGCAACAAAGCAACCTGCAAACTGAACTTGATCTGCATCGGTTCGGTTCACTCTCTCATGCACCGCGTCTTCCAGGATGCCAAGGAACCGCTCTTCGGTCGGGCCGACAGGATCATCTTTCTCAAGCCATTCAGTATTGCCGCTATTCACGAAGTCCTCACCGATCATGGTCACCGTGATACCCCGTCCCTGTTCGACAGCTACGCCATAACCGGCGGCCTCCCCAAATATCTGGAGATGCTGGCCGAGAACAAGTCACTGACGCATAAGAAGATGCTCGACTTTATTCTCAAGCCGCATTCACCTTTTCTTGCTGAAGGTAAGAACCTGCTGGTGGAAGAGTTCGGCAGAGAGTATGGCACTTACTTCTCCATTCTTGAGCTGATTAGCGTCGGCAAAACAGCCCGTAGCGAGATCGAATCGGTTCTGGAAATTCACAGCGGCGCATACCTGGCCAAGCTGGAAGACGAATACGCCCTGATTGCCAAGCACCGTCCGATCAACGCCAAGCCGGGCGGCAGGCTGCAGAAGTACTACCTTCGCGATAATTTCCTCAGCTTCTGGTTCCGCTTTATCTACCGCAACCTGTCAGCGATCGAGACCGGCAACTTCGGTTATGTCCGCGAGATTATCGAACGCGATTACGCCACCTGGTCCAGCAAGATCTTGGAGCGCTTCTTTCACGATCTGTTTGCTGCCAGCGGCAAGTATAACCGCATCGGCAGTTACTGGGAGCGAGGCAACAAAAACGAGATTGACCTGGTGGCGGTGAACGACCTGCACAAAGTACTGGTAATAGCCGAGATCAAACGGAACAAGTCCAGGATCAGTCTGCCGGCCCTGCAGCACAAGGCTGAACGACTGCTGCAGGAATATCAAGGATACCAGGTGGAGTATCGTGCTCTGGGGCTGGAAGATACGATGGAGTTTTTACCGTCGGGAGTGAACAGCTAAATGTCGAAATGACGAAGGCTGTAGCAAAAAAACCATCTCGGAACATATCCGTAACATCTTTGAAGAGGGTGAACTTGACGAACAGGTGGTTGTCCGGAAATTCCGGATAACCACCCACCGCTGCTGATTCGACCAGACAGTTCCCATTCTCAGGAGGAGGCGCGCAATGCGGCTTTTGGGAGAACAGATGCTGAGATGCCGCTGTTCGTTGTCTTTTTGGTCAGGAATAATTGCATTCGGGTCATTTCAGCATGGGATATGACAGTCAAAGAATTGGAGGTATATCGTGACTGCCTTAAAAAAAATCCAAAATTTAAAACAGAGGATGATGAGCGGGACTTCTGGTCAACCCATGATGCGTCGGACTATCTTGATTTTTCTCAAGCCGAGGAGACTGTATTTCCCAATCTGACCCCTGAGGTCCCTCGCCGAGACAGGAACCCAAAAGACGACCAAAATGAGCATTGGGGAGATTAGGAGACAATCTGGATTTTATCCCTTGGAGCTGCGCGGGCGTAGTTAATAGTTGTTTACAATTCAGCCTAATTGTGCGAAGTATTATCATTTTTTGCGTTATTCGGAGAGAGGATATTCTTGGCGCTGGCTCTGATCAACAACACTCTATATGCACTTGTCCCGGTGGATACACAAGCTGGATGGCTTGAACTTGCTGATATATGCAAGGCATATCTATCGGGTCCCGAGCATGAAAAGCTGCATGATTATCTGAAAGATGATGTCAAAGCCGTTCTGGTTGAGAAAAGCTATATTGATAAAGACTACCGGGACACGTACTCGAATTTTTATTCCAAAAAGTTTGCCAACCGACCTTCAACTGCTTACCGCCTTCATTTTTTCAATTGCCTGATCCCGGCGGAACATCTTTTCGGCCTGGATAAATACAAAGATAATTATATCGGCTATTCGGTAATCCGCCCGACTCAACTGAACGCGATCGGTCGTACCATCCTTGACCCATGTAAGCTTTCACGTATTACAGGCATGACTTGCGCAACTGATTACAGCGTTCATCTGTTTGGCGTAAAATTCACGGTCAAAGGCTTTCCCTATATCAGTCAGGACAGTGATGTAACCATCTGTGCCCACGCAGCTGCATGGATGGCGTTCCGTTACTTCAGTGAACGGTACTCTGCTTACCGTGAAGTTTTCCCGTATGAAATAACCCAGCTTTCAAGAAATGTCTCGCTTGGTCGTCTCCTTCCTTCAAAGGGGATCACCGCTTATCAAATAACGGAAATATTTTCCAACTATGGCTTCTATCCCGAGATATATTCAAACACTCAATATCCGGACAATTTTTACCGGTTGTTGTATTACTACATTGAATCAGGTATCCCGGTTGTCGCCTGCACCACGAAGCACGCAATAACAATAATTGGCCATGTTTCAGATTACAGCCTGACAGCAACCAACAATAACAGTGAAGATTATCTGACCGGCTACGTTGCCAATGATGACAATCACTGGCCGTATCAGTTGGTTTTGCGAAGAGGTCTACCGGAAAGCGGCCATTGCTCAAAGCTCAAAATAGAGGATCTTGTTTGTTTCATCGCACCGCTTTATGAAAAGATGTATCTTTCAGCAGAACATATTGAAGGTTTGACCGATAAGATTCTTGAACATCCTTCTTTCGGTGTAAATGCTGTCTCCAAGTTGGTGCCGAAGGACAAGCTGATAAAGCGCATTTTCCTGACCTCATCAAGATCGTACAAGAAGTTTCGCCGGGAAAATCCGTTGCCATTCGGGCTACAAGATTATTACCTTCAGCTACCAATGCCGAAATTCATCTGGATTTGTGAACTATCCATGGGCGGCTTTTATCCCAACAAGCAAATTGTAGGTGAAATCATTTTCGACGCAACGGCAAGCCATCGGGATCGGTTTTCGTTTCTTGCAATCCACTATCCAGACTTTATACTATTCAATGACCGTGATGCACTTGGTGATGCCCCAAATCGGTTTAAATATGAGCATCTGGCAGCTAACACGATTCAATCTTATGCTATGTATATCAACAATCTAAGGGAGATATGAACATGGTTTTCATCGGAAACCTGAAGTTCGAGAAGAAACAGGGACTACTTGATACAGAGGAGAAAGTTCGGGAAGCACGGGAAATACTGGTGAAGAGTACGGAAGATACTTTCAGAAGACTCGATAGTGCAAAAACGGCCTCATGGGAAGGAGCGCACAGTATCCTTCTGGACTAACGACTTCCCACTCGAAGCACGCTTTTGTGTTGTATGACAAGGCCGTTCCACTGTGGACGGCCTTTTTTTAACCGATCATTTCAACGAGGAATTACGATATGGCAAATGGTAACGATGCACAGAAAAACGTCAACGGTGGCAACCTTGGCTTCGAGGCTGAGATGTTCAAGGCCGCCGACAAGCTACGCGGCAATATGGAGCCGTCGGATTACAAGCATGTTGCTCTTGGTCTGATTTTCCTCAAGCATATCTCTGATAGTTTTGAGGCCAAACACGCGGAGCTGCTGGCCAACTATCCAGAAGGAGCCGAGGACCCGGACGAGTATTCCGCCGAGAACGTCTTCTGGGTGCCGAAGGAAGCGCGCTGGTCGCATCTACAGGCCAACGCCAAACAGACTACCATCGGCAAGCTGATAGATGAGGCTATGTTAGCCATCGAAAAGGTCAACCCGAGCCTGAAGGGAGTTCTGCCCAAAGAGTATGCCCGACCGGCGCTCAACGCGGTCATGTTGGGTGAGTTGATTGACTTGATCTCCGGCATTGCTCTGGGAGCGACCAAGGACCGGACAAAGGATTTGCTCGGTCGAGTCTATGAATACTTCCTCGGTCAGTTTGCCGGTTCCGAAGGGAAGCGCGGCGGTGAGTTCTACACGCCCGGCTCAGTTGTGCGCGTCATGGTTGAGATGCTGGAGCCATTTCCGGACCCTGAACGCAAAATTCAGGGGCGTGTCTATGACCCCTGCTGCGGATCTGGCGGCATGTTCGTTCAGGCCGAACGTTTTCTCGAAGCCCATGACGGGCGACTTGGTCAGCTTGCCATCTATGGGCAGGAATCGAACTATGTTACTTGGCGTCTATGTAAGATGAACCTTGCGGTGCGAGGCATTGATGCCGACATCCGCTGGAACTCGGAGGGGAGCTTTCATAAGGACGAGCTGCCGGATCTGAAAGCTGACTTCATCCTTGCCAACCCCCCCTTCAATATTTCTGATTGGGGTGGCGACCGGCTGCGGGAAGATGTGCGCTGGCAGTACGGCATCCCGCCTGCAGGAAATGCCAACTTTGGTTGGCTGCAACACATACTACATCATCTTGGCCCCAATGGCACAGCTGGTGTGGTGCTGGCCAACGGCTCCATGTCCTCAAACCAATCGGGCGAGGGAGAAATCCGTAAACGGATGATAGAAGGGGATGTTGTGGACTGCATGATTGCCCTGCCAGGGCAGCTCTTCTACTCAACCCAAATACCCGCATGTTTGTGGTTCCTGGCACGCAACAAGAAGAATGGCAGATTCCGGGACAGAACCGGCGAAGTGCTATTTATTGACGCCCGCAAAATGGGGTACATGGTAGATCGTACTCGCCGTGAGTTTTCAGTCGCTGATATTGAAACTATTGCCGGTGCTTATCATAGCTGGCGAGAGGCCAGGGATTACGAGGACGTACCTGGTTTCTGCAAAGCCGTGAAGCACGATGTGATCGAATCTCATGGTTTTGAACTGACACCAGGGCGTTATGTTGGCGCAGCGGGTGTGGAAGAGGACAATACTCCATTTCCAGAGCGCTTCGCAGAGCTGCGAGCGAATCTTGAAGCTCATTTTCTGGAGAAGGATATGTATACTTCTACGATTAGAGCAAAGCTTTCGGAGGTTGTCGTCAATGGGTGAGTGGCGCACTATTACTCTCGACAAACTCGGTCGTATCGTCACAGGCAAAACGCCACCAACATCCGTCTCCCAATATTATTGTGGTGAAATACCTTTTGTGACGCCATCTGATATGGATGGACGTAGAATAATTAGCACGACAGGGCGTTACTTAACCGACAGTGGAGTATCTGCAGTAGCTAACGCACGTATTCCTGCCGACTCGATAATGGTGTCTTGTATTGGCTCGGACATGGGGAAAGCTTCTGTTGCTGGGAGTAGCTGCGTAACTAACCAACAGATTAATAGCATTATTGTTAGTGACGAGCATTGCGCTCTTTTTGTCTATTATAATTTGAGTAGTCGAAAGGAAGAAATTAGAGCTTCAGCTAGCGGATCTGCTCAGCCTATTTTGAATAAGACTTCATTTGGTCGATTAACTATTGATATTCCTCCCTTAGTCGAACAACGTGCCATCGCTTCTGTCTTAGGTGCAATCGATGACCAGATTGAGCTAAATTGGCGTATAAACGAAACGCTGGAGACAATGGCCCGTGCTATCTTCAAAGATTGGTTTGTAGATTTTGGCCCTACCCACACTAAGATTGATGGTGGTGAACCATACCTCACCGCCGACATTTGGAAACTTTTCCCTGCTCACCTTGATGATGAAGGAAAACCGGAAGGATGGAAACTTTGCACGCTTGGTGATTTTGCTGAATTGAATCCCGAGTCTTGGTCAGCATCATATGCGCCGAAACAACTTGAATATGTTGATTTATCAAATACAAAGTGGGGAATCATTGAGGCAACCGAGTTTCATCAATGGACCTCGGCACCAAGTCGAGCCCGTCGTGTGCTGCGTCCTAATGACACTATCATTGGTACCGTTCGACCAGGGAACGGTTCCTACTCTTTTATTAGTAAAAACGGTCTAACAGGAAGTACCGGTTTTGCTGTCCTTCGGCCAAAGCACCGGATCTACCGCGAGCTTATTTACTGCGCGGCAACTGCTGCGGAGAATATTGAACGATTGGCGCATCTTGCAGACGGTGTGTTGATTTCCGATTTATAGGGTCTTCAATCCCCTGATTATTTGAACTTTTAG
>JAFLLC010000066.1 GCA_019162745.1 Deltaproteobacteria bacterium | reverse complement strand
GACCTGCAAGGCCGTGGCCTTGCCCTTATTGACCTGCCGGAGAAGATGAATCCGATTATCAACTTCGGCCATGGCAGTAACGATCTGGGCGGTATTATCTCTCGAGCCGTCATCCACCACCACCACCTCGATAGTACCTGGGTAGCTGGTATTTAACACTGACCGCAGGGTTTGCCCAATGACCTTTTCTTCGTTATAGGCTGCAATCAACACACTGACCGGGGGGCAGGATTCCGGAGAGGTCTGCCCGGACGGCATTCCATCATCTCCTGTCCGACGGCTTCGGATCGCAAGCCAGGCCACGGCAAGGGTTCGTACCACCACAAGGGCCGTTGCAACGATCATAAAAGCCCAGAAAAACTCGGTCATCACATGCAGGGCTGTAAATCCGCTTTTGCTCACCATTCTGGTCATCGCCCGCTGATCCCGGGGAACCATGGGCATCATCTGCTCCGCAGAAATCCCCAGCAGGGTTGGGAGGGGCACAACCGCATCTCCCCTGACCCGCAGATAATCAATGATTTTAGGCAAGGCCTCAACGGTCTGCTCCCGGTCGCCGCCCGCATCATGGAGCAGGACCACGCTGCCGCCCTGGAGGCGGCCTGCTTTCACGTTGGCAAGCATGGCCTCCACTCCCGGCTTTGACCAGTCCTCGGGGTCGATGTCCTCGGTCACCGTGATGTAACCCAGTTTCTGGGCGAGCTGGACGGGAATGATCTCTTCCGGATCATGGGGATTGGTATCGGCATTATAGGGCGGACGGAAGAGGATAGTGGAGCGGCCGGTGATGGCCTCAAGCAGATGCTGGGTTGCGTTGAACTCGAGATAGGCCCGCTCCTCCGAGACCAGGGCGATATTGGGATGGGTATAGGTGTGTACACCCACAGTATGGCCCTCCGCAACGATACGCCTGACGATTTCGGGATTCTTTTCCATGTTGGCACCAACCATGAAAAAGGTGGCGCTCACTCCCTTGGCCTTGAGTATATCGAGGATTTTTGGTGTCCAGGCAGGATCAGGGCCATCATCAAAGGTAATGACCGCTGCATCCTGTGGCCCCCTCCCCTGATGGTTGATGGTGAGATAACTGGGAAATTTCTCATATCGCTCCAGCACCAGGGCATCGGGATCATCAGCGGTTTCGCTGGTGATCCGGCGCAAACCGTCGGCCCTCTCATCTTCGATGGTGATAAAACTTCCCTTGCCGATACTGGCGATTGTCGCACCGGGCCTGATGGTCTCAAGAGCCGCCAGATCAGGGGCGGCATGGGGCGCAGAGGAAGGAAGCTGCAAAACATCCCAGATTCCCGGATCCTCAGTGCCAAGCCGGGATATGGCAATGCCGCCGACATGGTGCTTCCTGCCAAGCTTGAGCTGATTGACAAAGGTCGCTGCATCCAGAAACCAGAGGGTATGAGCCACCCCCGAGTCCTCATAGACAAAATGGGGATTGTACACAGGGGCACGGAGATCAAAGGGGGCAAGCCCTGAGCGGCCTGCCCGGCTCATCACATCCTGAAAACGGACCATCTCCGCCTCCTTCTCTCCTTGTGCCCAGTCATAGCCATAGGAACCAAGGGCCAGCACCCATTGCGCCGGCTCACCATAGGCAATGAGGGTGGTGAGCCAGCCGTTAAACCACTCCATTGAGGCCACCGGCCCGGGCTGATCAAACTCGGCATTCTCATCGTGCAGCATGGCGACAAAGCGATCAACCTTTTGAGCCAGCGCATCGAGATCAAAGACATTCAAGCCCGTCCCCATGGGCACGCTCAGCCAAATCTGCAGGGCTTCGGCATGGAACGCGGTGGCCATCCTCGCCAGCAGCGCGGTCAACGCATCCCGATAGGTGGGATCGACCTCTTCCCATTCCACGATAACCCCGCCCGCGTCCATGGCCTTCAGCTTCCCGAGAAGACTGGCGATAAACTGATCCTGCCGGGCGACAGGGCCATTCACCAACCCTTCCACTGCTTCAGGCCGCCAGAATCCCTCAGCATCCATGTTCCGCAATCGAGGCAGGAGCACCAGTCCCTGCTCTTTCACCAGATCAAGAACCGCCTGCTCAGGTTCCCCCTTGAGGGTGCCCCGGCCATCCTCAACCATCAGCCAGTCCGGGCAGAGATGGGTCAGGGTAGCGGCATTTGCCTTGAGCGAATCAAGACTGGCCGGATCCCAGCCCTCATAAAACCCCAGGCGGATCTCCTCGACGGGGGCAAACCTGGCCACCTGCTGTTTGCGTAAAGGAGATTGGATCACCGGTTGCGATTCAAGTTGGCCGGCCAGAAACGGAAAAGTCGAGGTGCTGCCGGCCTTGCCCTTGACAAAATTCAACCACGGCGGCCTTGCCGCAAGGTGTCTGGGTTGCTGCTCTTTGGCCTGAAGACTCTTCAGGCGGGACTTGAGCTGCTGTACTGCCGGAGGCAGGGTCAAGGATGAGGGGTGAAGCAAGGTCTGGGCAAAGAGGATCATCGCGACAAAGAGCAAGAGCCCGATGACCACCATGAACAGCCGGAGCCGAGGCCAGCGTTTTCCGCACGCATCCAAAAAAACAAAGGCCCCGCCATCAGAGGAACTTAAGCGGGAAGACCGGCCTGGCCGGTCGCTGTTATCCAACATTATCTTATACCTCTTTCCCGGCAGACCAAGACGGCCCGATCATGCAGCTGGGCATGAAACGAAAAAATCTTCAGCGTTTAAATTTAACTGATAAAACAAAGACAAAGGACAAAAGTTAAGCTTATAATAATAATGACAAGCTCCCGGCAAGTAAAGCACTCTTTCTACAATTTCTCCTGGCCGATCAACATTTACCAACCCTCTCCTTTACAATTAATTCTGCGGCGAGTATCATAGGCTCAATAATTGCATTGGTCTCAGCCTGTTCCGATGCAGCACGAAGGGAGCCAGCGGCTCCTTTTTATCCATCCATGGAGCGAGTTCAAACAGTCATGTATTCTTGCCGGGGCCATTAATGATGCCCTTCAATCCGAACAGGAGCTTTTTCATGCGCTTTTTCCCCTCTTTTAACTCCTCCTTTTGCGCCCCTGCCCTGTTCCTGCTTCTGCTGTTCATCACCGCTCCCGCATTCTCCGCCGATCCCGCCGCCAAATCATCCAACAAGGCTCCCATTAACATTGAGGCCGACCGGATGGTTTCCCTGGAACAAAAAGACAGCGTTCTCTTTTCCGGTAACGTCGTCGCCACCCAGGCCGATGTGCGGATCCGGGCCGACGAGATGACGGTTTTCTACGCCCCGGCCGCAAATGCCCAAGGACAGGAGGTCACCAAAATCAACTGTGTGGGCAAGGTGGAGGTTACGAGGGGCGATTGGCTGGGAACCGGGAGTAAGATGGATTATCTGGCCCCGGAACGAAAGGTTATTCTCTCCGGAGGGGCCAGGGCATGGCAGGGGAAAAATCAGGTGATCGGCGAGACCATCACCTATTTTATGGATGAAGGCCGCTCAGAGGTCACTCCTTCCCAGGCGACCACCGGCAAAAAAGGCGGACGGGTCAACGCCACCATTATCCCCAAAAAGTAATGAACCCATGAAGATGCTCACTCCCTTTTATAACGGTTGCACCCCACTTCTTTCCCCGGCATTTATCCATGGCCCAGCTTGAAACAAGAAATATCGTCAAGCGCTATCGCAGCCGCACCGTTGTGGATGGCGTCAGCGTCCAGGTAAACACCGGTTTCGTGGTGGGCCTGCTGGGGCCCAACGGCGCCGGCAAAACCACCTCCTTTTACACCATTGCCGGATTTATCCGGCCGGATGGGGGAAAGGTGCTCCTCAATGGCGAGGATATTACCAATCTGCCCATCCATAAACGGGCCTTGAAAGGCATAACCTATCTGGCCCAGGAGCCCTCGGTCTTCAAAAAACTGACGGTGGAAGAAAATGTGCGGATCATCCTCGAGCCGCTGGGGTTGTCGAAAAATGAGATCAACAATCGGATCGATGAACTGATGGCGGATCTGAAAATCGAATATCTTCGCGACAACAAGGGGCATGCCCTGTCCGGAGGTGAACGGCGGCGGGTGGAGATCATGCGTGCCCTGGCCACCCACCCCGACTTCATCCTCCTGGATGAGCCTTTTGCCGGGATTGACCCCCTTTCCGTGGCCGATCTCCAGAAGATTATCATCGGGCTGAAGGATAAAGGACTGGGCGTTCTCATCTCGGATCATAACGTCCGCGAAACCTTGCAGGTCTGCGATTTTGCCTACATCATGAACGCCGGCCAGATCCTCACCAGTGGTGTCGCCGACGATATTATTGCAAGCGAAGTCGCCAGGAAGATGTACCTGGGCGAAAATTTCAGCATGTAACCGCCATGGCCCTCGAACTCAGACAACAGCTCAAGCTGACCCAGAAGCTGATGATGACCCAGCAGTTGCGGCAGGCCATCCGGCTGCTGCAGCTCAATCGTCTGGAACTGAGTAATGCCCTGCAGGCTGAGCTGGAACAGAATCCGGCCCTGGAAGAAGACTTCACCATCCAGGAGGAATTCAGCAACCCCTTAAGTCTGTCTGCCGTCGAAGAAGCGCCGGGACTTGCCCCGGAAAGGGATTTCACCGAACCAATCAGGACCACGGACGTCCTTCCCGAAACCAACTGGGAGGATTACGCCAACACCTTTGACGATGTGGTCAGCGACAACTTCTCTTTTTCACATGAGACTCCCGCCGCCGACGCCCCCAGCCAGTTTGACTTCATCTCGCAAAAACCGGGACTCTCCGCCTATCTCCACTGGCAGCTGGCCCATAGCGACCTGGACTCGGGAGAGTGGGACATCGCCCTGTTTATCATCGGCAATCTTAACCGCTACGGCTTTCTCGAGGTTGATCTGCCGGAGATCATGGCCGAGACCGGTTGTGACCAGGATTCGGCTGAATATATTCTCGAACTCATTCAGGATCTTGACCCGCCGGGGATTGCCGCCCGAAGCGTCAGCGAGTCCCTCTTTCTCCAACTGGAACGCAAGGGCCTGGGCAAATCCCTGGCCGCCGAGATCGTCCTGCATCATCTGAGCCTCCTGGAAACCAGTAACCATGCGGCTCTTGCAAAGGCTACCGGCCACAAAA
This sequence comes from Deltaproteobacteria bacterium, assembly GCA_019162745.1. GTDB lineage: Bacteria > Desulfobacterota > Desulfuromonadia > Geobacterales > Pseudopelobacteraceae > JACRCG01. The sequence goes on along the minus strand of JAFLLC010000066.1, from coordinate 10,773 downwards.
GGCACGAGATCGAGAAGGCCGTTGAGTTCATCACCTCCGAGCTCACCCCCTATCCCGGCCTGCCCTTTGCCCAGGAAAGTACCAATTATATCGTCCCCGACATCTACGTGAAGAAAATTGATGGTGAGTATGTGGTGCGACTCAATGACGACGACCTGCCGAATCTCAAGCTGTCCCCCTATTATCAGGAACTCCTCAAAGGCGAGGTCAAGCTGGAGAAGGAGTCGTCCTCCTATATCAAGGAAAAGATCAAGGACGCCGAGTGGTTCCTCAAATCCCTGCATCAGCGCCAACGCACCATCCTCAAGGTGATGGAGAGCATCCTCCGTTTTCAGCATGACTTTTTTGAATATGGCCCAACCCGCCTCAAACCCCTCATCCTGCGTGACGTCGCCGAAGACATCAGCATGCACGAATCCACGGTCAGCCGGGTTACCTCCAACAAGTACGTGCACACCCCCCAGGGGATCTATGAACTAAAATACTTCTTCTCCACCTCCATCCCCCGCGAAGGCGAAGATCCCATGGCCGCAGAATCCATCCGGGAAGAGCTTCGCCGACTGATCCGGGATGAAGATCCGCACAAACCCCTCAGCGATGAGGCCCTCTCCCAAAAACTGGCCCAGGCCAACATCCAGATTGCCCGCCGCACCGTTGCCAAATACCGCGAACAGATGAAGATTCTGCCGGTAAAACACCGCCGTAAGAATTGAGTTTACTGAAGGGCCTCTCGGAATCTCGCACCCTCGCTTACCTGCAAAATGAAGATTTATGTCCACGAGCCGTTATTCCCGAATACTTTTATCGGGAATCCAGTTTCGTACATTCAGTGTGGCACGGATTCCCGCCTGCGCGGGAATGACGGTGCGGTTATTTTGCAGCTAAGCGAGTTGTGCGAGACTCAGAAAGTTTTAGCGCGTGTCGCCGATAAGTCCAGGCCCGCGCCAATATCATCAAGAATGGTTTTAACCGTGTACAAGGGATCGGAGGAAGTAGAGATGGGGCGGCCAATCACCACATGATCGGCGCCGTTGAGAATGGCCTGCTGGGCAGTGGCGACGCGGCGCTGGTCGTCCTTTTCCACGTCGCGGTTGAGGCCTGGCCGGATGCCGGGGGTGACGATCAAAAAGTTTGGGCCAAGTTCATTGCGCAGCGGCAGGGCCTCAAGGGGAGAGGAGACCACGCCGTCGCATCCCAGTTGCAGGGCCTTGCGCGAGCGAAGCAAAACCAGATCGCTGATGGAGCCGGTCATCCCCAGCTCGATCATGTCCGATTCGTCAAAGCTGGTGAGGACGGTGACGGCCAGAATCTTGAGGTCGCTTTTCTCCTTCACTGCCGCCTCAATAATCGGGGTATTGCCGTGGATGGTGGCAAAGGTAACGCCGTGGTGCTGAAGCTGTTGCACCGCCAACTGCACGGTCTCGGGGATATCAAAAAACTTGAGATCCACCATGACCTTGTTGCCGCGCTGAATAATGGCGTCCACAACATTCCACCAGCCGGCAAGAAACAGCTGCAAGCCGACCTTGAAAAATTTGATATCACCGTCAAGTTTCTCCACCCACTCCATGGCAACCTTGGGATCGGCAAAATCAAGGGCAAAAATAACACGTTCATTCAATGGGATATTCTTCATGTTGGTCTCCTCAGGGGTTGTATTAGGCAGGGCTGGATATACTAAAAGCACGGTTGGAAGTCAAGGTTTTACGGCTCCGACAAGCTCCTGATAGCGGCCAAAGAGGAAGGCCACCCGCTGGGACTCGGTGGGCGCGGAAGACATGCGGCAGAAGCCGGAAGACAAGTAGGCCGTGTCCACGGCGCGGTCCAGGGCATGATGGGCGGCAAGCAAAACAGGCGGCATGGTGAGCGGATCGTAGAGATCGGCCAGGGTAGCCTCGGGAAACTTGGCGCGGGCGTCAAGCACAGCTTGGGCGGCGGTTTCGATGGCGGTCTGCTGTGTGTCAGTAGGTGTAGGCCAAGGAAAATTATTGTAAACGATAGTAGCAGAATATTGATAATCGCTCTTCAATCGTCCGGTTACCGCCCTCATCCAAGCCATGTGCATAACAGAGGTTACAATACCAAAATGAAACAAGGTGGCATGTGGTATTGTATGCAGTTTATCCCCCGCTATATGGCCAGCAGGCAAAAAACCAATCGGTATATAAACACGTCGTTCTGAAGACACACGAGGGAGAGCGAGATAATCACTCTCAGGTTGACGAATTTTCTGAAAGAGCATGGGAATAGCGGCATCTTTTCGAGTTGCAGAATCAGTACTGGCCAGCCGCATCTGCCGGACCGCTTCCACCCTTTTTAGGACTTCCGGCAACCGCCGCAGTTCTTGCGGAGGGCAGTCCTTGAGCCACAAGCAATACCTGTCGATTCCATTAATATATTCGTCTCCCATAGAAAACCGCCGTATCCACGGCGCCGCCTGAGGTTCCACCGCCAGCAGTTGCTCCTTGTCCATGGCAGAGAGCAGCAAATTACCACCATCGGTCGGCTTACTGCCGTTCACCATCTCCGTTACCTGGCACAGTGGTTTACTCCGCTTAATTGCCACCACGTCCGGGCCGTCCACCAGATAGGGATTAATATTCACCACCTTCACCGCATGGGGTTCCGATTTTGGCGTGTCGTAGTCAAAGAGCCATTTCTCGGCCATATCGCCCAGGCCAAAACCGATAATGACGCAATGCACCGCCGCCTTGCCCCGCGCCTCGCTGTCCCATTGAAAGGTGCGGTGGGCAAACTGGATCTTCAAACCGCGTTGAAGCAGGTCGGGCCAGAGGACGCTGACCTGCTCGCCCTGGGTGATGGAGTTGGTGGAGACAAAGGCGGCACGGATTGCTTCCGCTCCTTCCCGCGCCTGTTGTGCCCGACCAACCCAAACCCCTCCCGAGCCAGGAGGGGAGCAAAAAGCCCCCTCCTTCTTTTCAAGGAGGGGGTGGGGGGTGGTTGCAATATATTCCACCGCCTTCCTGTACCAGCAGGCCACATAATCAAGGTTCATGCAACCCGGTACCCCGGCAAAGATGCGAGCCACGTCGGCCCGCTGGCCGGGGCTCTGAAAATTCTTCCCAAGAAAGGGGGGATTGCCAAGCAGATAGTCGAGGTGCGGGGCCGGGACCACCTCGTTCCAGTCAAGTTCCAGGGCGTTGCCATGGACGATATGGGGCGCCTTGGTCAGGGGCAGGCGGACAAAATACTGGCCGAATTCTTCGGAGACTGCCAGGTTCATCTGATGATCGGTAAGCCACAGGGCCACTTCGGCAATGCGGGCCGGCCACTCCTCAAGCTCGATCCCATGAAACTGATCAACATTGACCTGGATAAGTTGGCTGACATCGAGCACCATCTGCCCGGATTTATGAGCATAACGCAGGGCCGCAAGTTCCAGTTTACGCAGTTCCCGATAGGCGATAACCAGGAAATTACCACAGCCGCAGGCCGGGTCAAAGAAGGTGAGGCGGGCAAGTTTCTTCAAAAACTCTGCCAGCCGGTTGCGGTTGCCCTTCACTCGCTCCAGTTCACTTTTCAACGCATCGAGAAAGAGCGGCCCGATCAGGCGCAGGATATTGGTCTCACTGGTATAATGGGCCCCGGCGGCGCGGCGGGCCTTGCCGTCCATAATGGATTGAAAAAGCGAGCCGAACACCGCAGGCGAGATCCGGCTCCAGTCGAGGGCGCAACAATCCAGCAGGGCCTCGCGCAATTTGGAGTCAAAGGCGGCGATGGGCAGAAACTCACGGAAGAGCTGACCATTGACATAGGGAAAAGCGGCCAGGTCGTCATCGAGGGTGTTGGGGCGGCTCGCGGGCGGAGTATCGAGCACCTGGAAGAGCTGGGCCAGATGCATACCGCAATCACGGCCGTCAACGCCGGTGCGGTTTTCGAGGTAGTCCTGAAACTGACGGCGCTCAAAGACCGCAGTATCCTCGGCAAAGAGGCAGAAAAGAAGCCGCACCAGAAAGACCTCTAAGGGATGTCCGTCAAAACCGGTGACCCTAAGCAGATCGTGCAGCCGTCCCAGTCGTTCGGCGGCGCGGATATTGACCGGATCTTCCGGATCAAAGGCACGGGTCTGATACCCGGCAATGAAACCAAAATGACGGATGTGGAGGTGCAGCTCGGCCAGGGTGATTTCGCAGACCAAGGATGGTCCAGTGTCGCAGGCACCAGGATCGGCGCAAGAGCGACCATGGCTGACATCCTGGTCAAGATCATAAAGCCGGAAATGGGCAAAATCGGAGACCAGCACATAGCGGGGAAGATCGCGTTCCTTGAGGCCGGGGAAGTAATCCAGGGCCTGCCGGGTGGCCCGGTCCAGATCCTTGCCCCGTGATTTATGCTCCACCAGCAGCACGCCCCGCCACAGCAGGTCGATATAGCCGCCCCGACCATCTTCCTTTTTGACCGGGGTCTCAAAGGAGGCTACCCGCCTTCGGGTGACGCCGAAGATATTGAAGAAACCGTCCCAGAAGCTCTTGGCCTCGGCATCTTCGGAGGATTCGCCTTCCCATTCGCGGGAAAAGGCGAGGGCGCGGCTGCGGATTTCGTTCCAGGAAAGAGGCATGATGATGGTCAGTAAAAAGTAAAGGGCTAGCGGTTCTGGAGCGTCATCTGTTCCCTATCAATCAGGGAAAAAATCGAACACCAACCTGTCAACTATACCGGTTTCGTAGCGTTTTTGATAATGAAATACCCCAGTATTCCTGAAATCGTTGAGGCTAGCAGGATCCCCATCTTTGCCTCTTCAACAAAGGCGGTATTGGTGAAGGCCAACTTTGAGATAAAAAGGGACATGGTAAATCCAACCCCGGCCAGGAAACCGGCACCGATGAGCAAGCGTCCGGTAAAATCCTGCGGCAGAACGACCCATTTCAACCTGACAAAGAGCGCCACAAAGCCAACCACTCCCAGCATTTTCCCAAGAAGCAGCCCCAGAAAAACGCCCAGGGTAATAGGCGTGGTCAGTTGGGTCAGGCTCTCGGCTGAAAAGCTCGTCCCACTATTGGCCAGGGCGAAAATCGGCATGATAATAAAGGCCACCAGCGGGTGCAGCGCATGTTCAAGCCGTTGCAGAGGCGTCTCGGCAAGCTTGGAAAGCTTACGGATTTCTTTAAGAATATTGAGCTGTTCCGAGGTTACGGTGGGAAAATTATTGGGACAGGCATTTTTAAAGCAGACCCGCAATTCATCCAGCTTTTTATTGTAGGTTATTTCATCGACCTTCACCCTGGCCGGAATGGTAAATGCCATCAGTACCGCCGCAATGGTGGCATGTACCCCGGACAGAAGAAAGGCAAGCCACAATCCACCAACGCCGACAATACCGTAAAAGAGGACGTTGCGAACCCCCATCCTGTTGCCGATCAGGAGAATACCAAAAAATCCGGCACCACTGAGCAGGCTTGCCAGGTCAATTTCAGACGTATAGAAAAAGGCAATCACCAGCACCGCACCCAGGTCATCGGCAATGGCCAGGGCAGTGAGAAAGACTTTCAACGAAACCGGTACCCGGTCGCCAAGCAGAGAAAGAATGCCCAGGGCAAAAGCGATATCGGTTGCCATGGGAATACCCCATCCGCCGGCGGCAGCGCCGGATGGGTTCATGACAAGATACATGACCGCCGGAACCAGCATGCCGCCTATGGCCGCGACGATCGGCAGAGCCGCATTGCGCGGGTTGCTCAGCTCACCGCTGATGAGCTCACGTTTTAACTCCAGGCCGACCACAAAAAAGAAGATGGCCATCAATCCGTCATTTATCCAGTGATGGAGACTTTTAGAGAGCTGCCAGCCACTGAAGCCAATGGAAAAATGAATCTCCCAGAAATGGTGAAAGGCCTCTGCCCAGGGCGAATTGGAGAGGATCAAAGATATAAATGCCGCAAAAAACAGGATAATTCCACTCATCGCACTGTTATTGAGGAAACGATGCATGGGATTGACCAACCATCGGTCTATCGGGGCATTTCGTAGGGTAGAATCAGACAATGACGTTCCTTTTTTTGAGACCGGGGTGGGCGATATCGAAATCACGAGTACATCAGTCGCTTATTCCATTTCTAAATCAAGATGTACACGAGGAGAAAAGCGAGTCGCGACGAGGCAGTACAATAAGTACGGTGAGGAGCGACGCAGCGCATTCGACGAAGTGAACGCTTGATTTAGAAATGGAATTACACCGCAAAAATATCTGCAGGGGAACTTTATTTATAAAATGCCTGACGAAGAGTGTCAATCTTTAGGGATCGTTGGAAGGGGAACCTGGATTCCCATAAACAAGAAAAGCACCCCTGAGGGTGCCTTTCCTGTTATTCAATCCAGGAGAATCCAGAATTCAAACTTGCGGAAAACCCTGCAATGCAGATTTTCGCGGCAATCATGCCGCTCTTCTGCGGTGCAGGGTCTTGAAGATACCCTTAGGCGGAAAGGCCGAGGGCAACACGCTTGCTGCTAATCCGCTTGTCAATGAGCTCGGCGGCCTTGAAGGGATCCGGCTCAATGGCAAAGCAGGCCCCCACCAGGTCGTCGAGACCGCCCAAGGCAAGCTGGGTGATGATGGGCGAGCCGGTGATATTGGGCGGATGGCCAAGGTGGGTGTAGATGCCGGAGGCCACTGCATAGGTGCCAATGGTGGCGGCCTTCTCCGAGTACCATTCCGGCGAGGAGGCGGCAAGTGGCAGATCGGAGATGGAAACCCCGATTTCATTGGCCAGCATCGCGGCAAGCTGGAGAATACGGGCGTTATCGACACAGCTTCCCATATGGAGAACCGGCGGGATGCCAAGGGCGCCGCAGATTTCCTTCAAGCCCGGCCCGGCCTGCTCAATCGCCTCAGGAACAAGGAGACCGGCCTTACCGGCGGCGGTGGTGACACACCCGGTGGCGAGCACCAGGATATCCTTTTTAATCAGCTCGCGGGCGAGATTGACGTTGCAGAAGTCGTGCTGATATTTGGGATTATTACATCCGACGATCCCCACCGCGCCCCTGATCTTACCCGCCTTAATCGCATCAATCAATGGGGTCAGCGTTCCGCCGAGGGCCGCAAGAATGGCCTCGTTGGAGAACCCGGTGACGAGATCCACGGGATGCTCCGGGATTTCCACCCGGGCGGGGTTACGCAGAGGAAAGCGATCAATGGCCATACGGACCACCTTGCGCGCCTGCTCCCTGCCGTTGTGCATCTCGAACTTCACATGCTCAGCCCCGGTGAAGCGGGCCTTGTCCGCCGTGGTGATCATCTTGCTGTGATAACACTTACTCACCTGCACCAGACTGGGCATGATACACTGATAGTCGACCACGATAAGCTCCACCGCGCCGGTAACTATGGCAAGCTCGGTCATCAGATGATTACCGGCCATGGGGATGCCCTGCCTCATCATCAGCTCGTTGCCGGTACAGCAGAGACCGGCCAGATTAATGCCGTTGGCACCTTTTTCTTTGGCGTAGGCAATAAGCTCAGGATCATTCACCGCCTCCAGGATCTTCTCGGAGACAATGGGGTTATGGCCATGCACGAGGATGTTGACCTGATCTTTTTTCAACACCCCCAGATTGACCTTGGACATGCGCGGCGAAGGGGTTCCAAAGAGAATGTCGGAAACCTCGGTGGCAATCATCGATCCGGCCCAACCATCGCCCAAGGACATGCGGGCGCCTTGCAACAGAGTATTGGCGGCATCGTTGTCGCAGCCCATATGGGTTCGATGCATCATTTCGGTGATTTCCCGATCCACCCCGCGCGGCATGATCCCCAGCTTCTTCCAGAGCTCCCGTTGTTTTTCCGGAACCCGGTTGATAAAGCCGACATGCTCGCGCCGGCTGCCAAAGCTCTTGAAAAACTCATCGGCCAGATCTTTGGCAACATCGAGCATCGCACGCCCTTCCGTCGCAATCCCCAATTCAGCGGCAATGCGTATCATCTTGGCGGTATCTTTAATCTCGTAATCCTGAGTTTCTCCATGCGCCACGGCATGAAAGGCCTCGATGCAATCCCGGCCGTGATCGGAATGACCTGCCGCACCGCCTGCGAGAAAGCGTCCGAAATTGCGGGCCACAATGACATCGGCATCAGCGCCGCAGACACCAAACTGCGCCTTTTTACCGATGCGGCACGGGCCCATGGTGCAGATGCGGCAGCAGACGCCGGACTCACCAAACTGACAATGCGGGGTCTGTTGCTCCAGTCTGTCCCAGGCGGTCTCAACCCCATCCCGCTCGGCCTTACGCAGCATCTGCCTGGCGTCTTCCCAAATACTCTTCTCTTCGATGCTTTTCTTTGTCTGTGTCATGCTGTCGCTCCTGTTGAAATGTTTTTTCAAAGTTGACAACCTCGCAAAATTTTCCCTTGCGGCAATAAGAGAAAGAGGCGGAGTTGCGTGGCTGGAACACTCTCTCGAGCTGATTTTCAAGAATTTCCGAACACTTCACCGGGGAACTCTCCCCGACAATACAGGCGAGGATAGCAGAAATCTGATGGAGCTGCTGTCAGCTGTCTGACAAAACCTGCTTTTTATTTCCTCGAACATCAGAAAAAAGCCATGCTCCTCAGAGATGCTTGGGGAACATAATCTGTAAGGCACTTATCCCGTTTATCGGGGTTAGCACAACGTTGGAACTCTTTTCAAGTTTCCGGCAAAACCGGGAGGGACAACAGGAAATATTGGGGACTTCAGGGACGGACATAGTTTATCAGCCGATTCAGATCAGGAAGCAGATAGGCTCCGCGCTGTCTTTTCACGACAACCCCCTCTTTGAGCAGGGCTCCAAGAATGGTGGAAAGGGTCTGCCGGGAACTGCCAAGCACGGCGGCAAGCTCGGTGGTGGTCAAATTCAGTTCAATAATAATGCCCCGGTCGTCACGAATCTTGCTCTGAGCGGCTTCGTTGAGTAAAAAATCGATGAGGCGGCGGGTGATATCTTTAAAGACCAGACTGTTGATGATGGAAAAGGACTGCTTGAGAAGCATGCCGAGAATACTGATGATGGTTGCGGAAAGGGCCGGATGGGTGGCCATGTAGTCATGCAGTCTGCGGGTGGGGATGAGCAGCAGGTCAACCTCATCAATGGACTGGACATGGGCTTGGGTATGGGTGGCATAGATGTCGCCGGGCTCGAGGATGGCCAGTGAAAATTCCTTGTCTTCCACCGCCAGATAGAGCCGCAGCCGCCCTTTTTTAACGATGAAGACCATGTCCTGCTCATGCCCCGGGGCAAAGATCAGGCTGTGCGGCGAAAAGGCCTTTTCGCTAAGTTCTGCTAGCAGATCCTGGTACTGTGGCTTCTCCAGTTCGGTCAGCAGATTGATGGTGGAGAGTTTTGTTTTCATGGCACGAATTCAATAGCGTCGTTATGGAACGTCTCCTCCCCTGGGCACTGGTGGAAGGGCGGCAAGCGGTAAGAAGTGATAGACTTCTTCTGCCGGCAGCAGATTTATCCCTGCATAACCGCGTTGAGTCTTACAACATTACCGGAAATATCACCGGCAAACACCGCCGACACCACACTGATCATGTCGGGACGATGGGCGGTGATTTCATGGATATTGGCAACGTTGATCCCGCCAATGGCGCAGATCGGAATGGTCAGGGCTGCCTTGGCCTCGCTGAGCACCGTCATCGGAACGAGCTCCGAGAGGGGTTTGGTGGGCGAGGGAAAAAAAGAGCCGAAGGCAACGTAATCGGCCCCTGCATCCTGGGCCATACGTGCCCTTGCAACATTTCCATAGCACGATACCCCGATGATGCCCTGGGGAAAGATTTTCCGCGCCTGGGTGAACTCCATGTCCTCAATACCAACATGGAGGCCATCGGCCCCGATGCCTTGGGCGAGATGGGGACGATCATTGACAATAAAAAGGGCCTGATACTGACGGCACAATCGTTGCAGCTTGATGCAGACTTCCTCGACCTCACTGTCTTTGCCGGTTTTATGGCGATACTGCAGGAGCTTAACCCCGGCTTGCAGGGCGGTTTCGGCCTGAGCGAGAATGCTGTGATGGGGAGTTAAAATCTCATCGGTGATCGCATAGAGTCCTTGCAGCAAGATGAATGCCTCCTTGTTTGTGATTAATAGGACCGCGGCCATGGCCGATGGCGGGGGCAAAGCGGATTGCCTCGGTAATAAACTGCTTGGAATGGGAGATGGCTTCGTCAAGTTCAAGTCCCAAGGCCAGGCAGGCGGTAATCGCCGAAGAATAGGAACAGCCCGTGCCGTGTTCACTGGTGGAGTCGAGAAGCTCTGCGACAAACACCCTTTTCTTACCTCCGCTGTAGAGCAGATCGGCACACATGGTGTCGGTCGCATGATGCTTGATAAGCACCGGTGCAGGATGATCAAGGAGGATAGAGGGCAAATCACTCTCATAGCCCTCATAGCCAAACAGCCGGTACGCCTCGTGCTGATTGGGGGTGGACAGGGTCACAACCCGGCAAAGGGCGCGCAGCGCGGCAATCGCATCTTCCTGGAGCAAGGGAGAGCCCGTCTTGGACACACAGACCGGATCAAGGACAATGGGGATGGTGAGCGGATGGATGATGGCGGCGACGGCCTCAATGATTTCTCGATTGTAGAGCATGCCGAGTTTGATCGCGGCAACATCAAAATCGCTGAGGACGCTTTCAATCTGGGCCAGGATAAAGGGCACCGGCAGCGGATGGAGGGCCTGCACCCCCATGGTGTTCTGGGCGGTGAGGACGGTGATGGCGCTGCAACCGAAGACCCCGAAGGCCTCAAAGGTCTTCAGGTCGGCCTGGA
>JAFLLC010000010.1:1129-15973 GCA_019162745.1 Deltaproteobacteria bacterium | reverse complement strand
CCTGCTTCGGGAGCAGGGGGTCGCAAGTTCAATTCTTGTCATCCCGACCATAAAATACAAAGGGTTACAGCAGGCGCTGTGGCCCTTTTTTTGTTATTAAATACTTTTGTGACTTTTTTTGTGACCTTTACGCCTAGCTCTGTAAATTTATCACAGTAATCTAAATTAATCCTTGATATAAAGCTTGCTTGTTACTTAGTAGAAACAAGCAATGCCATGATATATCAGTAATATACCATCAATATTGTTATGGTTATTAAACAAATTCTGCTTAGTGTACAAAAGTGATATCTACTTTGACGGATATACACACAGGCAGGTATTGGGAGTAAAACTGATGAATAGTGTCAAAAATTACAAGAGCATTAAATGTCCGCAGTGCGGAGGCAAAGGAGTTGTCTTTGAAATTCTCGGCAGTGAGAAGGTCAATTCGAAAAACATGGTGATAAAAAGAGATGATAGCGAGGAGTTGCACATTCCCAACCTTACAGGGACTAAAGAGCAATGTGATGAAGCTATCTATATTCGCGCTAGATTTATTCAAATGGCGAGAAAACATTATCAAGCTGAACTCTTTAATACATTCATAAAATTAATAAGCTATGAATCACATTCTTTCTTTTGGATTTGGAATGAAGATTGTAAAATTAAAGATTTAATTGCCAAAATAGCAGTTAAAAATCCAACGCCTTTTGACCTTATGGCTGGCAAGGATTTGAAGGGGTTATAGATTCTGAAGCGCACTAAAATAGCATTATTTGATCTGGATGGGACACTTGCTGATTACGATGGCCAGTTACTTAAAGACCTTCAGCGTATTGCATCAGAGCATGAACCGCCACCAACGCTCTATTCCAATATTCCCTACCTTGAGGCGAGGCGTCACGTGATCACCTCACAGGTTGGGTGGTTTCTGCACCTTCAAAAGTTCAAACTCGGCTGGGATGTCCTTGAGATTGCCAAGGAGATTGGCTACTCGATCTCCGTCCTAACCAAGGGGCCATCAACAAAGCATATTGCCTGGTCAGAAAAAGTGGAATGGTGCAACAAGCACTTGGCTGACTATATCGACGGTGTGACCATCGCCCACGACAAGGGACTTGTGTATGGGGCACTTCTTGTCGATGATTGGCCAGACTATGTTGAAAGTTGGCTTAAACATCGTCCCCGGGGTCTTGTCATTATGCCAGCAAGCGATCTTAATGTCAGCTACACCCATCCCAATGTGGTCCGATACGATGGATCTAATATTTATGAGGTTAGGCAGCGGATGATTGCAAGATTCAATGCGCCTTGAATACAGGGCGGTGGCATGTTATGTATTGCAGACACTGGCTTCATTGATGCTGGGAGAAGCTTGAGTAAAGACGGAAGAACAGATGCAAACCCTATCGATAGAGAAGGGATAAGTACTCTGGCACCGGAATTCTGCTCCGGAAGAAAACAGCATTATGTCCCCCAAGACCAGACCCCGTGGGGTTCCCTCCTTGTAACCTTGCGTAAATACTTTTTTAATTAAGGCTAATACCCGTGTTATTCCCTCCCATTTCCTGCTATATAAACACATTTCGTTTTCCGGAGACTTACCCCCAATGGCCATAAAGAAATCAGAACTTTATTCATCCCTCTGGCAATCCTGCGACGAGCTGCGCGGCGGGATGGATGCCTCGCAGTATAAAGATTATGTGCTGGTACTGCTGTTCGTTAAATACGTTAGTGATAAATACGCCGGCGTCCCCTATGCGCCGATCACTATTCCTGAGGGTTCAAGTTTCTCGGACATGATCGCGCTCAAGGGCAAGCCTGACATCGGCGACCAAATAAACAAGAAGATCATCGGGCCGCTGGCCACTGCCAACAGGCTGTCGGATATGCCGGATTTCAATGATGCGAGTAAGCTGGGGAGCGGTCCAGAGATGGTGGAACGGCTTACCAATCTCGTCTCCATCTTTGAAAACAGGGCACTCGACTTTAGTAAGAACCGCGCCGAAGGGGATGACATCCTTGGCGATGCCTATGAATACCTGATGCGTCATTTCGCCACGGAGAGCGGCAAGAGCAAGGGGCAGTTCTACACCCCCGCCGAGGTCAGCCGTATCATGGCACAGATCATCGGTATTCGTGACGCACAAACAACGAATAACACCACCGTGTACGACCCGACCTGCGGTTCCGGTTCGCTGCTGCTGAAGGTTGGCGACGAAGCCAGTGCCAAGGTTACGCTCTACGGCCAGGAGAAGGACGCTGCCACTTCCGGCCTGGCACGAATGAACATGATCCTACACAACAACCCCACGGCGCTCATCAAGCAGGGCAACACACTGGCCAATCCGCTCTTTACCAGTGATGACGGCCAACTCAAAACATTTGACTACGTGGTTGCCAATCCGCCGTTCAGCGACAAACGCTGGAGTACCGGCATCGACCCGCTCAACGATCCGCACGAACGCTTCAAGCATTTCGGCACACCGCCTGCGAAACAGGGCGATTATGCTTACCTGCTGCACATCGTCCGCTCGCTGAAAAGTACCGGTAAAGGGGCCTGCATCCTGCCGCATGGCGTACTGTTTCGCGGCAATGCCGAGGCTGACATCCGCAAGAACCTCATCCGCAAGGGATATATCAAGGGGATCATCGGGCTGCCGGCCAACCTGTTCTACGGCACCGGCATACCCGCCTGCATCATCGTCATCGACAAGGAAAACGCCCACACCCGCAAGGGTATTTTTATGGTGGACGCCAGCAGCGGCTACCTCAAGGATGGCAACAAGAACCGTCTGCGCGACTGCGATCTCCACCAGATCGTCGATGTCTTCAACAAACGGCTGGAGATTGCCAAATACTCGCGCATGGTGGGTGTCGAGGAGATCGAGAAGAACGACTTCAACCTCAACATCCCGCGTTACATCGACAGCCAGCAGGCCGAGGATATTCAGGACATCGAGGGGCATCTGAAAGGTGGCATTCCCACTGCCGACGTGGATGCACTGCAGCCGTATTGGGATGTCTGTCCGCAACTGCGGCAGACTCTGTTCAAAGCGAACCGTCCCGGCTATCTTGATCTGGCTGTACCCAAGCAGACTATCAAGCCGACCATCTACGAGCATCCGGAGTTCGTCACTTACATCAACAGCATGAATACCCTGTTTGCCGATTGGCAGCAGCACAGCACCGCAACACTCAAAGGGCTGCAAGCCGGTTGTCATCCCAAGAACGTTATCTCCCTGCTTGCGGAGGAGTTGCTCGCCCATTACACCGACAAGCCGCTGATTGATAAGTACGACGTTTTTCAACACCTGATGGATTACTGGTCTACGACTATGCAGGACGATTGCTACCTGATCGCCGCCGATGGCTGGAAGGCAGAGACCTACCGTGTGATTGAGAAGGACAAGAAGGGTAAGGAGAAGGATAAAGGGTGGACGTGCGACCTGGTGCCCAAGCCGCTGATCGTCGATAGATACTTCGCCGCAGAGCAGGCGGCCATCCGCCTGCAGGAGGCAACGCTGGAGAGTGTCGCCGCCCAGATGACGGAGATGGAAGAGGAGCATGGCGGCGAGGAAGGTTTATTCTCGGAACTGGACAAGGTGAACAAGGCCAATGTAACCGCCCGGCTGAAAGAGATCAAAGGCGACAGAGAGGCCAAGGAAGAGGCTGACGCCCTCAACGCCTGGTTGAAACTGAGCACGCAGGAGGCTGATCTCAAGAAAGCCCTGAAAGAAGCCGAGGCCGCGCTTGATGCACAGGCATATACGAAATACCCCACGCTCACCGAGGCAGAGATCAAGACACTGGTGGTGGAAGACAAGTGGCTGGCAACTATCTCTGCCGCCATTCATGGCGAGATGGACCGTATCAGTCAGGCACTGACCCAGCGGGTGAAGGAGTTGGCAGAGCGGTATGAGACGCCGCTGCCGCAAGCATCAAAGCTGGTTGCCGAGTTGGAACAGGCTGTCAGCCGTCATCTGGAAAGGATGGGGTTCTCATGGAACTGACTACCACTCATGACTATCAGAATCTGCTTGAGCAGATTTCCTACACCTATACACGGGGTCGGATCGGTGCGATACAGGCTGTCAACTCCCATCTTGTAGAAACCTATTGGCACGTCGGTCAACATATTGTCGAGTTTGAACAAAACGGTAAAATCAGAGCCGATTATGGCAAAGCGTTGATGCTGGGACTGTCTAAAGATCTTAGCCTTCGCCACGGCAAGGGTTTCAGTCGGAGCAATCTTATTCGGATTCGACAGTTTTATCTGGCATATCCAATAAGTGCGACGCTGTCGCACCTTTTGAGCTGGTCGCACATTGTTGAACTACTAAAGATTGACGATCCCCTGGAGCGTGGCTTCTACGAGCAACAGACCGTACACGAACGCTGGTCGGTGCGGGAACTGGTACGGCAAAAAGAAAGTGCCTTGTTCCTTCGTCTGGCCGCTGGCAAAGACAAGGCTGGTATTCTGCAACTCGCTACTCAGGGGCAGATTGTCGAACAGCCAACTGATCTGCTACGCGAACCGTATGTGTTCGAATTTCTGAAAATTCCCGAGCCGTACAAAGTTTCGGAAACCCATCTTGAAACTGTGCTGTGCGACCACCTGCAACAATTTCTGCTGGAATTGGGCAAGGGCTTCACCTTTGTAGGCCGCCAATACCGGGTGACGATCAACAACACTCACTACAAGGTTGATCTGGTTTTTTACCATCGCATCCTGCGCTGCTTCGTGCTGATAGACCTCAAGATTAACGATGTGCAGCACCACGACATCGGCCAGATGAATATGTATATGGGGTATTTTGCCAACGAGGAAAACGTCGAAGGCGACAACCCGCCCATCGGCATTATCCTCACCAAAAACAAGGATGAATTACTGGTGGAATATGCCACCTATCAGATGAACAGTCAGCTTTTCGTGCAGAAATATCAGCTTTATCTGCCCGATCGCGAACAGTTGCGCCATGAGATGGAGCTGAGTTTGCGTGATTTGGAAGACGTCTGTTTGTCATGACAGAGTTGCAGGTCAGTCGCATCACCGCCACCCGCTACCTGAACAAACTGACACGGGTTGGCCTCATGACCAAGCATCGTCTGGGCCGGGATAATTACTACGTTAACGACGCTTTGTATAATTTACTGGGGAACACCAATGCACTCTGATCATATTCGCCCCAATTCTGTGACGTGGATAGAAAACGGCAGTTTTGTACACATGACAGCAACAACGTGTATAGAAAACAGCATTTTTGTATACATGTTGTTAGCGATATGCATAAAAATGAGTAGTTTTCTATGCACGTCATTTCTGCGGGGGCAACTATGAAGAGTTTTGTGCAACCGGGGTATAAACAGACAGAGGTTGGGGTGATTCCGGAGGATTGGGATTCCAAAGTCATTGATGAAGTTGGTTTTGTGACGAGTGGAAAAAGGCTGCCTCTCGGCAATTCACTATCGGACCATGAAACGTCTCATCCCTATATTCGCGTCACAGATATGCGACCAGGCACGGTTTCACTTTCTGACATTAAGTATGTACCAGATCATGTTTACCCTTCCATCAAGCGCTACAGGATATTCCTAGATGACATCTTTATTTCGGTTGCAGGAACATTGGGGATAGTTGGTAAAATCCCGGCTGAACTTGATGGTGCTAACCTCACCGAGAACGCTGACCGCATCACAAGTATTACCTGTTCGCGAGACTATCTTCTTCATGTGCTGATGTCACCGTTGATTCAAAACACGATAGAATCGTTACAAACCGTTGGTGCGCAGCCCAAACTGGCACTCACTCGGATACGCAAGTTCGCCATTCCCCTCCCACCCACCAAAGCCGAACAAGAAGCCATCGCCGAGGCGTTGAGCGACACCGATGCCCTCATAGAATCCCTGGAACAACTCATCACCAAAAAACGCCGCCTCAAACAAGGTGCCATGCAGGAATTGCTTTCTCCGCGAGACGGTTGGATTGAGAAGCAGCTTGGAAACACTGCAACACTTAAAGCAAGGATCGGATGGCAGGGACTGACAACAGCTGAATATTTGGAAACTGGTGATTACTACCTTGTCACTGGCACAGATTTTAAAGGAGGTTACATCGACTGGGACCATTGCCCTTGTGTCGAGGAATCTCGTTACAAACAGGATAAGAATATCCAGTTGAAGCCACATGATGTGCTTGTTACCAAAGACGGGACTATTGGAAAAGTAGCACTGGTCGACCACCTAAATAAACCTGCGACTCTGAACAGTGGTGTGTTTGTGATTCGTCCGATTGATGGAGCGTTTCATCCGGACTTTTTCTACTACCTACTTTGTTCAAGTATTTTTTCGGAGTTCCTTGCACAGCTGAGTGCTGGGTCCACGATCAATCACCTTTACCAAAAGGACTTTGTCACATTCAACTACAGGATACCGCCTACTATTGAGGAGCAGAAATCCATTGCCAGCACCCTCTCCGACATGGATGCCGAAATCACCACCCTCGAAACCAAGCTCGGCAAAACCCGTCAGCTCAAGCAAGGCATGATGCACAACCTGCTCACCGGAAGGATTCGTCTGATATGACGTTATTATCGAAAGTTGAAATAGCAGCTTGTCTTATTTTAGTTTTTAGCTAATATCTAAAATAGTGGTGGTGGTTATTTTAGATTTCAAGGCGGTATCGTAACCATGAAAAAATTCCAGTCAGGTCATTATGTCCAGCAGGGGCACTACAAGAGTTTCCAGCCAAGCCTGATCAACCGAGCATGGACGTTGGACGATATGGGGTTGATTCAGCTGCTTGGTCAGGCCGACCGGGAGCTCGGGCGTTTGGATATGTATTCGGACTATATCCCGAACCTTGATCTGTTCATCCGTATGCATGTTCTGAAGGAAGCCACCCAGTCGAGCAAAATCGAAGGCACCCGGACAAACATGGAAGAGGCCCTCCTTGACAAAGAGGACGTGGCACTGGATAAGCGGGATGATTGGGAAGAGGTTCAAAACTATGTAGCAGCCATGAACGAGGCGATTGACAAGCTGCATACCCTGCCGTTTTCGGCACGTTTGATCAAGGAGACCCACAGGACACTGCTTCAAGGGGTGCGCGGCACGCACAAACTGCCGGGAGAATTCCGGGAAAGCCAAAACTGGATCGGCGGTGCGACCATAAGTGACGCGGTTTTTGTTCCGCCGGTACATACGTCAATCGGAGAACTGATCAGCGATATAGAGAAATTTGCCCACAATGAAGACCATTATTTCCCCGAACTGCTGAAAATTGCCCTGATGCATTATCAGTTTGAAACTATCCATCCGTTTCTGGACGGCAATGGCCGGGTTGGCAGACTGATGATCACCCTGTATCTGGTCAACAAGGGGATACTTAAACAGCCGCTGCTGTACCTGTCGGATTTTTTCGAGCGCAACCGGTCAAACTATTATGACAATCTGATGAGGATGAGAGAGAAAAACGACCTGCTGCGCTGGTTCAAATTCTTCCTCGTGGGAGTCATCGAAACCGCCAAAAGCGGTATTCAGACTTTCGATAATATCCTGAAACTCCAAAAACAGGTCGAGGCGCAAATCCAGACTCTGGGGAGCCGGGCATCCAATGCGCAAAAAGTGCTCAATTACCTGTATCAGCGACCATTGGTTGACGCCGCCAAGATTGGCGAGGTGGCGGAGGTCTCCCCTGCATCAGCGTACAAACTGATTGTCGATCTTGAGCAGTTTGGCATACTGAAAGAGATTACCGGTGGCAAGCGCGGCAAACAATACCTGTTTGACAGTTACCTGCAATTATTCAGATGACAGAGGATAAACCCGTTATGCCACCAAGCCCCATCGGCCAGTCAGAACGAGCAACACAGAACCGCGTCATCGCCCTGTTCCGGGACGAACTTGGCTATCGCTATCTCGGCGACAAGACGGACCTCCCGAACAACAGTAACATCGAAGAAGCACTCCTCACCGCTTACCTTACCCAAAACGGCTACACCCCGGCACAGATCAGCAGCGCCATCTACAAACTGCGCACCGAGGCGGACAACCCCAACCGCTCCCTCTATGACAATAACAAGGAAGTTTACAAACTGTTGCGCTACGGCGTGCCGGTGAAGATTGAAGCGGGTAAGGTTACTGAGACAGTCCACCTGATTAACTGGAACGAGGCAGCAAGGAACGATTTTGCTATTGCCGAGGAAGTCACTCTGCGCGGTAACTTTGAACGACGGCCTGACCTGGTGCTCTACGTCAACGGCATCGCTATTGGGGTGCTGGAGCTGAAGAACAGCCGCACATCAATTGGTGACGGCATCCGTCAGAACAGATCCAACCAGCAGCCGCAGTTTAACGAATGGTTTTTCAGTACGGTGCAGCTTGTCTTTGCCGGTAACGATTCCGAGGGGCTGCAATACGGAACGATCAAGACGGAAGAGAAGTATTTCCTGAAATGGAAAGAGGACGAGGCCGACAACAGCCGCTTCAAGCTGGATAAATATCTGCTCAAAATGTGCAGTAAGGAACGGCTGATCGAGCTGATGCACGACTTCGTGCTGTTCGATGGCGGTATGAAGAAGCTGCCACGTGTACACCAGTATTTCGGCATCAAGGCAGCGCAGGAGCATATCCACCGCCGTGAGGGTGGCATCATCTGGCATACACAGGGGAGCGGCAAGAGTATCGTCATGGTGCTGCTGGCTAAATGGATTCTGGAGAACAAACCCAATGCTCGCGTGGTGATCGTCACCGATCGGGACGAACTGGACAAGCAGATCGAAGGGGTCTTCACCGCTGCCAGCCATCCGATGACCCGCGCTAACAGCGGACGCGACCTGATGACCCAGCTTGGTCAGGCGGCACCGCGCCTGCTCTGCTCGCTGGTGCACAAGTTCGGCAGGAAGGGTGTGGATGATTTCGAGCAGTTCATCAAGGATCTGGAAACGCAACCCTGCACGACGGTAGGCGAGATTTTCGTGTTCGTAGACGAATGCCACCGCACCCAGAGTGGCAAGCTGCACAGAACCATGAAGGCGCTGATGCCCAATGCGGTGTTTATCGGCTTTACCGGTACGCCACTACTGAAACAGGACAAGCAGACCAGCCTGGAGGTGTTCGGCGGTTATATCCATACCTACAAATTCAGCGAAGGGGTGGAGGATGGAGTCGTGCTCGACCTGATTTATGAGGCACGAGACATCGACCAACATCTCGGCTCGGGAGACAGGATCGACGCATGGTTTGACGCCAAAACCAGGGGGCTGAACGATTGGCAGAGGGCGGCCTTGCGTGAACAGTGGGGCACCATGCAAAATGTGCTCAGTTCACGGTCCCGCATGGATCGGGTGGTGGAAGACATCATCTTCGACTTTAGCGTGAAGCCGCGTCTCTCCAACGAACGTGGCAACGCCATCCTGGTTGCCTCAAGCATCTACGAGGCGTGCAAATATTTCGAGCTGTTCCAGAAGACGCCATTTAAAGGCAAGTGTGCAGTCATCACCTCCTACAATCCGCAGGCACGGGACATCACCCTGGAGGATACCGGCGCGAACACTGAGACAGACAAGGAATCCATCTATACCACCTACACCACGTTGCTGAAAAATACAGGCATGCCCAACACCGAGGCGTACGAGGACCACGCCAAGAAACTGTTCAAGGAGCAGCCGGTCAATATGAAGCTGCTTGTGGTGGTGGATAAACTGCTGACCGGCTTTGATGCACCAAGCTGTACCTATCTCTACATCGATAAGAAAATGCAGGATCACGGACTGTTCCAAGCCATCTGCCGAACCAACCGACTTGATGGTGAAGATAAGGACTTCGGCTATATCGTGGACTACAAGGACCTCTTTAAAAACCTGGTCAATGAGAAGGGCACAGGCGCTCTACAGGTTTATACCTCTGAACTGGACCACAGCTGCGGTGGTGCCGATCCCGAAATTCTGCTGCAAGAACGTCTGACCAAAGGAAGGGAACGGCTGGACAATGCGCTGGAGGCAATTGCCATGCTCTGCGAACCGGTGGCACCGCCCAAGGGAGAGTTGGAGCATATCCACTATTTCTGCGGCAACACCGAGATACCGTCAGACCTGAAAGAACGTGAGACGCAGCGGACTGCGCTTTACAAAGCGACGGTTACTCTGGTGCGTGCTTATGCCAATATTTCTGATGAACTAAGCAAGGCTGGGTACAGCGATGCCGACATCAATCGTATCAATAAGGATCTGGATCGCTACCTCAAGTTGCGGGAGATCATCCGCAACGCTGCCGCCGAAAACCTGGACCTGAAAGCCTACGAAGCCGACATGCGGCATCTCATAGACACCTACATAGAAGCTGATGAATCACGGAGGATTTCACCTTTCGACAACATGCCGCTCCTGGACCTGATTGTTAACACCGGCATGGCATCAGCTATCAACAATCTACCGGAAGGTATCAGAGGGGACCGGAACGCCGTTGCAGAGACCATCGAAAACAATGTCCGCAGCAGAATCATCAGGGAACATTTGAATGACCCGGCCTTTTTTGAAAGTATGTCAGCTCTGCTGGATGAGATCATTGCCGCTCGCCGGGCAAAAGCCATTGAGTATGAAGAATATCTTCGGCAAATTTCCGAACTGGTCAAGAGGGTAGAGGTGGGGCAGGCTGAGGATACGCCCGAGCAACTGGATACGCCGGGACGCCGCGCGCTCTATAGCAACCTCATACAGGGAGCGTCGTCTGGCACTCCGAGCGGTGTGGCTGATCCATCACCTGCGTATGGGAATGCCAGTAAAGAGGATGTACTTAATCTGGCAATCAGGATCGACGAAACAGTCAAGCACACTCGTCCCGATGGTTGGCGAGGTATTCAGGCACGCGAGCAAGTCATCAAAGGCGCTTTGTATGGGATTTTACAGGATGAAGCCGAGGTGGAGCGGATCTTCCTTATCATCGAGAATCAGAAGGAATATTGATGGCCACGCAGATCAAGCTTGGTGATATCGCCATAGAAGTGGTGAAAAAGGACATCAAGAATATCCACCTGAGTGTTTATCCCCCCGCTGGCAGGGTGCGAATCTCAGCACCAAAACGGATGACCCTCGACAATATCCGTGTATTTGCCATCACCAAGCTGGGATGGATAAAGAAGCAACAACAAAAGCTGCAGGAGCAGGTGCGAGAAACACCGCGAGAGTATCTTGACCGGGAAAGCCATTATCTGTGGGGGAAGCGCTACCTGTTTAAAGTGGAGGAGAAAGATTCTGCGGCTTATGTGTCGTTGAAACATAACCAGATGGTGCTGCATATCCGCCCGGATGCGAGTGATGAACGGAAGCAGGGCCTCCTGGCTGAATGGTATAGGGAGAAGCTTAAAGAAGTTGTCCCGGCATTGATCGCAAAGTGGGAACCGCTCATGTGTGTGAAGGTAGAAAAGACCTTATATCAGCGGATGAAAACGAGGTGGGGCAGTTGTAACCACCGCGCAAGGAACATACGACTCAATACTGAACTGGCTAAGAAGCTGCCGGAATGCCTGGAATACGTTGTAGTTCATGAGATGGCGCATCTGCTGGAAGCATCGCACAACAGCCGCTTTGTTGCCCTGATGGATGGCTTTATGCCTTCCTGGCGGAATCATCGGGAAGAGTTGAATCGGTCGCCGCTGGGGCATGAAGAGTGGGAGGTCTAACTATGAAAACATATCGTAAAGAATTATGGTTTGAGACCAGAAACCGGCGCGAGTTTCAAAATATTACCAAAACTATAGACGATTGCCTGCAAGAGAGTGGCATACAAGAGGGGTTATTGCTCTGCAATGCCATGCACATCACATCCAGCATCTTTATAAATGATGATGAATCGGGGCTGCATCAGGATTTTGAAGCATGGCTTGAACGTCTGGCTCCAGAGAAACCGTATTCCCAATATAAGCATAACAGTTACGAAGATAACGGCGACGCCCACCTCAAACGGACTATTATGGGACGAGAGGTCGTAGTAGCTGTGACTAATGGTAAGCTTGATTTTGGGCCGTGGGAAAAGATCTTCTATGGCGAGTTTGACGGAAAGCGCAAGAAACGGGTTCTGGTCAAGATTGTCGGGGAATAGCTTCGTTATATGCGGGAATCCTTGATCCAGTCCAGTGATTCGTTTGAATGTGGGAGTTTGGCGTTCTTCATCCTGTCAGTTCCCCACAGTAGCCACAAGGCAGCAATCCGCTCTTCATAGGGATGTTGATCTGACAGCGCAAGCGCGGAGAGTTTTTGAGGGGAAGCAGATTTCAGAATAGTTAATAATTCAGGTGGTAGAGAACGATTATCGAGTATCCATTGCCTCTTTTAGCGCCTTGTCTTCTTTGCTTTCGCCAAATAATTTAGATAAAAGCCCCATAAACAATTCCTTTGGCAAAAATAATATTAATTCAACAATTCACTCAGTTTCTGAAGACCTGGCTGTTTAAAGGCCATTCTAATAATTTGCTCCAAAATGTGAGTATTTGGAATTTTGATATATGACAAGTTCACGTAAGTTTTGCTATCACTCTTGCTGGTAATGCAAAATTCACCTGCATCAGTGTATATTTTGATATCATCCCATTTACATAATACGTTTTCATCTGATCCTATAAACGTTCTCTTGATAAGAACGATTCCGGAATTTTTTAATGTAGCTCTATCAAATGAAATCGCTTTACCAGCAGAAACGGACTCCAAAGTATCTGTCAAAATGCGCCCACATGCTCCTCGCCATAACTTATCTGTAAACTTAGAGTAAATGTCTTCGCGTTTTGTCTCAACAACCGCTTCAGAATATTTATCGCCAAAAGCAATTGTATATGTAGATCCTGTAGGGATCCCATTAACAGAGTGACTAACGCCGCCCCAACGAGCACGAGTTATTGAATCGAGAGGATAATTTTGTTCCTTCCATGATACACCTCTAGGCGAAATACTTAATGTGTCCTTGAAAACGACGCCAATTTCTGCACTATATGTAATTTCACGTTCCCATTCACGATTCTTATTTTCAGACTGCTTCCGCCGCTGATAGATGTCATCTAAAGTATCGGCATCTTGCTCGACCTTTTCTATAACCTCAGGGAGTTCTGCAAATAACTCTTGCAAAAGGACAGTTATCCTTCTGGATTGCGAAAGCATGTTGTGATTATTAAATAGGTCGATGCCCAAGCTTCTTATTGCGTAAGCAACTTGATTACTTAAATTATGCTCTGTTCCCCGAGCCTTTGCACTTAGCTGGATTGGTTGAGCAACCTTGTCCCAGTTGCGGGTTACTTTTTCAAGCTTGTCGACTAAAGGTACTACATAGTGCTCACCATCTAATGCAGACTCATTTATTATACTGAGTAATTTCTTTATATTATCAGACTCTTTTTGGAGAAAATCCTGACTTTCAAGTTCGTAATTGTCTACAAGATCATCAATTAAATTAGGTGCATGGTACTTTCCTCCACATGTTGCGCTCTCTACCGCAAGGGTCATCGTTTCGACGAGAGCTGAAGGTGGCAAGCGATTCAATGCACTTTTTATGGAATTTTTGTAATATCGCTTAATCTCAGAAAGCTCTGATTCAACAACGTCATATGCTGTAACTTCAGGAAAACCGGAAATAGATCTGTCTTCATTGATATCTCGAATTACATCGTCAATTGAAATTTCTTCAACTACACAAGCCAACTCTTCAATATATGAAGAAAGGTCATTCGGAGAATGATTTGAGCCTACCGCTTCAAATGCCGCTGCCATAAGATTGGAATGCGACAGTGGCGGGAGACCATCCTCCTCTCGTAGTGACAATGGATCCTCTGATAGTTTTTGAATCAGTTGTGTAGCTTTTTTGGGGGAGACTCCTGGTACCCATCCCAACTCAACTCTCAATCTTGTCCTAGGATTAATTAGGTCGGATCGAGCCTTCTGGCAGAGTTCATGGTCTAATTCAAGTGACATAATGTCTGCTAATTCAACAATTCGCTTCCGATTATCACGGGAAGTAGCACCAAGTAACCAAAATGGGTTTTTATGTAATTCTGAACTTTGAATGGTAGATTTTTTACTTACGTCCGTTGTCTCTGAATCAACGTTTGATGGTGAAATAGTATCTAAATTAATTCCAGCAGCATTAAACCTCACCACATTAGGTTCATCTGGTATTTTCCATGAAATTCTAAGATCACTTTCTTGACGTGATATGAACCCCCCACAACCCGGGTGTATGTAAGCTTTTAGTGATTCAGTGCATTCAGCCGTATCAAGTGGACGGACTGTGTATCCACAGTTTAAGCAGCGCGGTGACCTTCCGTCTTGCTCAAATGCCCATTTTTTCCAGTAATCAATATTCTGTACAAAGGCCTTTTTATATGCATTTAACGCTATATTGTATCGTTCATCTAAATCACGTACTCCTTCAATAGATTGTCTAAATTTTGCAGCAACTTTATCTATATCAGTGAGCGATGGTATTATCTCGGCATTTACAATTGAATTACAGTTATTACACCACGCATCTTGTTTAAGTAGCGGAATTATCTTGTTGTCATAATTATAAATACGGATTGTAAACCTTGATGATGGAATATCTTCAGGGCATTCGAAATCGCATTTAGAACATTTGAATTCATAAACTGGTAAAGACATGTAACATCCTCTCAAATTGTATAACCATCTAAACTAATCAATAAAACTATCTTTACCGAGCTCTACGCTCTGCATTTGCTACGAGTGAAGCCTCAGATGCTGACAGCAAATTATGATTACAGAGAGCTGGATATTCACCTGTAATGCAAGTGCGGTAATTCGCTTTACGCTCTGCATTTGCTACGAGTGAAGCCTCAGATGCTGACAGCAAATTATGATT